>JBIKNA010000262.1:0-9887 GCA_044358965.1 Polyangiaceae bacterium
AGGCTCGGCGGCAGCCTCGATGGGGGCGGGCTCGGGTGCGGGTGCGGGTGCGGGTGCGGGTGCGGCGGCAGCCTCGGCCGCGACGGGCGCGGGTGCGGGCTCGGGTGCGGCGGCAGCCTCGGCCGCGCCGGGCGCGGGGGTGGGGGCGGCGGGGCTGACGGGATCCGAGGACGGGATCACGCCGGGAAGCTTTCGGGCTTCGGGGGAGGGAGGGTCCTCGGGGGAGTCCATGGGGTCATCATCTCGCATGCGGGTGCGCAGATGGAAAAGTTCTGCGCGGTGGTAGGACGCTCGCCGCGCGGGCGGGAATCCCCAACGCCACGAAAAACGGGGTTTCGGGCCTAGGCGAGCTCGATCCACATGGGACCGTGATCGCTCGGCTGCTTGCCCTTGCGGGCGTCGCGATCCAAGCCGCCGGCTTTGAGCCGAGGAGCAAGGTCTGGGCTAAGCAGCAGATGGTCGATGCGCATGCCCTTGTTCTTGGGGAAGGCGAGCATTCGGTAGTCCCACCACGAGAAGATCTGTTTGTCCTGGTTGGTGGCGCGAATGCTGTCGATGAGACCCTTGCGCAGCAATGCGGCAAACGCTGCGCGCTCTTTGTCCGAGAACAGCACGCTGTCTTTCCACGCGGGCGGGTCGTGGCAATCGATGTCTTCGGGGGCGATGTTGTAGTCGCCGGCCACGATGAACGGGGTGCCTGCGGCAAGCAGCTTGTCGACGTACGCGTCGAGGCGGGCCAGGAACCGCAGCTTGTAGTCGTACTTGTCCGACGTCAGCGATTCGCCGTTGGGCACGTACACGCTGACCACGCGAATGCCATTGGTGACGGCACTGACCACCCGGGCCTGCGGGTCTTGGTCGCCATCGTTCATGCCGCGATGCACGTCGCTCATCGGGGTCTTCGAGAGCACGGCCACGCCGTTGTACGTCTTTTGGCCGTACACCGCCGACTCGTAACCGAGCCCTCGCAGCAGCATGGTCGGGAACTTGTCGTCTTCGACCTTGAGCTCCTGCAAACAAACGACGTCGGGCTTGGTGGCCTCAATCCACTCGACGAAGCGCGCTTCTCGGGCCCGAATGCTGTTTACGTTGTACGTGGCGATGCGCATGGCCGCGCAGCTTACGCGCTTTCGTCGCGCGCGCGAGCAAGGAGCGTCTCGGCGGTCCAGCCCGGGTGCGGGCGCCAGGGTTTGCCGAGCTCCAGGTAGTCCGACGTGATGGCGGACATGGGGAGGTTAGCCTCGATGGGGTAGTACCGGTTGTGCTGCGCGATGAGTTCGTTGAGCTTGTCGATGCGCAGGGTTCCGAGCACCTTCTGGGCGGCAGCCTCGGACGTGGCCAGCGCCTCTTCCAGGCGATCCAAGAAGTCGGCCTCGATGTCTTCGATGGTCTTTTTGCGGACCATCCACGCTGGCGGTCCGCCCATGGCCCGCACACGCTCGGCGAGGCCTATGGTGAAGTTGCGCGCCGGCACCGCGGTTTCGGTGATGTGCTTGCTGCGTGCGAGGTCCGTGCGTCGTCCCATGATCGCGTCGTCCTTTGCATTGGGCCTGCGGGTGCGTTGCCCGTTGAGCGTCAGGCGCTGAGTGCGCGCTCCACCAGCGGCAGGCGATCTTGCCCCCAGTAGAGATCTTTGCCGTCGACGATGTAGGTGGGGGCACCAAACACCCCGCGCTCTACGGCCGACGAGGTGGCGTCGATGAGCTGCTTCTTGATGTCTGGGTCTTGGGTTTTGCCGAGCACGGCGCTGGCATCGCTGCCGATGATTTCGCCGAGCACGGCGTCGGTCGAGATGTCTTTGCCGTGCACCCAGTAGGCCTCGAACGTCTTGTGCATGTAGTCTGCACGAAGGGCTTCGGGCAGCGCCAAGTAGGCGCGCAGGGCCTTGATGCTGCTCATGGGGAAGGTCTGGGGGAAGTTGAACGGTACGCCCCAGTAGGCAGCCCAACGGTGCAGGTCGTCGAGGTAGTACCTGCGTTTGGCATCGCTCCAGGTGAAGAGGGGCACCTCGGCCTGACCGATGGCCTTGAACACGCCTCCGAGGAGCATGGGGCGAAAAATCACCTGCGCGCCGGTGCGCTCGGCCATGGCTTGGGCTTGGGTGACCCCCAGGTAGGCAAACGGCGACGAAAAGTCCCAGAAGAGTTCGACGGAGTGCTTGGCCACGGATGATCCTTTCGGCGGCGAGGATATCGCAGCCATGGTTTGTTCTGCGCGCTCTTGCGCCACAAAGTGCATGCGGTCTTGGCCCCAGTACATGTGCCCGTCGCTCGTGACGTATGCCGGGGCCCCAAAGATCCCGAGGCCGATGGCGCGATCGGTGCGGGCGCGAAGTTCGTCTTTGATGGCTTCGCTCTGGGCGGCTTCGATCAAGGAGCTGGCGTCGTGGCCGGCGGCTTCGAGCACCCGGCGCATCACCGGTTCGCTCGAGATGTGCTCGCGTCGTTGCCAGTAGGCCTCGAAGAACCCGGCGATGACCTTTGGATCACATCCCGATGCAATGGTGGCGCGGAGCGCCTCGACGCTGCGCATGGGGTGCTCGCTCGGGAACGACACCGGGGGCACCTGGAACAGTGCGGCCCAACGTGCGAGGTCCGAGGCATTGTGGGCGGCCTTGGGCGCGGGAATGGTTTGGAAAAGTTTTTGCGGCGTACCGTTGGCCTTGAACACGCCACCCAGCAGCATGGGGCACATGCGGAGCGCAGCGCCCATTCGACGCGCCATCTGCCGCACCTGCACGCTGCCCAGGTACGCGTAGGGGCAGGTGTAGTCGAACCAGAACTCCAGGGTCTTTTGCCCTTGTTCGCCAGCCTGCATGCCACCTAGTCGTAGAACCCAAGTCACCGGGGGGCAAGGTGCCCTACGACTTTTTCGAACGCGATCCCGTGCTCTTGCCGTACCATTTGGGCGTCTCCGGGGGGCGTGTCGTTTCGGCAACCCTTGGTGCTGTGATCCCCATGGTGAGTCCGGTTCAAGAAGGCGAAGTGCTCGCGGGCAAGTTCCGCGTCGAGAAGGTACTCGGCGTGGGGGGCATGGGCGTGGTCGTCGCTGCGCGTCACCTACAGCTCGACCAGAAGGTCGCCATCAAGTTCTTGCTGGCCGACGCCCTGCAGTTCCCCGCCGTCACCGAGCGGTTCGCCCGGGAGGCAAGGGCCGCAGCGCGCATCCAGTCTCCGCACGTTGCCCGAGTCATCGACGTTGGCACCATGGACAACGGCGCGCCGTACATGGTCATGGAGTACCTCGAGGGCGAGGATCTCGACCAGCGCTTGTCGCGCGAGGGGCGAGTCCCCGTTACCGAGGCACTGCGCCTGGTGCTTCAGGCCTGCGAGGCCCTCGCCGAGGCCCACGCGGCGGGCATCGTTCACCGGGATCTCAAGCCCGCCAACCTGTTCTTGGCACGGCAAAAAGACCGTCGCGTGTTGGTCAAGGTGCTCGACTTCGGCATCTCCAAGATGGAGGAGCCAGGGCAGACCAACCTGACGAAGACGTCGACCATGGTGGGCACGCCCTACTATATGTCCCAGGAGCAGCTGACCAACTCCAAGGCCGTCGATGTGCGGGCCGACATCTGGTCCCTGGGCGTCATCCTCTACGAGCTCATGACGGGACACCGGCCGTACACCGCCGAGACCATGCCCGAGATTGTTGCTGCCATTCTGCAAAACACGCCGGATCGCCCCAGCGAGCTCGAGCCCAGCATCAGCGCCGAACTCGAAGCGGTCATCTTCAAGTGTCTTCGCAGCAAGGTGTCCGAGCGCTATCAGTCCGTCGCCGAGCTTGCGCAGGCGTTGTCGCCCTTCTTGGACGAAGAGGCCAAGCCGAGCGTTGCGGTCATCTCTCGTGTCCTTGGCGCTCCGAGCATTCCGCCGCCGCAGACGCAGCTCGCCGGCAACACGCTGGTCGATGGCACGGGTCCCCAGCTCGCCGGCACCGGGCCCGAAATTGTGGCCTCGGCACAAACGGGCGATGGACCAGGCAACACCGCTGTCATCCCCGCGACGCGGCAATCGTCCATGAACCCGCTCGCGGTCACCCAGTTGGCCGCCGAGCCATCGGATCCAAAGATCCCCGTGCAGCCTGCGCGGCGGAGCCCCGCCGTGTTCGTGGTGCCCGTGGCAGTCCTTCTCGCTTTGGGCGTCGGTGGGTTCGTCGCGGTCTCCCGTCAGGGCCAAAGCACCGTCGGCAAAGACCCCGTGCCCTCGGCCTCCGTCGTCACCGCCACGGCGCAGCCCAGCGCGTCCGAACGTGTCAGCGTCGCGCCTCCGCCTACGGTGCCCCCGGTTGCTCCCAGCGCCAGCGCGATGCCGAGCGCCGTCGTGACCGCCACCGCATCGGCCAAGCCAGGCCCGCGCCCCGCCGTGCAGCCAACAACGCCTTCCGTCGTCAAGACCGTCGTCTCCCCTCCGCCCGAAACCACGGGCAAAAATCCGCTCCAAATGGGCATCAAGTGAACAAATCTTTCGTCCTTGTTGGTTGCTCCGTCCTCTTTGCCTCGCAGGTCGCCTTGGCCCAACCCAAGCCCGCGGCCAAGCCCGCAGCCAAGCCGGCCGCGCCTGCTGCAGCCAAGCCGGCCGCGCCTGCTGCAGCCGCGGCCCCCGCGGCCCCCGTTGCCCCGCCGTCGCTCGCAGAGTCGCTCAAGCCCGAGGCCAAAGCCGACTACGACTCGGGCAAGGTGCTCTTTGGTGATGGCGACTTCGATGGCGCCTTCGTCAAGTTCCAAAGCGCCTACGACAAGTCCCAAGACCCGCGCCTCTTGTGGAACATGGCGGCCTGCCAAAAGAACAAGCGCCGTTACGCCAAGGTGCTCGTGCTGGTTCGCCAGTACCTGGCCGATGGTGGGGCGCTGCTCACCGAGGCCGATCGCAAAGAGGCCGATGATCTGATCAAGGCCATCGAGCCCCTCACCGTTGCCGTGCGCTTCAAGGTGTCCGAGCCCGACGCCCAGATCTTCATCGACGACGAGCTCGTGGGCAAGACGCCCCTCGATAAGCCCATCCTGGTCGACATTGGCGTCCGCAAGGTTCGTGTGCAGAAAGCCGACTACACCGAGTACTCCGAGCAAAAGCCCGTGGGGGGCGCGCCGGAGATCCTCATCGAGGCCAACCTGGTGCGCATCGTTCACGAGGGCAAACTCACCGTGCGTGCCCGCGCCGGCGACGACATCAGCATCGACGGCAAGCCCGTGGCCAAGGGCATGTGGTCCGGCGTGTTGCCCTCCGGCGGCCATGCCCTTCGGGTCAGCGCCGCGGGCTATGTGCCCTACCAGTCCGAAGTCATCGTCCAAGACAAGGACGACCGCGTGATCCCCATCTCGCTCGCCGCCGAGCCCAAGCGAGGCATTCCCACCTGGGCCTGGGTGGCTGGCATCGTCGGCGTGGTCGGCGGCGCAACGGTGGTCACCTTCGTGGTGCTGCAGCCCACACGCGAGGAGCCCACGGGCACCTTCGATCCGGGCAGCGTCACCGCCGCGCACCCCTTCCGGTTCTAAAAGACCGAGCGCGCTACTTGAGTTCGATGCCGCGAGGGTCGATGGCCCGCAGGTAGGTCACGAGACCGTCGAGCTGCTCGCTCGTGGCCTCCCACTTGTGGTCGAGCTTGGTGATGGGGACGCCGCCCTTGATGCCATTGGTGATGACGGTCTTGGCCAACTCATCGTCGGTGCCCGAGAGTGACATGGGGGAATGGTCCGGGGCGCCGTTGCCGATGTGGCACGCCGCGCAGGGCTTTCCCTTGTTGGCCACGTCGCCGGTGCCGTTGGTGTAGCGGTCTGCGCCCGTCGTGTAGCGGGACGGATCGTAGTTCTGCACCGTGACGCGGCTCTTGACGCTCTTGCTCTTGTAGGTAGCGGTGACGTCGACGACGCCAGCCTTCTTGGCCGTGAGCAAGTACCACTGGCCGTCGTCGCCGGCCGCGTTGGTCAGTTTCGCCGGCTTGACGTCGAGCACGGTCGGATCGCTGACCTTGATGGTGAGTCCGTCTTTGGCGCCGTACACGGCGATGGGCACGCGGAAGTTTCGCGTGCCGTCGAAGCCGGTATACGCGGCGGTGGGGATGATCTGCAGATCGGGGTCGATGCCCACGATGGGGTTCTGCTCGTCGGTGGTGCCCGCGTCGAACACCTTGCTCGCGTCTTCTTTGGGGGCGTCCGGATCGTCCACCTCGATGGTGGTCGTGGTCTCGCACGCGGCGATAGAGAAAATTGCAGCGAGGCTGAGCAAGGTGCAGGGGATCAAGCGGCGCATAGAAGGTTCCAAGACCCCGGTGCAGCAACGGTCGTGCCGCAGTGCGGGTACCTTGAGTATGAGGGAAAGTGGGCCTTGGGGCCAGGAGGTGCGTGCCGGGGCCTAGGGCATTGGCCGGGGCACGCGTACCCCACCCTGCGTACCGCTGCCCTCGGGCCGCGGCGCCGAACGCTATTTGTTGTCTTGGCCGTTCGGGAGCTTCGGAAAGAACGCCAGCGACGCCTTGCGAAGCTCGTCGCAGGCAGGTCCGCGGCTCTCGCCAGCTGCCTGGTCGCCGACGGGCACGCAGCGGAACTGGCCATCTTGGGGCTGCGCCGTCAGCAGATGGGTCTCGCCCAGTACGCCCCAGGTGTTGATGGGGCAGGGGAAGATGGGCGTGCAGTTGGACACGGGAACCGGCCATCGGGCGGCGCTGTCTCGAAGCAAGCTGCGGCCGAACAGCTTGGCCTCGACGGGGCCCGCGCCAACGGCGCCCAAGATGCCCAAGGTGTCCAAGACCGTTGGCAGCAAGTCCAGGTGCGTGTGCGGCTCTGTCGCGTGCCTTTTGATCGCGCGTTCTTGCTCTGGGCTGAAGGCTCCGTTGAACGCTGCCAGGTAGCCCGGCACATGCGTTTGCTCGTCGTACAGATTTTGCCCGTGGTGGATGGCCGAGTGCTCTCCGAAGGCCTCGCCATGATCGCTGGTAAAGACCACGATAAAGGGCCGTTGGCCCTGGCCCTGCTGAAACGCGCGGATGCAGCGCTCGACACCTCGGTCTTGATCCAAGATCGAGTTCTTGTATGCGTTGTGCAGCGCATCGAGGGTGCCCCAGCTGGCCACATGGCTCCAAGGCGTAAACGGCGCGTGGTCTTGCGCCACGAAGTACGGCGCATGGGTTCCGGCAAAGTGCAGCACCGTCACCGTGGGGCCATGCTCTTGGGGGAGTTCGGCTTCGCAACGCGAAGCGAGCAGTCGGTCGACGCCGCGCTCCAGATAGTCTTCTTCGTCTTTGATCCCTTCGCCAACCCAGCTCTCCAAGGTCACGCTCTGGTCGAGCACGCCAAGCAGGCTCTGGCGGTAGATCACCTCGCGGCCCTGCACGGACAGGTACCGCAGCGTCGGGCGCTGCGCGAAGCGTCCAGCGCGGACCACGTCGAAGAGCGTGGGGGCCGTGCCGAGTGCCTCGCGCTCTAGGGCCGGTGCCCGACCCGTCAAGAGCGCCCAGATCGAGATCATGGTGTAGCTCGAGATGCTTCGTAGCTCGGGCAAGACGATGCGGTCGGGCATCAATGCATGGGTGTATGGAGCCGCGCTGCATGACCCTGCCGTGTTCGTGCAATGGTCCTTGGCGCGAACGCTCTCGGTGATGATGAACAAGACGCTCGGGGTGACACCCGGCCGCGGCACCACGGGGGCCACGGGCTCGGCCCCGAGCACCGGCGCGGGATGCGGCGTGCGCGCGCGCAGCAGGCTCCGACTGCCAAGCTCGAAGGTGCCTTCGGTGACAGGTACCAGGCACAGCAAGATGCAGCTTGCTGCCAGTGCGCCCCCGCGCTGTGGCCAACTGCCCAGGGCGCGGCGGCGCAGCATTGTGGCCACGGGGCCCGCCAGCGTCAGCAGGGCGAACTCGAGTGCCGCCAAGACAGCAAGCCCCAGGGCAAGGGTGCCGGCGCTGGCCCGAAGCACCGAGAGCACGTCGGCCATGGACGCGAGGGCACTCTCGAGCACCTGAACCGTGAGGGGCACGTGATAGAGCCGGTGCACCGCGCCGTGCGTCAGCACAAGCAGCGCCACCAGCACCGAGACCACGAAACGACGCTTGGGCCCGGCGCACGCCGCCAAGACCAGCGACCAGAACAGCACGCTCAGGGCCACCGCCGGCACGGTGAAGCGCCCCATGCTGCCCGGCCCGCGGAGCAGCACGTCGAGCACAGCGAACTGCAGCACAAAGGCTGCCGCGCAGGCCCACGCGCGCCTTGGCAGTGGCGTGCGGGGCAACGGCGTGCTGGGCTTGGGCATCGTACCCGCCCAGGGATGCCCCGCCACGGGCCCAACGTCAAGAGAAGGCATGCGCACACTGGTCTGGTTTCGAGGCAAAGATCTCCGTTTGGGCGATCACGCGCCGCTCAACAGCGCGCTCAAGGGCGGCGAGGCGGTTCTTCTGTTCGTCATCGATCCGTTCTTCTTCGCCAAAGAGCGGGCCCAAGAGCTGCCGCACCGCATGCAGTACCTGATCGAGTCGTTGACGGCCCTCGACAAGAACGTGGCGCATCTGGGGGGGCGTTTGCTCCTCGCCGCCGGCAAGGCCACCGACGTCGTGCCGAAGCTGGCGGCGCAGTTCCGTGTCGACCGGGTGGTCGCGTATCGCTGGACCGAGCCCTTTGGTCGCGTGCGCGATGAACGCGTCCGTCAGGCGCTCGGCGTGCCACTCGAGCTGTTCGAAGGCGAGACCTTGGTGCCACCAGACGACGTGCGCACGCAAGACGGCCGCCCGTTCTCGGTCTACACGCCGTTTTCGCGGGTCGCCCGGCGCCTCTTGGTCGATACGCCGCCGCTCAAAGCGCCCACGCAGCTGCCGCCGTTGCCCGCCAATGTGGTCCACACCAACGCGCAAGTCCCTTCGCTCGAAGAGCTGGGCATCAAACACAACCCCAGGCTCACCCCCGGCGGCGAGCGCGCCGCCCGCGATCGCCTGGCGCTCTTTCTTCGCACCGCGGGCGCGCGGTACCACGAAGATCGGGACCGCATGGATCTGCCCGGCACGAGTCGCCTGTCGCAGGACCTCAAGTTCGGAACCCTCTCGGCCCGGTCGGCCTGGCACGCGGCCACCAAAGCCCTCGAAGGCAAAGCCCAAGAGCGTTTTCAGGCAGAGCTGCTTTGGCGTGATTTCGCGCATCACCTGTTGTTCCACCGACCGCAGCTGCTCCAAGAGCCCAACCGGCCGGAGTTCGGTCGGTTCCCTTGGGAGCCGGACCCCAAGGGCTGGAGCGCCTGGACCACCGGGCACACGGGCTATCCGGTCGTCGACGCATCCGCGCGGCAGTTGCTCCGCGATGGCTTCGTGCACAACCGCGCCCGCATGATCTCCGCCAGCTTTCTCGCCAAGCACCTGCGCATCGATTACCGCCGCGGCGAAGCGCACTACATGAAGTACCTGACCGATGGTGATTGGGCGCAGAACAACGCCGGTTGGCAGTGGTCCGCCGGCTGCGGTTGCGACGCGCAGCCGTACTTCCGCATCTTCAACCCCGTCACCCAAGGCGAGAAGTTCGACCCGGACGGCGCGTACGTTCGAGAGTTCGTCCCCGAGCTCGCCGAACTCGACGCCAAGTACATTCATGCGCCGTGGTCTGCGCCGCCGCTCGTCCTCAAGGGCGCCGGCATACAGCTCGGCAAGACCTACCCCATGCCCATTGTCGACCACGCCACGAGCCGGGATTTGTTTCTGAAGCTGGCGGCGACGCACCTGGGTAAAAAGGGCTGAGGCGGCGCCAGGAGCGGCAGACCGGTGCGCGGGCAGGGGTACGGGGAAGATTGGCTTGGGGCGCGGAGCGTATGGCGTCACAATGCACGCATGGCGGTTCGAAAGCGCATGGGAGGGTTGCTGGCCCGCGGCTTCTTCGAGGGGTCGGCGCGCATGGCGGGGCTCTTGCCCGCGGCGCA
>JBIKNA010000263.1:0-9878 GCA_044358965.1 Polyangiaceae bacterium
CTACGGCGCACGAAACATGGATCTCTTCCTGCGCAGGTTGGCGCCCACGTTTCCCGATGTCGAACGAATCTTCTTCGTTGGAACCAGCGCTGGCGGCGCCGGTGTAAAATACAACTATTCTAGGGTAAAAGCTGCCTTTGGCAGCAAACGCGTCGACAGCATCGTCGACAGCGCCCCGGGCATCGACACGCCCGCGGACATTGCCAATGCGCGGCAGAAGGCAACCATCTATGGCGTTGCGGTGCCGGGGTGCCCAACCTGCCAGGTTGCGAGCGACGTGTACGCCTACAACCGGTCCCTCGACCCCAAGAGCCGCTACGCCTTCATCTCGTTCCGCTACGACGAGACCACCAAAAACGATCTGACGTTTGCGCAGTTTTCGAGCGCGCTGCAGGACTACGTCACGGAGCTCGACAAGGACCCGGAAGCGGGCGCGTTCATTGTCGACAACGAAATCACGAGCCCGCTGCACGTGGTGATGACCCGGCCGGCGCTGACGGGTGTTCGGACAGACCTCTTCGCGTTCCTGAAAGAGGTCGCCGACGGGGCCACGTTCCCCCCGTCCAAGCTCGTTCCGGCACGCTGAGCATCGCCCAGTCCGAATGAGGGGGCGCGCCCGCGGGGTGGATCGCGATGGATCCAAATGGCGGACCCTCGCGGGCGAAGAGTTCCGAAGAAACGCGGCTGCACACCCGGGCCCACACTGGCCCGGTCCGTGCATCACCTTGTTCGCACATGCCTCGCCGCCGCCTTCTCGCGCTTGTCCCGTTGCTCGCCACGTTTGCCCCCGGGTGCGCGGCCCCCGCCGCCGAAGATGCTGCGGACCCAAGCAGCGAGGCGGCGTACACAGCCCAAGACGCCAAGTGCTACACCGAGGCCCCGCGCGCTGGCGAGTCCGCCACCGACGCGCGTGCCCGCTGCCTGACGGCATACGCAGACCAGCTGCTGGCAGCACAAATCGCCAGCGGAGAAGACGCGCGCGACAAAGAGCTCGCGCGCTTCAAGGGCAAGCTCCGGGTGCCCGCAGAGACCGGCTGCTTCACCGAAGACGTATCGGGCAGCGCCATCGGCGCTTGGCAGAACGACATCGACTCCGAGCGCGACGTCGGCCAGATCGCCGTGCAGATCAAGGCCGCGGTGGAGTTCCTCAAGTACTACGCGCGCGATCTGGACGGGTACCCGAACCACCTGTTCGACACCGTGGAGCTTTGCCCCAACGGCCAGGTCGGAGGCGATCTGGCGCTCACCGGCTCGCGGTTGCGCGTGGGCATGCGCACGGGTTGGTGGGGCCGCTATGGTCTGCACACCAGCACCGTGCTGCGGCAGAAGTGGACGTCCGGGGAACATCTGGACGGCGACGAGGCGATGAAGGCGCTCAAGGGCATTCGATGGGCGGCCATCGACCCCGTTGGCACCCCGCGCACCACGCTTCGCAAGGCGCTTCGGGGCATCGTGGCCAAGGTGCGGCAGCGCCTGGTCGAGGCCCAAGCGCGGCCCGACGCCGAGCTCCGCGCAGAGCTCGAACGCATCGTCCGCGCGGAAACCGCCGAGGGTGCCACCGACACCGAAGGCGCGAGCATCCAAGAGCGCGCCCTTCAGAAGATCGCCAGCATGACCGCAAGTGAGCTCAAGACATTGGCCCGTGACTGGGCGTTGGATCTTGGGCGCACCGAGGTGCCCGAGGGTGTCGAAGAGGGCAGCGTCAGCATGCGCGATGTCCTGAACCATCGGGACGTGAAGGTCAGCGTGACCCAGCGCGGTTTCGTCAACGTACAGAACTACAAACAGATCTCCGTAGACCTCGACGTGTTCTTGCCCCGTTCTGCGGACTTTTCTCGCTACGTCGAGGCCACGCGCACCGAGACCAACATCGAAGTGAGCCAGTACGGGTTCGTGAACGTACAGCTGAACGACGTGATCACCGTGCGCTTGCAGGTGCTGTACGGGCGCAGCGCGCAAACCGCCAGCTTGGATCGCGTGCTTCGTCGCTGATTCTTCGCCGCCCGGCGGCCATGCAGGTGCTTGGCGAGACGCGCGTCACTGTTGCTCGCCGAATACCTTCGACCGCTCGCACTTGTGCCTGCGAAAAGCGGTCTGCGCTCAGCGCAGCTCGAACCTTCCGGCGAGCCATACCCATCCCGTGGCGGTGAACACCCAACGTCCGGCGGTCCATTGGGCAAGGGGGCCAGCGCTTGGCGGCCGCTGCGGTTCGGCTACCGGTGGCGGCGGAGGAGCAGACGGCGGCGGGCGCAGATCTTCTGGGGGGATGCGATACGCACCGCTGGCCCACACCCAGACGTAGCCATCCCAAACGTAGTAGCCGTTGACCCACACGGAGCCCACCGTGGGCTTGGGCGGAACGATTTCGACACGGGCCGGAGGCGGTGGTGCCGTAGGCGCCTGGCTCGGTGCCGCGCCGCCTGCAGAAACCCCAACGCCGGGCCATTCGGCGGTCGGTCGCTCCGGGGGTACCTCGCTCGCGAAGCGCCAGCCCTCGGCGCGGCATGCTGCGTCCATGTTGAGCGCGCATTGGCGTCCGCGTTCTTGCAACGCCGCGTGTCTTGCGTCGGCGCGGAGCTTTGCGCTCGCTTGCTCGCTGTCTGCGCGGAGCTTCGCGGTCCAGAGTTCGTTCTTGTATTCCTCATGGTCGCGAGGCAGCAGCGCACCGTGGGAGATCTCGAACACCACGTTCTCGAAGTCGTTCGGCAGATCGCTGTAAAATACAATTGTAATTTGCGCTCCGGCAGACAAGGCCACCTCGCCCCAAACACGCACCTCTTTGCGGAAGGACATGGACGCGCTGCGGTTGCCCAGCGTGCCCGGACGCTCCACCGAAATGAAGCCGGTGTGGCGCATGTTGCCTGCGCCGCCCAAGCTGCCGCCCGGGTTGCTGGGGGGCATCTGCGGACTCCAGCCACCTTGGGCCGGCTTTGGTGTGCTGGGGAGTAGGCAGTGTGCCCGGGCTGCAGGCAACACGTGTCCCCCGTACAAGGTCAGCATCGACCCGGACTGCACGCGCTCGGGGCCAACCCACACGTCGTAGGACCCGGCAATGGCGCCACCGTGGGCCTTGATCTCGACGGTTTCACCCCAGGTGCTACCGAGCGCCGGCATGGTGACCACCAGCGGGCCCTGGGAGCATCGCTCGGACACTCGGTAGAACTTGGCCGGTGCTGCCCATTGGGGGCTGAGCGGTCGCGGGTACGCAGGAGACGGCGCGGAACCTCCGCAGCCGACCAGCGCGGACGTCGCGAACAGGATGAAAAGCCAAGCGAATCTCACTACAGGTCCGACGCGCATCGTCATGCGACGATTCAAAACGATCCGTCGATTGTTGCGAGCTGTTCACCAATCAGGCGTCGTCGCAGGTCTTGTCACGCAGGGCATGCTCGGAAGCGCGGCGCTAGAGAGAAAGCTTGCCGGAGAGCACGTACTCGACCTCGATGTTGTCCTCCTTCAGCCCAACGCGGACTTCGAGACACTTCTTCGTGATACGCGCGTCAACCATATGGGATTCGACGTGGAACGGCCCGCCTCCGGGGGTGGGAGTCGATCGCCACGTGAGGTCACCGACGTACTGGAAGCTGCTTGATCGCATCTGGAACGCGGGCTTTGCGTTCATGCCTTTCGCCAGACCGCAGCGAGCAAGCCCGTCGCTTTCGAATGGTGCCCAGCAGCCAAAGACGCCACCGCCGATTGTCTCGAGTTCGATGCGCGGGATCTCTCCTCGGCGCTTCAGGAATATCGACGACCCAAGCTGGAGTTCTTCGGAGAAGTACCGTCCTGACGCGCCGGGGCGCTCCTCGTACATCGCGACCATCCCGCGTCCGAGCGTCCACCGCGAACAGGTCCCGTTCTCGCACCGACGAGAACGCCCGAGGAAGGTAAACTCGCCAACCACTTTGTCTGGCGCGTCGGCAAAGGAGAGGAGCTCCTCCCGCGTGAGCTGCTCGCCCTCGCAGGCCCTGGGCCACTTGAGGGCGGTCTGTTCTGCATCGTCGGTGTCCGTTGCATCGCCAGAAGGCGAGGTCTCCGCGGCGCAGCCGACGAGGGACGCGAAGAGGGCGACAAGTGCTGCAGGTCGGAGGAACTTCATGCGCACGGTCTAGCGTGCGCGCGTGTATGTGCAAGTGGCCACAGGTGCGCTTACGGATTGCATGGGCCTGATATGACTTGGGTTTTCCGCAGCTGCGGCGAAACGGACTCGGATTCTCAGAGCCGCTTGGGTGGGCGCGAAGGAGCGTTGCTTGACTGTATACCTACTAGAAGGTAGGGTACCGGAGTGGCCAAGACGCATCCTGCAGACTCGACCCGAGACGCCCTTCTCCGCGCGGCCGAACACTTGGTTCGTAGCCGCGGCTACAGCGCCTTTAGCTATGCAGATCTGTCGGAAGCGGTCGGCGTTCGCAAGGCGAGCATTCATCATCACTTTCCGTCGAAAGCAGATCTCGGCTGTGCACTTGTCGACGAGTACATCGCTCGCTTCGAGCGTGCCTGCGCGGATATCGAGAGCACGCACGACTCTGCCGTCAAACGCCTCGAGCTCTACGGTGACGTCTACGCGCAGAGCCTTCGCGGCGGACACCTGTGCTTGTGCGGCATGCTTGCCACAGAGCTTTCCGTGTTGCCCGACGGTGTACCGGAACGCGTGCGCGCGTTCTTCTCTGCGCAGATCGCCTGGCTTCAACAAGCGATCGCCATGGGGCAAACGCGCGGCGAGCTGAGCAGGCGACGTAGTGCAAAGCAGAGCGCAGAGTTTGTGCTCGGCACTCTCCAGGGGGCGATGCTCCTGGGTTGGGTGGGCAAAGACCACCGAGGCGTCGAGCGAGCCGTAGACGAACTGCTGATCTCTCTGAAGTCATAGTCGCAACGAAGACACGCCTCCGAACACACCCAAGACACCTACCAACTAGTAGACAGGCACACCAAATGAACTCACCGCAAATCGCAGGCCGGACCCTCATCCTCGGCGGAGCAACAGGAATTGGAAAAGCAACGGCTCGCAGAGTCATTGAGCGCGGAGGCAGTGTCGTGCTGGCCAGCCGACACGAAACAAAGCTCGCGGAGGCCGCAGCAGAGCTGAGCGCACTCGGACACAATCGGGTCGAGATTGCCGTGATTGACCTGGCGGCGATGAAGTCTGTTCACGACTTCGCTGCGAAGATTCCAACGGCCTACCCGAATCTGACAGGCCTGGTAAACGCTGCCGGTGTGTTCCTTCCGAAAGCGTTCCTTGAACACACGGAAGCGGACTACGACCGCTACCACGATGTGAACCGCGGAACCTTCTTCGTTACCCAAGCGGCAGCGAAGGCCATGGCGGCGCATCGCAATGGGGGTGCCATCGTGAACGTCGGATCCATGTGGGCGAAACAGTCCATCGGCGCGACCCCGTCGTCTGCGTACTCGATGGCCAAGGCTGGCCTCCATGCGTTGACGCAGCATCTTGCCCTAGAGCTTTCTGCTAGCAAGATTCGGGTCAACGCGGTCTCGCCGGCTGTTGTGGAAACCCCGATCTACGAGGGTTTCATTCGGAAGGAGCAAGTACACTCGGCCCTGCAGGGCTTCAATGCGTTCCATCCGATTGGCCGTATCGGGCAGCCGGACGACGTTGCCTCCGTCATCGCATTTCTGCTTTCGACTGACGCCGCGTGGGTCACCGGTGCAATCTGGGATGTGGACGGCGGCGTCATGGCTGGACGCAACGCGACCCAAGGGTGACACATGGAGATTCGATCCGACTTCTCGAAGCGCGAGGTGGTGCTCCCAGGCGAACAACCCTGGACACCATCGCCCCTGGCGGGCGTCGAGCGCCAGATGCTTGACCGATCTGTCATCGACGAAACGGGGAACGAAGAGATTGCGAGAGCAACCTCCATTGTGCGTTACGCCAAGGGCTCGCACTTCACCGCCCACGCCCACGATCGGGGCGAAGAATTCTTGGTGCTCGAGGGAACCTTCGCGGACGAACACGGCGTCTATCCGCAAGGAACCTACGTTCGCAATCCGCCCGGCTCCAGCCACGCTCCACACAGCGAGGCGGGGTGCACGCTCCTGGTCAAGCTTCGGCAGTTCCACCCGGAAGACCGCGCACGGGTGGTGATCGATACCGAGCGCGCGTCTTGGCGAGCGGGCTTGGTGCCTGGTCTATCGGTGCTTCCGCTGCATGCGTACGGCACCGAGGGCGTAGCTCTCGTGCGTTGGGCGCCGGACACCGTATTTCAGGCGCACACTCATCCTGGTGGCGAAGAGATCTGGGTGCTGGACGGCGTGTTCGAAGACGAGCACGGCAGCTACCCGAAGGGCTCATGGCTGCGCAACCCAAGCATGAGTAGGCATCGACCGTTCACGCGCAACGGCGCAATGATTTGGGTAAAGACAGGCCACCTGGCCTGATGCCTCACGTCGGTCCGTGCCTTCCCCGCACCGTGCCGAGCCACGCGCGCCCATCTGGCACAACGTGGGCCGGCCTTGGGAAGCGCGGACCCGACCTGAGTGTGCGGGCGGCCTTCGTGCGAAACTTGCCGAAGAAGCGGGAGCCGCTTCTTCGCGCGTAGCTCTACTACCAGCTCAGGTAGGTCTGGTCTTTCAGGCCACGCTCATACTCGGCGAGGAGGCGCATGCCCTCCGTTGGCTTGAGGCGATCCTGTTTGATCGCCGCGTCGACCTGCGCTTTCACGCGGGTCGCGAGGTCGTGTGTCTCGTATTGGGTCATGCGGAGCACCTCGGCGATGGTGTTCCCCGCGATGGTCTCCTCGATGTAGAAGCCACTTTCCTCGTCCTCATCCAGGAAGACGTGGACCTCGTTCACGCGACCGAAAAGGTTGTGGATGTCGCCCATGATGTCTTGGTACGCGCCGGTCAGAAACACGCCGATGTAGTACGGCTGCTCGTTCCGGGCGTGGAGGGGGAGCATGTCCCGTGACGCCTCCGTGCGGTCGATGAACTTGCCGACCTTACCGTCGGAGTCGCACGTGATGTCCGCGAGCGTGCTCAGGAGCGTCGGCTTCTCGTCGAGACGGCTGATGGGCACGACCGGAAAGAGTGCGCCGAAGGCCCAGTGATCCAGGAGCGACTGGAAGACGGAGAAGTTGCAGATCTGCTGCGTGCCGAACTTGGCCTCGAGGGCCGCAAGCTCGTCCGGCAGCTCGGAGGGATCGCCGAGACGCGTCGACATCTCGCGGATGCGCGCGGCGATCTGCCAGAAGAGCGTCTCGATGGCGGCCTTCACGTCGAGCTCGAGATAGCCGAGATCGAACGTCTTCTCCGACTCCTCTTTGACCTCGAGCAGGTCGTGCCAGCACTCGAGGAGGTTCGTCTCGACGAGACGCGCGTTGACGTCGCGGAGGGTGACGAGGAGCTTGTGCTCCATGCTCGCCGGAAGCGACGGACTACCGCTACCCGTACGCTCGATTGCACCGAACGCTTCGACGACGAGCACGCAGTGCTGCGCGACGATGGCGCGGCCCGACTCGGAGACGATGTGCGGGTGCGGGACGCGCTCCTCCTCGCAAACATCGGCGAGGTTCGAGACGATGTCGCGCGCGTACTCCTCGACGGAATAGTTCATCGACGCGTCCGTCGGAGTGCGCGAGCCGTCGTAGTCGATGGCGAGACCGCCACCAACGTCGACGTACTCGAGCGGGTGGCCCAGGCGGCGGAGCTTCGCGTAGTAGCGCGCGGCCTCGCGGACGGCGCGCTTGATGATGAGGATGTCCGGGACCTGCGAGCCGATGTGGAAGTGCAGAAGCTTGAAGGCCTGGGGCATCCCGGCCTCTTTCAGGATCGCGCCCGCCTCGAGGATCTCCGATGTGGAGAGGCCGAACTTGGCATGCTCGCCCGTCGATTCCGCCCACTTGCCGGCGCCGCGGGTCACGAGCCGGACGCGAACGCCGATCTCGGGCTCGACGTTCATCTCCTTCGCGATGCGGACGATCGCGCGCACCTCGGAGAGCTTCTCGGCGATGAGGATGACCTTCTTGCCGAGCTTGCGGCCAATGAGCGCCGCGCGGATGTACGCGTCGTCTTTGTAGCCGTTGCAAACGATGAGCGACTCGTTGTCCGTGTGGACCGCGAGACCGGCGTACATCTCCGGCTTCGAGCCGACCTCGATGCCGTAATGGAAGGGGCGTCCCGCGTCGAGGATCTCCTCGACGACCTCGCGGAGCTGGTTGACCTTGATGGGGAAGACGCCGCGGTAGGCGCCGCGGTACTTGCTCTCGGCGATCGCCTTGATGAACGCCTCGTTCAGCGTTCGGACGCGATGGTGGAGGATGTCTTGGAAGCGAATGACGAGCGGAGCCTTGAGGCCCTCCTCGGCTTTCGCCAGCTCCACGATGTCGTTGATCTGGATGCTTCGCCCGCGGCTTTGCAGTGGGGCGACGCTCATGTTCCCTTGCGAGGACACGTCGAAGTAGCCGCCGCCCCAACGGTCGATCATGTACAGGTCGCGCGCGTCGTCGATCGACCAGGACTCGGATTTCGATTCACTCACCGGTTTCTCCATCTCGGAAAGCACTTTATCGCTCGTCCGGACCAGATCTCGTGCAGGATTCGTAAGATTTCGTACAAGCGGTGAGGCGGCGGGGCCCCGCCCCCCCTGGGCCGGGCCCCGTGACCGGCGCGCGGCTCAAGGACAACGGCCTTAGCTCGAAAGTCCAATCAGCGCAGCATCGGGTGACTTGGGGGTGACTCGGGGGTGACTTGGAGATCCCGGAGAAGGCCGAGACCGTGCGCGGCGGACCTCTGAGGGTCAACCTTACACTGACGCGAATTCGTCCGGGCGAGCCGTCGTCCGCAAAGACAAAGGGCGGAGTGTTTGCCCGATCTCCGTGCCGTCGACGAGGCAGACACCGTCCGTCTTTTCGACACCGGGGTCATCGAAGGGGCGCCGAGGCCGCTGCACGAAATCGCCGACTTCGCGTGCCGATGAGTTGTTGTTTGGCGGAAGTGGCTTTGGATTGCCTGCGGCCACGCATGCTCTTGAAGAAAGCGCGCGGGCCTACATCTCGCGGCACCGCGTGCCGGGCCCGCCCAACCGCTCACCACCCAGCCGGTCACCAATAGATAGAGCGCCCAGCATCTGCTCTGCGCCGATCCGTGCCACGAGCGTCGTCTGGCACAACATGTGCCACGGTTGGGAAAACGCGCGCGGACGTGAGGACACCGACGTTGAGAGTCGAGGGCTCATGCAAATCGATAAATCCTAATCGACGAATGCTTACCTCGCCGCAATGGGTCGGCTGCAGACGGGAGACCTCGTGCGGTGGCGGGGTCGGGTTCAAGGGCGACCCGCGCGTCCGCGTGCGCCGGGTCGACCTTGCCGTTGGCTACCTGGGTGAGTCGAAGCGCGGCGAAGATCTCTTTGCCATGAACCATCGCATCACCCGCGTTCGCGTAACGCGAGACGGCAGGTCGTGCTCGAGAAGGAACCGGACGCCGAGAGTCGCAAGCCGCAAGCAATCAACGTCGAGCCGCTGCGGGCCACGGACAGAGCCATCCGATGGTACGCTTGGCCCGTGCATCCGACGTCGATTTTCCATACGCACGACGTTGCGACGCTCGTGGCCCGACTGCGTGCAAACCCGTTCCTTGTGTTTGCTGTTTGCGGAACCAGCTCTGCCTTGTTCGCCCACGCGCCAGCCCTGATTTCCGACGATGGCACCGAGCTGCGGTTCCACTTGTCGCGAAACAATTCTTTGGTGCCGCTCTTGGCGGCGGGCGCACGACTCCGGGCCACGTCGACGGGAGCGCACGCCTATATCAGCCCGGACTGGTATGGCATCGACGACCAAGTGCCCACGTGGAACTACGAGTCCGTGGAAGTAGAGGGCGGCGTTTCGATCCTCGACGCCGCAGAAGCGGTGCGATTCCTTGAC
>JBIKNA010000264.1:0-9857 GCA_044358965.1 Polyangiaceae bacterium
GCGCACAAAAAGCTCGAGCCCCACCTTGAGCATGCCGAGGTGGGGCGCAAGTTGCGTGGTCAGGCTTTTTGCTTGCTCTAGCGACGGGTAGTCCATCGCGAAGCAGAGCGGGTTATGCCCGTGGCGCATATGGATTGAGCCGCGAGGCGAGGGCTACAAGCAGGAGCAGAGCGGATCGCCCGCTTGGCACGTGCACGCGGGCTTGGGCTTGCCCGGGTTGGCAGCGGCTGCAGGCCGGCCAACCTGGCCGACGGCCTGCTGCGTTTGCTTCTGCTTCTGTTTGGCCTCGTCGAGGCGGGCCAGGGCTGCGTTGCGCTCGGCTTCGCTCTTGGCGTTCTTGACGTCGCCTTCGAGAGAGGCAACGGCCTCGTTCTGGCGTTTGAGCTCCGCGGTGAGCTTGTCGAGCTGTGCCTTCTGCTCGGCCAACTCGCCCTCTTTGAGGATGCGCTGCTTCTCGGCCTCTTGAACCGTCTTGTAGTAGGCCAGGCCGCCGCCGATGGAGCCCACGAAGAGCAGCACGCCAATGGCGATGGCGATGCCCATGATCTTCTTTTTGCCAGAGCCTTCTTTGATGGCGACGAGCTGGCGCTCGTGGTCTTGCTGGCGGCGCATGGCCTCCATGCGGGCGGCGTTCTCGGCTTCGAGACGCGCGCGCTCGACCTCGCCCTGACGCATGGCCTCGAGGCGTGCCTGCTCTTCGCGGGCCCGCTGCTCTTCCATGCGACGACGCTCTTCTTCGGCCCGGACGCGCGCCTCTTCGGCTTCGCGTGCACGACGCTCGGCGTCCATACGGGCTTGCTCTTGGGCCTGTAGCTGGCGTTGCTTCTCGGCCTCTTCTTGCTGAATGCGATCCTCTTCGAGGTTCATCAGCTCCTTGAGGGAGAACAGGACTGAGCTTTCTTTCTGTTCCGCCATGTGTCGGTTCCGCCGTGGCTGGGGGACGCAACCCGTGCGTCCTCGATGTGACCCGTTATGTAGCATGCGAGCGCGAACCGCGCCCCTAGGAAAACTCTACCGTTTCGCGGCCATGGAAGGCAATGCGCTCCGTGGACCGGGGCCCCAAAAGACGAGACCCTCCGTTGGACCCCGGCAGAAGGCAGGCCCTTGGGTGCTTCTGCGGGGAATCAGGCTGGCGCTTCGCCGGGTCCGGGCGCGGGACGGGCTTGCGGGGCGGGGGCCGGTTTGCGTAGTCTCTCTGCACACATGGCCACCAACGTCTGCGCGCACATCACTGGCACCGTCTGGAAAATCGAAGTCAAAGAGGGCGAGGACGTTCCGGAAGGGCACACCTGCGTGATCCTGGAATCCATGAAAATGGAGATGCCCGTCGAGGCCCCGGCCGCGGGCAAGGTGGAGTCCATCAAGTGCACCGAGGGCCAAGCCGTCAACGAGGGCGACGTCCTCGTGGTCTTGGCCTAAGGCCCCGCAGCAGCACCTGGGAGTGGCATGGCGGGGGCTGACAGGCTCCGCTGGGGCCGGAAGTGTCCGTCAGCGCCAGGGCAGGGGCCACGGGCGGAACACGCGCGTCGGTCCGCCCGTCTCGAACGCCTCGCGGACGGCCACAGGCAGGTCCGAGAGCGGGATGCGCGTTTGCTCGGTGCCCACGGTGCCGTCTTCGTATTTCACCCGGAGGGACAGCTCGGCGTCCGGCTCGTGGGCGTAGCGAACGTACTCGAGCTCCACGTCGGACACGGCGTCCTCGATGGCGGAGACCACACGGACATCGGGATCGCCCTTGAGGGTCTGCTCTAGAGCCCTGCGCTCCGCGTCGGTGCCGCCGCGCAGCCCAGCAACGCCACGCGCGAGCTCTTTGCCCAACGCGGTGCGCACGAAGGCGTCGACCGCGGGGCTCGAACTCGAGGCTGAGGGGACTTGTTTGGCGCTGCGGCTGCGCAGCACGAGCCACACGACGAGGAGGCCCAGCGCAAAGGCAATGACAGTGGTCGTGATCATCGTGGACGGAAGACTAGCGCGCGGGGCGGCTGCCGCCTATCGCGCCGTCGCCCGCGGCTATTCCTTCCAGAGGAACTTCCACGGGTTGTGCTTGAGATCGCGCACCATCTCCTGCACATCATCGTAGACGGCCTCGTCCATGACGAGCGCGCCGACGGTGCCCTTGCCGGTCTTGATGTGCTGCACGATGGACTGGGCATCGGCCGCCGTGGCATTGGCACGCACGGCCAGCTGCGCAATGTCTTCGAGCATTTTCTTGAGCTTGGCGGACTCTTCCGGGGTGCCGACGGTGGCCGAGACCCGGTTCAGGTTGGCCAACGACTCTTTGGCGTCTTTGAGCAAGGGACCAGAGTCGCGCTGCACATCGGCGGCGAGGCGATCCACGTTGTCGATGGTGCGTTTGATCTTGGGGTTGTCGACGTACTGGACCCGGGCGTCTTTGGTGAGCTGGTTGGCCTCGACGGACAAGGCCTCGACGTTTTGGATGGTCCGGTTGATGCGGTCGCGGTTGTCGCCCAAGAGGCCGTTGGCGTTCTTGAGTAGGTTCGACGTGTTGTTGGCGATGTCGGCGATGAGCTCACGGTTGTTGCGGATGCCGTTGACCGTGGTGTCGAGCAGCTCGAAGGCCTTGGCCAAGAACAGATCCAGGCGCGGCGGATCGATGCCCTTGACCTTGGAGCCCTCGGCCAGCACGGGCTTGGCGTCGGTGCCAGGCTCGATCTGCAAGAATTGCTCGCCCAGCACGCCCTGCGTCGTCACGTAGAAGTCGGCGTTCTCGTGGATGGACTGCTTGACCCGGACCTCGACGGCGATCTTGGCGCGGATGAGCGTGCGGCGCTTGGTCTCTGGGTCGATCTGACCACCCATGAACTTGAGCTCTTCGACCTTGCCCACCTTGACGCCGGCGATCTTGACCGGAGCGCCCGACTGCAGGCCGCCAGGGTTGTCGAAGTCGACGTACAGAGGGTAGGTGCGCTCGAAGCTGAGCCCGCCCATGATGAGGACGAAGCCCGCCAAGATGCCCATGGACACCAAGATGAGGGCGCCGACCTTGACCTCGATGGAACGCTCTTTGGCCATTGGTCAGAGATCCATGGGGCCGCTGGCGCGACCGTTGATGAACTGCTGAATGACACCGTCTTCGGTGGCACGAAAGTCTGCGCGAGAGCCAAGCATGCGAACCTTCCCCTTATAAAGCATCACAATGCGGTCTGCGATGGTGAAGATACTGGGTAAATCGTGACTGACCACGATGCTGGTGACACCCAGGTTGTCGGACAACTCGCGGATGAGTTTGTCGACGCGACGGGCGCTCACGGGATCGAGTGAAGTGGTGGGCTCATCGAAGAGCACGTACTCGGGGTCGAGGGTGAGCGCGCGGGCGATGGCCACACGCTTGCGCATGCCGTCGCCGAGCTCTGGCGGGTAGCGGTCGCCGAAGTCTTGCATGTGAACGAGCTTGAGGCGCTCGCGGGCCTCTTGCACCGAGGCCTTCTGCGAGAGGTTCTTGTGCTTGCGGAGCGGCAGCGCCACGTTCTCGGCGCAGGTGAGCGAGTCGAAGAGCGTGGAGTGCTGGAACACCATCGCGCACTTCTTGCGAATGGGGCCCATCTGCTCCTCGTTGAACTTGGAGACGTCTTGGCCGTCGAGGATGATCTCGCCGGAATCGGGGTAGAGCAGGCCCACCAGGTGCTTGATGAGCACGCTCTTTCCCACGCCCGATGCGCCAATGATGAAAAAGACAGTGCCCCGGGGGACATCAAAAGACACGTCGTCCAGGACCCGCTTGGGGCCGAAGGACTTGACGATGTTCTTGAACTGAATGCCCTGGAAGCTCATTCGGGGAAAATGAGGAAGCCCGCGCCGGAGATGAAGAAGTTGAGGATGATGATGGTGAGCGAGGTGTTGACCACGGCCCGGGTGGTGGCCCAGCCGACGCCCTCGGAGCCACCAAACGTGGACAGACCGCAGTAGCCGCTGACGATGGGAATGGCAGCGCCGTAGGCCAAACACTTGGTGAGCCCGATGATGAGATCGCCTTTGTCGACGAGCTGCATGTTGAAGAACGTGGCGTAGGGCACGTCGAAGGCGAGGTGTGCGGTGACGGCCCCCGACAGAAAGGCCACCGTTGCGGCCCAGACGAGCAAGCACATGGTCATGACCACGCTCGCCTTGAACCTTGGCACCAGCAGGAAGTCGATGGGGTCGGCGGCGCACATGCGCAGCGCATCGACCTGCTCGGTCACGACCATGCTGCCAATCTCTGCGGCGATGCCGGCGCCCACGCGGGTGGCCAACATGAGCGCGCCGATGGAGGCGGCAAAATCCCGAACCAAGAGTTCCATGTAGGTTGCACCCAACATGGTGTAGTCGGGCACCACGCGCTGCGCCTGAAGGCCCGACTGGTAAACGAGAATCATGCCGATGAAGCCCATGGTGATGGACAGGAACACCACCGAGCCGTTGCCGATCTCGTACATCTGCTTGAGCATCGAGCCTTCTTCGCGCTTGCCCAAGAACGTGTAGTAGAGCGTGCGGACGAGGACGGAATAGAGCTCTTTGGCGCCCACCAAAAGGTCGAGCGCTGCAGCGCCGAGGGCGCCTACGGGGCCCAGGGGCGGCGGTGCGGGATCCAGCGTTCCGGTGTCGGTGCTCGTGCCTTCCATGGACGCTCAGCCGAGGAGGAAGCCCGTGACGTAGTCGAGGGCGAAGATGCCGGCGGCGCTGGCCACCACCTGGGCGTTGACGGATTTGCCGACGCCGGGGGCGCCGCCCTTGGTGGCCAGGCCGAAGTGGCAGCTGGACAGCCCAATGACCCCGCCGAAGACGACGGCCTTGGTGAGCCCTTTGGCCACGTCGCTAAAGTCGAGCAGGCCCGAGGTGAGGCCGTTGTAGAACGTGACCGGATCGACGTTGAGGAGACCCTTGCCCGTGTACGCGGCGCCGAAGAGCGCGAGGGCGTCGGCGAACAGCGTGACGAAGAAGAGCGTGGCCACCACGGAGAAGAACCGCGGCGCAATGAGAAACGTGATGGGGTCGATGGCGAGCACGCGCATGGCGTCGAGCTGCTCGGTGACGACCATGGTGCCGAGCTCGGCGGTGTTGTTGGCGCCGACGCGGCCAGAGATCATGAGCGCCGTGAGCAACGGGGCGATCTCGCGAAGGGTGCCGAAGCCTGCGCCCCAGCCCAACAGGCCCTCGGCGTTGTAGCGCTTTACGATGGTGGCGGCCTGGATGACCATGATGGCGCCGGTGAAGAGCGCCGTGACTGCGACGATGGGCAGCGACTTGACGGCCATCTTGTAGAGGTTCTTCCAGACCTCCTGGCCATCGACGCGCGGTGGCAGCAGGCTCTTCATGATGCGGAAGAACAGGATGGTCATGGCGCCGGTGGTCTCGGCGGCAGACAGAAACCCTCGTCCCACGGCCGCGAGGAACGGGTGGTCGGGCATTTCGGACTCGGAGGCGCGGGCACCCATGGCGTTAGGCTGGGACATTAACATGCCGCGGGGCAGAGCTGTACGGGTATTCAGAGGTCCAAAGGCTCGCCCAGGGCGAGCGCCAGTAGCAGCGTGGCGATCACCGAGCAGCCGATCAGGAGCAGCGCGAAGCCCACGCCCATAGGCAGGCCGCGGAGCCAGCCCCGTGTCTTGACGTAGTGCACGACCACCACCAGCACGTCGAAGTACACGGCGCCGGCGCTGCGGCTGGACGGCCAGGGGGCCCGCTCGAGCATGGCCTTGGGCATCGTGCGTTCGTCGCGGATGAGCAGCGCGAAGATGAGCGACACGCGAACGGCCCAAGGCACAAGCAGGAAGGCGAGCTCCTTCATTCTTGCGCTACGCCGGCTTCGTCCGGCAAGGACACCCGGCTGCCATCGTCACAACGGCCCTTCGGTGAGGCCGTGGACGAACTGTTTGACGTAGGGGTTCTCGCTCTCTTGGGCCTCTTGGGTGGTGCCGTCGAAGATGAGATCGCCCTTGTACATCATGCCCACGCGGTCGGTGACCGTGAGCATGCGGTCGAGATCGCTGGAGACCATGATGCATGTGGCCCCGGAGGCACGCTGCTCGGCGCGAAGCAGTTCGAAGATCTTTTGCGAGGTGACCGGGTCGAGGCCGGCTGCGGGTTCGTCGTAGAGCACGATTGGCGCCTGGATGACCGTGGCCCGGGCCACGCCGACGCGCTTCTTTTGGCCGCCGGATAGCCCAGTGGTGAGCCGATCTTCGAAGCCCGAAAGGGCTACGCAGGCCAGGCGCTCCATGACCCGCGCCTCGACCTGATCCGGCGGCAACTTGTAGAGCCGCTGCAGCGGGAAGGCGATGTTCTCGCGCACCGTGAGGGTGTCGAAGAGCGCATAGTTTTGGAACAGGAAGCCGATCTTGACCCGCATCTTTTGCAGGTCGAGCTCGGTCATGGTGGTGACCTCGGCGCCGTCCACCTCGATGGAACCGGCGTCCGCGCGCAAAAGGCCGGTGATGGTCTTGAGCAAGACCGTCTTGCCGGCGGCTCCGGGGCCGATGAGGCCGTAGAGGCACCCCTTGGGGACCGTGAGGGAGATGCCCTTGAGGGCGTGATTGGGGGGCGCGCCGCCCTCCGTGCGGAAGGACTTCTGCACACCCGTGAGCTTGATCATCGGGCCTGCGGCTCCTCGGCGGCGGTGCTGCGGAGCTTGCTGAGGCGCAGGTACACGGACAGCAGCGCCACGGACAGGCCCACGATGACGAGGGTGCACAAGACGACCATGATCTGCATGGGGCGCAGGGAAGAGCGCGCGACGCCGAGGGGCCCCATCTGCGCGAGCTGGGGGCCGCTGTTGGTGGCCCGGGCGGGGCGACCCACGAACACCACCGTGACGTCTTCGCGGGCGAGGCCGGCCACGCTCCCGGCGACCAGGCGCTGTGTGGCGTCTTGGGTGATGGGGGGCGTGGTGCCCCGGTGCTCGATGAGCACGCTGGCGGTTGCTTTGGCCTGCGTGGCCGCGAAGGGCTCTTTGGTGGGGACGCTCAGGTGCACGCGCGCGGTGAGCACACCTTCGAGGCCCCCGAGCGAGCGCTCGAGCTCGCCGGCGGTGCCGAGCACGAGCTGCGCGTGCTCGGCGTTGGTGCTCGGCAGCAGGTTGCTCGTGCCCAGCGACTCGAGCACCCCCTTGGGCTTGGGCCGGGGCAGCTCGTGCTCGCGCATGACCATGATGGCCCGCGGGACGTCTTCGCGGGCAACGAGCACCCGGAATTTCCCCTCGACCTGGGGGTCTGCCTCTTTGCCGGCAGCCATGCCGGCCTCATCCAAGAGCAGCACGGCCTGGTTGGCGTCGCTCTCGTCGATGGCCGAGGCCACCGGGGTGCTGCACCCAGCCACGGCGAGCGCAGACAGGGCGAGACAGCCCAAAAGCTGCCTCGTCACGATCCCGCGGCCTGGTTTGCTGCGCCCCGACATGTTCCGCCCGACGGAAGCTACCGCATGTGCCCGTCGATTCGCCGTGCTTTTTTTGGTCGCCGCCGCGCCGTCGGGGTGCTACACGACCATAAGTAGAGCCCCCGGGTCGGTACCGCCGAAAAAGGCGTGCCCAGACCGGCGCAAGGCTCGCGAAGGCCGCGTTCTTTCGGCCCGCGCGTACTCCTGGGCTGCCCGGCTCCTTCTTTCTTCCGGGCGACGACGAGGACCTCTTGGCGACACCGTTCACGGAAGCGCTTTCCACGCTCAACGACCGCGGTCTGCGCAGACTGCTTGGGGCCCGCGCCTTTCTGCGCGGCTACGACTATGTGCGCCGCGGCGCCGTGGCCAACGGAACCCCCGAAGAGGCCAGCGCCTACGGAGAGGTCAACGGCAACGAGGGCGAGACCTACCAGGTCAAGTTGCAGCTTACACCTACCGGGTTCTCCTCGGAGTGCAGCTGCCCTGCCTTTGCCAAGATCAACGGTCACTGCAAGCACGTCGCGGCGCTGCTCATCTACCTTCGAGACCAGGTTCGCCCCAAGCAGCCCAAGGCCGACCCTCCGGCGGCGTTGCCCTACGCCGAAGCCCAAGAGTCGTCCCCCGGCGGCGGCACTGCCCACGCGGGCGGCGCCCAGGGCGGTGGTGGTCTCAGTCGCCGGGCCCGTCGCCGGGCGGCCCGCGCCAAGCAGGCGCCGGTGGGCCCCAGCGCCGGGGGCCGCTCGGCCGGGGCCGGCTACTCCACGGGGTATGCCCCGGGCTATGGCGACCGCGTGCCCACGGGCGTCGACGCGTGGCTCCCGGAGCCTCTGCCGCCCATCCCCAAGCACCTCGAGTACCGTCTGCAGCTCAAGCCCACGCAGATGACGGTGACGCTCTTCGACGCGGACCATCGCACGCCGGTGTCCCCGTCCTCGCTGCTGCCGCAGCTGGCGCAGCACCCCACGCCAGATCGCGATGCCGTTCGGTTTCTTGCGCGCCTCGAGAGCGAGGGCCCGCGGCGCATGGGCATCGAGCTCCGCAACGAAGATGGCGCAGAACTCCTGCCGCTGCTCAAGGGCCGCAGGGTCATCCTGGAGCCGCAGATGATGGAGCTGCGCTTCGGCGACGACGCTCTCAAGCCCCGCTTCGACCTCGAGCTCACGGGCGAAGGCTCCCAGATCCAGGTGCGTTCGTCGTTCCAGCGCGCTGGCGACCCTCGACGCTTCGTGGTGGGGCAGGGGGCGTGGTTCGAGGGCAGCCCCGGCTGGCACATCGACGCGCAAGAAGGCGTCGCCCGGCCCCTCGATCGGCGTGTCTCTCCGGCGGCGCTGCGGCGCCTCATGCGGGCGCCATTCATTCACGAGCCGCTGGGCAACCTGGCCCAGCTCATCGCGCAGGGCATTCCCCGGGTCGCGCTCGAGGTCGGCGCCGAGCTGCCGGAGCTTTCCCAGGTGGCCGACGTAGTGGACTTGGTGCCCACGTTCCGCATGCGCGCGGGCGGAGCTCTCACCGAGGCCCGGGTCTCGTTGCGAGCGGCCTACGAAGACGTCGAGATCGACGTGCGCGCCGACGGCATGACGCCGCCGGTCATCGTCAAGGCGCCCGAGGGCGGCTCGCAGAAGCGCGCCAAATGCATCCGTTGCGACATCGCGGCACAGCAGGATGCCGTGGGCAAGCTCCGGGCCTTGGGCCTCACGCCCGACGAAGACGGCATGGGCTTCGTGGCGCGCAGCGACGATGCCATCCAGTTCTGGACCGAGGGCATCGGTGGCCTCCCCGAAGAGTGGGACCTCTTTGTGCCCGACGACCTCGTCGATGTGCAGGTGCGGGGCGAGGCCTTGTCGGCCAATGCCCGGGTGTCCAGCGGCGTCGACTGGCTCTCCTTGCGTCTGTCCTTCGAAGCCGAAGGCGTCGCGGTCACCCAAGAAGAGCTTGGTCGCTGCCTGGCCGAAGGGCGGCGCTATGTGCGTCTGGCCGATGGCTCCTTTGCGCGCCTCGACGTCGAGAAGGTGCGCGAGGTGCTGCTGCGGCAGGCGGAGATCTTGGCCACCGGCGGCGGCCAAGGCGCAAGGCTACCGTTGTCCCAGGCCGGTCGCATCCAAGAGCTGCTCGACCAGGTTGGCCGTGCCAACGTGGCCGACGGCGCCAAAGACCTGTTTGCCAAGCTGCGGGACATCGACGAGATCAAGGGCGCCAAGAAGCCCCGCACGCTCAAAGCCCAGCTCCGGCCCTACCAAGAAGCCGGGTACCACTGGCTCCACTTCCTGCACGAAATCGGCTCGGGCGGCGTGCTCGCCGACGACATGGGCTTGGGCAAGACCCTACAGACCATCGCGCTCATGCTGGCCGTCAAGGCCGCCGACGAAAAGGCCGACAAGCGCTTCAAGGCGCTCATCGTGGCGCCCACCAGCGTGGTCACCAACTGGCTGCGCGAGATGGACAAGTTCGCGCCGTCGCTCAAGCACGCCTTGTGGCACGGTGGCGATCGC
>JBIKNA010000265.1:0-9833 GCA_044358965.1 Polyangiaceae bacterium
GCATTGAAGGCTCTGGGCGTTTCCGCTGCAACTCGCCGCGTAGCCCACGCTCAAATAGGTTGAGGCACCCGGGATGAGCACACCTGGTGCTTGGCGGCTGAGCGCGTCGCCCACCCCCAACTCACCTTTTCTGTTTTCTCCCCAGCATCGGACACCGGCTGCCTGGCGCACGCAGGTATGCGCTTGCGATGCTGCGACGCTGCTGACGTCCGTCACCGAGCCCACCTTGGTTGGCTCGTAGCTAGAGCCCGGCCCTGCGGTTGCCTGGCCAAAGGTATTGGAGCCTACGCAATAGACGGCGCCGCCCCCGACGCCGCACGTTGCGTTTTCGCCGGCGCTCAGCCCACCGACCCCCGGGGGGAATTGTGCCGCCTGGGGCTTCGGCGATGTAGCGCGCGTTCCTGCGGCCAGTTGCCCCCGCTCGTTTGTGCCCCAGCAAGACAGCTGGCCGTCGGTTAGCTCGGCGCACGCGTGCTCTCGGCCGACGGTGACGCGGCGTGCGGCAACGCCAGGAACAAGTCCCGGAGCTTTGCCGGGCACGCCTCGACCCAAGACGCCAAACGCATCGAATCCCCAGCACGCCACGGACTGATCGTCGAGCACGGCGCACCCATTGGCGAAACCAACGCTGAGTGATGTCGCGCGGCGTGCGTTGGGCAGCTTGACGGCAAGCAGCGCTTCGCTCGGCGCGTCGCCGGCCGTGGGGGATCCGAGTTGGCCCACGTTGTTGAGCCCCGCGCAATGGGGGGTTCCGTTCGTGTCCACAATGCAGGTGGTCTCGAAGCCCAGGCCGAGGTCTGCGATGTTGCGCTCTTTCCAGACTTGTACCGGACGAGCAAACACCCCTGCCGGCAAGCCCATCTGCTTTTGAACGTTGGATCCCCAACACTTGACGATGCCCGACGAAAGCTTGGCACAGGCGTGGAGACGACCCACCCGAAGGATGGTCGCGGGCTCCTCGAGCATGGCCTGCACGGGCACCGCCGAACGAGTCTGGGTACCGTTGCCGAGTTGCCCCGAGCTGTTCTCGCCCCAGCACATGACCGTTCCGTTGCGCAGCCTGGCGCACGCAAAGTCTCCGCCGGCGGCCAGCTCCTGCGTCTCCGGTAGCGCGACCTGCGAAGCGCCCTCGTTGCGCGCAAAGGAGCCGTTGCCCAGCTGTCCGGCCACGTTGCTGCCCCAGCAGTAGACTGCACCGTCCTGGCGCAAGGCACAGGCATGGGTGAGGCCCATCGCAACCTGGGTAAAGGCCAAGCCGCCTCCAGCGTCTGCGAGCGGCCCGGCATCGCCGGCGTCGGGCGCAAGAGGGGGCGCTACGTCGACCGGTGCATCGGCGCCAGCATCGCTGGTCGTGCCCTGGCTCGACGAGAAGGAGCCACACCCTGCCATGGCAAGCATCAGCGCGGCGCCGCAGCTCGTGTGGATGGGTCCTCGCACCCCGTCACGGTAGCGCGCGAAGAGCTAGCCGGGCAAGCGCAGCCAAACCGCGAAAAGTCATTGAACATACCGAGCGCTTTCGTCGAATGGTGCGCCACCATCGGGCCCGCATGCCACGCCATCTCGGCTCGTCGCATCGCGTGCGCGCGCGATACGCCGAAGGCACCTCACCTGTCGCGAGTACAAGACTCGGTGCCGCTGCCAGCCGCCGATTCGACACGCCAGGGCCGACTTGATAAGGCTGGTCACGTGGCAGACCCCGCGGCACCTGTAGCAAAAGCTGCAAAGGCTCGTGTAGCGGCCGAGAGCGCGCCGCCGCCCGGCGCTGCCGACCGCGTCATTGCCACGGCCGCGCTGCTCGTGCCGCTCGCGGTCAGCATCGGGCTCATGTCCACGAGCCCCGACGCGGCACACGACCCAGATACCGCGCGGGCCTTGGGCGGCGTGGGACCTTGGTACTTCCGCGCCCTCGACCTGCCGCTCGCATCCTTTGCGCGGCTCGTTCCCCTGGGCACCCAGGCGTTTCGGGCCTCGTTGTTGGGGGCCGTGGGCCTCGGCCTCGGAGGCCTATTGGCCTCGCGTTTGGTGAGGTCGCTCTCGCGCGACGACAAACCCTACGGCATCACGCTATCGCTGGCGTCGGCCCTCGGGGTGCTCTCGGCGCAGCTCTCGGCGCCATGGCAAATCGAGAGCAGCACGCCCGGCGGTGCAGTCTTGGGTGCGCTGCTGGCGCTTGCCCCCATGGCGCTCGCGCTCCGCGCGGCGTCCGGCACGTCTCGGCTCGTGCCGGTGGCGTGTGCCTTGGGCATAGCGGCGTCGTACGACCTTCAAGCGTTTGCCTTGGCGCTCGCGGGTACCGCGGCCCTGCTGCTTGCGTCGCCGCGTGCGTCCCTTGCCGAGCTGCGCGCCCAGGCGCGGGCATGCGCGCTTTCGCTGGGGCTCGGTTTGTCTCCGTTCATCATCGCGCTCGCGCACCGCTGGGGCCGCCCGGAAGATGCACTGCACGCCGAACCCCTGCGGGCCGTGCTCTTGGGTTCCGATGGCGTTGGCACCGGGGCGCTTGCGTTCGTGCGCCAAGATTGGGGCTATGCGCTGGGCATCGCAGCCATCACCGGTCTTGCGCTGGCACTCCGAAAGCAACAGGTGCGCGCGCTGGCCGTGGCCCTCGCGGTCACGGCGCTCGCCAGCTTGCTGATGGTGCAGCTCGGGAGCGCTGCGGGCCCAACGCGTTATGGCGTGGCCTCGCTGGTCGCCACGCTGGTGATTGGGGCCTTCGCCGCCGTGGGCCTACGGGAGCTCTTATTCCGTGTGTACCATGCACCGATCCCGTTCGCCCGGGCCAGCGCTGGCCTTGGGTTCGTGTTGTTCTTGGCGCTGCCGGCCCGCATGGGAGACGAGGCGGCCGATCGCCTCTCGCTAAGGGCAAGCCGCGGCGCCCAAACCTGGACCGACGTGGCACTTGGCGGCGCACCGCCCGGCGCGCTGCTCGTTGTGCGCGATGCGTCGCTGCAAACCAGGCTCATGGCCGCCGAGCAAACCGCGCAAGCGCCGGCCGACGTGCGGGTGTTGTCCGTGCGCACGTTGCACGCGGCTGCCGGTGCCCGCGCTGTGGCCGGCGACGCCAAACTGGGCGAGCTGTACCGCGACATGTTGCTCCGTGGAGCGCCCGAAGAACGCACCCTCGTGCGCTTGTCCGAAGATCGTCCGCTGCTGTGGCCCTACGAGCCCGCCGACGGACGCGTGCTGGCGCGGCATTTGGTGCCCACGGGTTTGCTGCTGCGCTTCGACCCGGAGCCTCGGGGCCGAAGCGATCGCAAAGACGCCATGGATGTCTTCACCTCGCAGCGTGACGCGCTCTCCCGCGCGGCCATGGTGCGCGCCAAAGACCCGGTGCTCAGCGAGATCACCACGCGGCTCCTGCGCCGGCGCGCGCTGGCCATTGGCGCCACCGATGACCGCGAACTCTTGTCGCGAGCTGTCGACGATCTGCGACATTTCTCGGACACCGACCCGTTGGTCACCGTGCTCTCACGGCGCATGATCGCCACGCGCGGTGGCATCGAGGTCGAGGACTTGGCGCCCTAAGTCGCCGAGCATTGCTCCGCGCAGCGCTCAGCGCACGAGATCGTAGTGGTTCTTGTGCGGCGCCGTGGTCTTGGCCAACCCGCAGGAGCGCAGCGCAGCTTTGCTCAACGGGGCGCCATCGGCCACCAGGTCCACGGCACGGCACGCCGTATGTGGCGAAGAGGTGCAACCGGCCGTGGGGCGCACGCACCCAGCCTGCCCACTGCAACGGCCGAAGCAACCGTTCTGCCGACGCACGCGCTCTTGCTCTGCAGGGCTCCGGTAGAACGAGAGCACCCGCGCGCCCTTGGCCTGGGCGCACTTGACCGCGCGATCAATGGCGGTGCCCGCGCAGGGGCCGGCGGTCTTCAGCGCATCGGAGGACTGGCCCACCTCCTCGTCGTCCTCGTCTACATCGTCGTGCTCGTCGCCCGAGAGCTCCTCGGCGGTGTCTTCAACCACCGCGCAGGCGGTCACGCTCGGCACTGCAAGCATCATCACGGCGCACAGCGCACGCAGCCAAGAAGAGCGCTTCTGGCTTTGCGGCAACGAAGAAACCTGGCGTTCGAGATCGGACATGGTGAGCTCCACGTGCTTGGCCCGACAATGCGTCGGACGGGAACTACCTGGTGCGATCTGTGTGCCAGTGTACGGTGCTCTGGCGTGACCCGGCCGCTTCTGGTGTCTTCCGAAGATTACAGTGGCGCGCGTCGCCAATTCCGCTGACGCCGTGTTTTGCCAGCGATGTCGGAATTATCAATGACTTCGCGGGTATAGCAAACACCAACCAGGGTGTCGGTTTCCCCGGGGCGCACGATCCGGGGCGCGCGGGAACCAATGACGCGTCGCCGGGGTTGGGCCCTGGCGGGGTCTCCGCCGAGCGCTGCCCAGGGGCTTTTCCAAGTCTCTAGCCCGGCCGCCGAGCTTGGCCGCTCCGCCGCGAACCCGAAAACGACGTTCGGCCCGACGCGAGCGTTGCCCGCCGGAGCCCATCGGCCGGCGCCCGGGCCTCGCACCCGAAGCGCTTGAACTCTCGTGATAGCCTGCGCCCGGGCCTGCGCGTGTTTGCGGGCGCCCAGAAAGGTACCCCGATGCAACTGGCCGAGCTTAGGACCCTCTTCGAGGAAAAAGGCATTCGCAAGGTGAAGCTCGGCGGCTTCGACATCGACGGCCTGTTGCGCGGCAAGTACGTGTCCGCGGAGAAGTTCTGGAGCGCGGCAGAGAGCGGCTTTGGTTTCTGCGATGTGATCTTTGGCTGGGACATTGGCGACGTGCTCTACGACAACGCCAAGGTCACCGGCTGGGCCACGGGGTACCCCGATGCGCACGCGCGCATCGATTTGAGCACGTTTCGTGTGCTCCCCAACGAGCCCGACACGGCCATGTTCTTGGTGGACTTCGAGACCACCGGCGCTGTGCCGCACCCGTCGTGCCCGCGACAGCTGCTCAAGCGAGTCATCGCGCACGCGGCCAAGCTGGGGTACAGCGCCACGTTTGCCACGGAGTTCGAGTTCTACGTCTTCAAAGAAGACGCCAAGTCCATCGCGCAAAAGGGCTACCGGAATCTCGAGAGCCTGACCCCGGGCATGTTCGGCTACTCGTGGCTTCGCACCGGGCAGAACCGCGATTTGTGTCACGCGCTGCTCGACGACATGGAGGCCTTCGACATTCCGCTCGAGGCTTTGCACACCGAGACGGGCCCCGGCGTGTACGAGGTGGCCCTGCGCTACGACAGCGCCCTGCGCATGGCCGACAAGGCCGCGCTGTTCAAGACCGCCGCCAAAGAGACGTTGGCCGGCATGGGCCTCATGCCCACGTTCATGGCCAAGTGGAACGCGCAGCTCCCGGGCTCCAGCGGTCACCTGCACCAGTCTTTGTGGACCACGGACGGCAAGACCAACGTGTTCTACGACGACAAGAGCGAAGACCAGCTGAGCGCGCTCGCCAAACACTACATCGCCGGCCAGCTCGCGCTCATGCCCGAGCTCACGGCGCTCTACTCCCCCACGGTCAACGCCTACAAACGCTACGTGCCCGGCGTCTGGGCGCCGCTCACGGCCACCTGGGGTTCCGAGAACCGCACCTGCGCCATTCGCACGCTCAAGGGCGGCGCCAAGGGTACCCGCATCGAGTACCGACAGACCGCTGCTGATATCAACCCGTACATCGCCATCGCCACCTGCCTGGCCGCGGGCCTGTACGGCATCGAGAACAAGCTCGCGCTCCCGCCCGCAAGCGTGGGCGACGCATCGAGCGCCACAGACACCCGCCCGGCGCTGCCGCGCACCCTGCGCGAGGCCACCGCTCGCCTCGAGGCCAGCACCATCGCACGCGAAATCCTGGGCGCCCCATTCGTCGACCACTACGTGCGCACCCGCGATTGGGAGGCCCGTCAGTACGAACGCGCCGTGTCCGACTGGGAGCTCGCGCGGTACTTCGAGGCCATCTGATTGTTAGGCCGTTCTAGGTCGCCGAGCATGACGTCCGGCCAAGCTCAGCTCTTTGGCCTTCGTTCATCGGAGGAGCTTGTCTTCGGCCCCGGACGCATTGACGCCGGGGCCCCGTTGCCGAGCGAACACCCGGTGATTTAGCGCGCCTTGTTCTGGCCCTTGCGGTGGGGCTTTTTGGACCCGCCCATGGGCGCGGGTTTGGCGCCCACGATGCGCCGGGGCGGCGGGCCCGAGCGCTCGTCGCGGCTGGGCGGACCGCGGCGATCGTCTGTGCGGTCCGAGGCCGGGCCGCGCGATGGCGGACCATCGCCCCGGGGAGCGTGATGCACCGGGCCCTCGCCGCGGTCGACATCGACCTTGACCGGGCGTCCGCGCAAGGTGGCCGTACGCATGACCATGACCACGCCCTCGGCGTATTCGTTGCGCACCTCGACGATGGAGTGCCGGTCGAAGATGTCGATAGCGCCAATGGCCGTGCGATCGATGCTGGCCTCGTTGGCAATGGCGCCGACCAAGTCGCCGGGGCGCAAGCTGGCGTTTTTGCCGAGGCTAAAGAACAGGCGCGTGAAGTCGGCTTTGTCGGCCCGGGGCGGACCAAGCGGCGCCGGGGCACGCTCGGCGCGTTCCGGTCGCTCGGCGCGTTCTGGTCGCTCGGCGTGCGCGGGCAGCAACAGGCCCGGCGCCGGTCGCGCGGGGAACCTCGAATCGCGCGGGCTCATGTTTTGCCCAGTGGTGTGGTGGATCACCGTGGCCGACGGACGGTCGCGCGGCGCGCGCTCGTAGCCCCGCGGGGCCGGCAAGGGTGGAACGCGCGGGCCCTGGTCGAGCTTGGGAATGTAAACCGGCGCGAGCTCCGGCTCCTCGTCTTGCTCTTTGCCGTGCACGCGCTCGTGCAACGCGGCCACCGCGGCCCAGGCGATCTCCGCAGAGGTGTACTTGGCTTGCAGCGACTCGATGGCCTGGGCGTAGGCGTCCAGGTTCTCTTCGGCCAAGCGGGCCTCGATGCGGGCCAGCGTGCGCGTGAGCTGGCGCTCGCGCACGGCGGCCTTGCTTGGCACTTGGTGCACATTGACGGTGCCCTTGGTGACCCGCTCGATGGTGGAGACGATGCGCAAATCACGCGGTTCGAGCAGCGTGACCGCTGTGCCGGTGCGCCCCGCGCGGCCGGTGCGACCAATGCGGTGTACATACACCTCGGGCGACGAGGGCACGTCGTAGTTGACCACGTGCGACAGCTGCTCGACGTCGAGGCCTCGGGCCGCCACGTCTGTGGCCACCAAAATCGCCGTGTCGCTGCCCTTGAAGCGTCGCAACACGCGATCGCGCTGCTCTTGGCTCATGCCGCCATGAAGGCCCACGGCATCGAAGCCGCGCTCCGTCAGGTTGTCGGTGACGCGGTCCACATCGAGCCGCGTGCGGCAGAACACCAGTGCACAGCGCGGCGCCTCGGCGTCCAAGATGCGCCCGAGGGCGATGTCTTTGCCGTGCCGCGGCACCACGTACACCGTCTGCTCGATCTTGGGCATGGCGCCCGGCTCGGGCAGCTCACGCTCCAAGCGAACGCGCACCGGGTCTGTCAGGTGTTTGTCGGCGATGCCGGCGATGCGCCGGGGCAGGGTGGCGCTGAAAAGCGCCGTTTGGTGCTCGTCGGGCAGCTGCTCCAAGATGGCCTCGATGGCCTCGGCAAAGCCCAAATCGAGCATCTCGTCGGCTTCGTCGAGCACCAGGGTCTGCACCTTGTCGAGCTTGATGGTGCCGCGCTCCAGGTGGTCGAGCGCGCGGCCCGGCGTGGCGATGACCACGTCGACGCCTTTGCGCAGCATGCGAATCTGGTTGCCAATGGGCTGACCGCCGTACACGGCCAGCACGTACACGGGCTTGGTCTTGCTGTAGCGCTCGAAGGCCTCGGTGACCTGCATGGCCAGTTCGCGCGTGGGCACCAGCACCAACGCGTGCGGTGCATGGGGCTCGGCGCGCCCGGCAAGGCGCTGCAGGATGGGCAGCGCAAACGCCGCTGTTTTACCCGTGCCGGTGGCCGCTTGGCCGAGCACGTCTTTGCCCGCGAGCAGCGCAGGAATCGTGGCGCTTTGCACCGGCGTCGGCTCTTCGTAGCCCAGCGCGGTGAGCGCTTCGAGCAGCGCCGGATCGAGGCCAAGATCGGCAAAAGAGGTCGGCGCGAGTTTGTCTTCTTCGGGCTGGGTCATGGTGGGAGCCCTTGCCCTCGTAGCAGAGAGCGCCCAAACAATCAAAAAACCTCGTGTTTTTGGCCGTTCGGTCGCGTTCCCCCCGCAAGGCCGCCCGATGGCTACCGTGCGGGGCAGCTCTTTGCCGGGAGGCGTCGTTCCGGGTTCCTACGGAGCGCAGGCCTTTTGGGTGCACGCCACGGTGCCGCCGCTCACGCAGCTGCAGGTGTTGCAACCGTCGGTCGACGGAAACGCGTCACCCTCTTTGTAGGTCGTGCCGTTGTACGTGCAGACAACGCCAGCGCAGGCCTTCTCGGTGCACGACACGGCGCCCCCGTTGCAGGAGCAAGAGTTGCAGCCGTCGGTCGAAGGAAACGAGTCGCCGTTGTTGTAGGTTTTGCCGCCATAGCCGCAGGTGGCCGGTGCGCACCCGATGAGCGTGCAACCAACCTCGCCCCCCTCGCCGCAGCCGCACGAATTGCAGCCGTCCGTTGAAGGAAACGAGTCGCCTACTTTGTACGTCTTGCCGCCGTACGAACACGTTCCGCCAGCCCCGCCATCGGTGGTGCAGGTCACCTCCGTGCAGGCCACGCCGTTGACCGTGCACTTGCAGTTGTTGCACGCGTCGAAAGACTTGAACGTGTCGCCCACCTTGGTGGCGCCCTTCGAGGGCAGCTTGTCCCAGGTGCAGGTCTGCCCATTGCCTGTGGCGCTGCCGTCGTCGTTGCGCTGGACTGTGTAGTCGTTGGTGCCCAGCGAAATGGTGCTGCCGCCGCAGGCCCAAAGCCATGCACACGCCACGGATACGCACCCCAACTTCGACAAGCTCCGCATCACATCCTCCAGCTTAAGGTCTGGCGGCAGCGACGTGTGTGGCCGCTGCCCAATGCCCTATGAGTGGCCAGCGCTGCTCGGTTCCGTGACGAAAAGTGATCACTTTTCGCATGCTGCCCGTACGCGCGCCGCCAACGGTGAGGCCGGGTGCTGCTCCAAGAAGCGTCGGGCCTTGGCCTGGCCTTCGGCCTTGCGTCCGCTGCCGCATAGCGCAAACACCTGCGCCGCCGCGCGTTCTTCGCCCAGCGCGCCCTGTGGGAACCTGCGCTCGTGCTCGGCCAGTTTGCCAAGCGCCGTGGTCGCATCGCCCGCCGCAAGCGCCGCCTGCGCCTCGCGCACCAGTGCAATTTCTTGCGCCAGCACGCTCTCCGTCCCGCTCTTGTCGTTGGCACCCTTCTCGGTACCCGCGCCCGCCGCGCCGGGAACCCGCGACAACGCGCCGCTCGGCACGGCGCTGGGCGCTGCCGCCGGTGTCGTCGCAGCTTGCGGCTCTGCCTCGGCGCCGGGCACCGCCGGTGCAGCCACACTGGGCACCGCATCGGGCGTTCGTTCGCCACCTTTGGCAACACCCTTTGGAGCATCGACCGCAACCGCCGTGGCCACCGTGGCCACCGTTGGCGCCCGAAACGCCGGCGCGACCCGCGTGGTTGCCTCGTAGACCCCCACACTTGTCGTGGCCACCACCGCAGTCCCCACCATCAACTTCCCCGCAAGCCCCAGCGACGCCAGCTTGGCCCCAAGCCCCGCGCCGCCCGCCACCTTGGCCCCCGTCGCCGCCGCCGTTGCCTTTCCCGCAACCCCAAGCCCCGCACCCGCACCCGCACCCGCACCCGCACCCGCACCCGCACCCCAGGCCCCGCCCCCC
>JBIKNA010000683.1:0-2861 GCA_044358965.1 Polyangiaceae bacterium
CAAGATGAGCGCCGCTGCGATGACCACCCAGCGAATGAGCGTATTTCGATCCATAGCTTTTGGGTCTCGGGGGCTCGAAGGAACTTAGCTGCCGCCGCTGGCCGGAAGGCTGGCCCGGGGCGGGGGTGGCAGGTCGACTCCACCAGGGTGAAACGGGTGGCACTTACACAGCCGGTAGAGGGAAAGCAAGCTGCCTCGGACGGCGCCGTGGTGCTCCAAGCACGCGAGCGCGTAGTGGGAACACGACGGGTGGAACCGGCAACGGCCGCCGATGAAGAGGCCCAGCGTCGATTGGTAGAGACGCACCAGCGCCGAGAGGACTTGGGTTGGGACCTGGGTCACGTTCGCCGGCCTGCAGCATGAGGCCGCAAAGGCCCGCGCGGTAGGGCTCCTACGGCGTTTTTTGGGGCGCTCTAGGCTTTTTGCCGACAATGGTGGCAGCCGGGCGCTCGCAGGCACCGGGCTCGCTACGGGCTCTTGGGAAAGCTCTGAAGCGCCGTCAGCACTTTGGGGCGGGCTTTGCGCCATTCGGCCATCACAGCCTCGAGACCCATGCCGTCGAGCGCCGCGCGCACGATGACCACGAGCCACGTGCCCGCGGGCACGTAGTCGGGGCTGAGCCGGAAAGCCTCGCGACAGAGGCGCCGCATGCGGTTGCGCACCACGGCATTTCCCACCTTCTTGGTCGTGACCAACCCAAGGCGGCTCGGTGCCTGGGGCTCGGGGCCCGGCAACACGAGAAAAACGAAACTGGCCGAGGTGGCTCTTCGCCCCTCGGCCTGCACACGCAAGAACTCCGACCGCTTTCGCAAGCGGCGGTCCTTGCCGAAACCAAAGCTCGGTCGCAGACGCCTACTTCTGGTAGGTCGTGGTGCCGAGACGCGCGCGGCCCTTGCGGCGGCGGTTCTGCAGAACCTTGCGGCCACCAGCGCTCGCCATGCGGGCGAGGAAACCGTGGGTACGCTTGCGACGGATGTTGTGGGGCTGGTACGTGCGCTTCATGACTGTATGACCTTGGTGGCCGCGAGGTCTGGCAGGGCCGCCTCACGGGGACGCGCAAGAAAGCATCCATCTGGAAGCTGGTCAAGACGCCTGGACCGCCCGGCCCAATGTTCTTTGGCGATTGCCGCTTAGCGCTCTCCCCGCAAGGTACCCCCCGATTGCACCGAACGGCCGGTTTTGGAGCATGTTTTTGCCCGGCCGGTTTCTCCCACGCGTGGGGGAAACCGTGTATTGTTCCGCGCCGATGGCTCGCCTCGCATCACTTTTTGGTCCCCGTGGTTGCGGCCTCTTTGGGGCCGTCGGCGCCACCTTGGCGCTCTCCGCGCCAGCCCAGGCCCAACAAAAGACGTTCCACCTCGACCGTCTCGAGGTGCCCGGCGCCCCCGAAGACGGAACGGCGGTGTTTCGGCCCGTCACCAACCAGCAGAACATCGTCTACGGGCAGTTCGCCATCGGCTACTCGCTCAACGTCTTGCGCACGCGCAACATCACGCCCGACAAGACCACCATCCGCAATTCCAGCGTCGCTGTCGTCAAGAACCAGCTCTCGCTGTACGGCAGCGCCGGCTTCCAGTTCCTCGACCGCGCCTCCGTGGGCGTCACCTTTCCGGTCACGCCGTTCCAGAACGGCGAGAACCCGAACTACTCGGCGGTCACCATCCTCAACGCGGGGCAAAACACCACCAAGGTCTCCACCGACGGCCCTTCGGTCAGCGATCTACGCTTGGACTTCCGTGGTGTGCTCATGCGCAGCGTCGACCGACGCAAAGCCCTCGGCGCGCAATTTTCGTTGTTTGCGCCCACGGGCAACGGCTCCTCGGGCAACTTCGGCGGCGATGGTCAGACATCCGCCATGATCTTGATCAGCGGCGAGTACGACGTGGGCGCCATCAGCCTGGTGGCCAACACGGGCGTTCACTTCCGCCCGCGCAACTCCATCAACGATCCGGTCCAAGACCAGGGTCTCGGCGTGTCCAGCGAGTGGCGCTGGACCCTCGGTGGCTTTCTGCCGCTCAAAGACGGAAAGTACCGCCTCGGCGTCACCTTCTTTGGTCAGACGGGCCTCCAGGTCGATGATCCCGTCGTGGGCAGCACCCTCTTTACAGGTCGCAACTCGCCCATCGAGGCCCAGTTCGAAGCCCGCACCCGCTTTGGCGCCACGCAGCGCTACTGGGCAGGTGCCACCGCCGGCACCGCCGTTGCGCGCGGCTACGGCGCCCCGGACTTGCGCCTCGTGGTGCTCGTCGGCGCGTACATGCCCATCCTCGAGAGCGATCCGAAGTCGCCCCGCGAGGCCATGCGCGAGAAATGGAAGAGCGAGCATCGCAACGTCGACACCGACGGCGATGGCATCCCCGACGACTTGGACGCCTGCCCCAACGATCCCGAAGATCACTTGGGCAACGACCCCAACGACGGCTGCCCGCAGCCGCCGGACCGCGACGGCGACGGCATCCCCGACAACCTCGACAAGTGCCCCGACGTCCCCGAAGACAAGGACGGCATCGACGACGGCGACGGCTGCCCCGAGGACGACGCCGACAAGGACGGCGTGCTCGACGCCGTGGACGCCTGCCCCAAAGAGCCCGGCGCCCCCAACTCGGACCCCAAGAAGAACGGCTGCCCGCAGTTCATCAAGCTCGAGGGCGGTCAGATCCGCATCCTCCAGCAGGTGCACTTCGCCACCGGCTCCGCTCAAATCCTGGCCGACAGCTTCCCGATGCTCCAAGAGATCGTGAGCCTGCTCAACGCCAACCCCAGCATCAAGCGTCTGTCCATCGAAGGTCACACCGACAACCGTGGCAACGCCGAGATGAACAAGACCCTCTCGCAGAACCGCGCCAACTCCGTCATGAACC
>JBIKNA010000685.1:0-2860 GCA_044358965.1 Polyangiaceae bacterium
GCCCCGGCCATCGCCCCGAAGAGTGCGGCGATGACGCCCGTCCACACGCGCAAGTTCACCGGCACAAAATGCCCACGGTTTGCGGGCGTCGGCAAGAAAACAGGCTCGATTCGCAACCTGCGGTATAACCCTCGCCCTTTTGCCGTGATCAGCGTCTCCCATCTCAGCAAGCGCTACGGCGGCCAAATCGCCGTCGACGATGTGTCCTTCGAGGTCGCGTCCGGGGAAATTGTGGGCTTCTTGGGGCCCAACGGCGCCGGCAAGAGCACCACGCTGCGCATCTTGTCGGGGTTCTTGGGCAAGACTGCGGGCACCGTGCGCGTGGCCGGCTTCGACATCGAAACCCAGCCCGACGAGGCGCGGAACGCCTGTGGGTACATGCCCGAGGCCGTGCCCCTGTACCCCGAGATGCGAGTCGTCGAGTACCTGCGCTTTCGCGCGGAGCTCAAGCGCGTGCCCCGGGCCCAGCGCGCGGCCTTCGTGGATCTCTCCATGGAGCAGGCCAAGGTGACCGATGTGGCCACGCAGCCCATCGGTACCCTGTCCAAGGGGTACCGGCAACGCGTGGGCCTTGCCGATGCACTCGTCGCCAAGCCCAAGGTGCTGATCCTCGACGAGCCCACCGCAGGGCTCGACCCCAACCAGATCCGCGACGTGCGCAAGGTGCTGCGGGCCCTGGGCAAAGAGCGCACGGTGCTCGTGTCCACGCACATCCTTGGGGAAGTCGAGAGCCTGTGCGACCGCGTCGTGCTCATCCACAAGGGCAAGCTGCTCGCCCAAGGGCGCCCGGACGAACTCGCATCGGCGCGAAGATCACCGGCGTTTCGTGCGCGTTTGCGCGGCGAGCCAGGGCTTGTGCGCAAGCTTCTCGACGCTGTGCCCGGCGTGGCCGATGTGCACGTGATGCCCCCGGGGCCCGAGGGCATCACCGACGCCGAGATGCGTTGGGACGACGATCTGTCCGATGATACGCGCGCGCAGCACATCGAGGCTTTGGTGCGTGCCTGTGTCGAGGCGAACGTCGGGTGCCAAGAAATCGCACCCTTGCCCGGCTCCCTCGAAGACGCCTTTGCAGCGCTCACTGCCGCCACCACCACCGCGGGGGATCGCACATGAGCCTCGGTGGCTTCTGGCCCGTCTTCAAGCGCGAGCTCTTCTCGCTATTCATCACGCCGCTTGCCTGGGTGCTCGTGCTCGTGTTCTTGCTGGTGCAGGGCATGCACTTCGCCCTGTTGGTCGATAACTTCTCGGTGCAGCAGGTCCAGAGCGACCAAACGCCCATGCAGGCGTTTTTCGGCAACACCGTGCTGCTGTATCTGGTGCTGTTCTTGCTGGTGCCGCCGCTCACCATGCGCACCTTCGCCGAAGAGCGTCGCAGTGGCACCATCGAGCCGTTGCTCACGGCGCCGCTGTCGCCGCTTGCGCTGGTGCTCGCCAAGTACGCAAGCGCCCTCGTTGCGTATGTGGCCATGTGGGCGCCCACGGGCTTCTACGTGGTCATCCTTCGGCGTACGGGCGATCTCGACGGCAACGTGGTGCTCGCCAGCTATCTCGGCGTCTTTGCCGTGGGCGCAGGCTACATCGCGCTTGGCCTGTTCATGAGCTCCCTCACCAAGAGCCAGTTCTTGGCCGTGGTGCTCACCGCGCTCGTGATTCTGGTTCTGTTCATCGTGGGCATCGGCGAGTTCGTGGCCCGCGAGGGCACCCTCGCGCACCAGATTTGCTCGCACGTATCGGTGTGGGCCCACATGAACGACTTCGCGAGCGGCATCATCGACTCCCGGCGCCTCGTGTTCTACGGCTCACTCACCCTGACCTCGCTGTTTGCCACCACCCGCGTCGTGCAGTCGTGGAGGTGGGGATGAGCCAGCGCAAGCCGCTCGATCTTTCGCGGGCCTCGGCGCTCACCGGCGTGGTGCTCGCGGTCATTGCCGCGCTTCTGTGCAACGGCCTCGCCATGCGCAGGTTCCAGCGCTGGGACGTCACCGCGCAGAAGCGCTACTCGTTGTCGGCACCCACCCTCGAGACGTTGCACACCCTCCCGGACGCGGTGCATGTTTGGGTGCTTCTGGCGCAGACAGATCCGCTGGGGCAGAGCGTTCGGCAGTTGCTCGTGGCCTACCAGGCCGAGGCGCCCAAGCTCGATGTCGTGTTCGTCGACCCCGACCGAGACCCGCTTCGCTTCGAAGAGGCCAAGCGCAAGTTCCGCATCGAGGCCGGCCGATCCGAAGACGGGCGCGTGGTGACGGATGCCGCGGTCATTGTTGTCTCCGGCGACAAACACTGGTTCGTGACCACCCAAGATCTGCTCGCGGTTTCTACCGACGGCGATGGCCGCGCCACCCCAAAAGAGGAGCAGGCGCTTACCGTCGCCATTCGGAGTGTCCTAGGGGGCACCAAGGCGCAGCTCTGCTTCACCACCGGGCACGGCGAGCTTGCGCTGGACGACGGCAGCGATCGGGGCTTGGGGCACCTGAAGACCCTGCTCGAGAAAGACAACTTCGTTCCGCGGGTCGTGGACGATACGGCGGGCAAGTCTGCCGCACCATACAAGGACTGCGCCGTGGTGCTCGTTGCAGGGCCCCGCGGTGGCTTCGCCGCCGACGAGGCGAACCGCTTGCGGACCTACGCCCTCGAAGGCGGCAACGTGTTGATCGGCGCGAGCCCCAACACCAAATCCGAGGCCGGGCAGGCCTTCGAGGGCACTGGGCTCGAGCCGGTTCTCGCCCCCTTTGGCATCGCCATGGTGCAGGCGCTGGTGCTCGAGCACGACGAGGCCAAGGTGCTCGGTGCGGCCGGCGTCGACTTCGAGGCCGAGGTCCGGGCGCACGCGCTCACTGCGGGGCTCGTTGGCAAGAGC
>JBIKNA010000684.1:0-2860 GCA_044358965.1 Polyangiaceae bacterium
CGCCTGAAGCCACAGGAGTTCTTCAACGTCGGCGGAGTGGCGCAGTACAGTTGCTCTTCTTAGCGCGCCGCGCGCGTTATCCTTCTAGTGCGCGTTGTCATGGCCAGTCGGCCCCGATCCCCGATCCCCGATCCCCGATCCCCGATCCCCGATCCCCGATCCCCGATCCCCGATCCCCGCTCACGCTCGCAGCAGCCCGAACCCGCTCGGAATGGGGCGAGTTCGGGAGCGGGAGCGGGAGCGGGACGCCGTGAACACCCAGCGTCCGGCCACCCATTGAGCGAAGGGTCCACCTGATGGTGGCCGCTGAGGCTCTGCGACGGGTGGCGGCGGGGGAGGCGACGGCGGCGGTCGAAGGTCTTCCGGGGGGATCCGATAGGCACCGCTGGCCCACCCCCGCTGGGCAGGTCATCATCACCGACCGCCTCTACGCCCTTCTGACGGGCCTCGGGGTCACACGCATCTAACGCGTACAGCTCACCCAGCCGCGCGTCTGTGCGTATTCGAGCCCAGCGCCGATGGCGCTCATGCAGGCCGCGCCCACCCCGTCTCCCATCAGGCCGGCCAAGATCCCACCGCCCGAAAGAAAGAGGCGAAGCTCTGCCATCCTAGGAATATGAACGGCCGCAACGTCGTAAGGAGCGAGCCGCCGTTGGGCAAAACTTTGGAGCGCCCAATCTTGTAGCTCTGGTGCACATGCCTCGAGCACCTCCGCGTCGAGCCTTGCGGCACTTCTAGCGAAGGGGTCTTGCAGTAGCTTTGCATCGACGCTGCGCGCCGGCGCGGACGCTAGTTCCGCCAGAACCGCACGCGCCTGCGCCCTGGCCTTGGGCGTGACGCGGCAGGCGCTCCCGTCACTCGTCGAAAGCACAATCGGCGTCGCATCGGTATCCACTGCGGCCACTTGACGCAACGGTGCCGTGACGGCGTCGTCGCCCTCGTCTCCGCCGGACGCTGTGCACGCCGAGGCGCTGGCGAGTACGGCGAGCCCCAAGACGAGCGCTCCGGTCGTTGTGGAAAGATGCATGAGTTTGCTTGCTCCTTGAGTGTTGTGCGCTGCCCGACCGAACACCTAGAACCGAGGCCCGTCGAATCGGTGAAGGCCCGATCCGCAGAGTTCCACTGGCCCTTCGTCGCGGAGCTTTGGGGCCGCCCAGGTGATCTGGATCGGTCGGTGGTGGTAGAGCGCCTTGAGTTTGCCAACCGGGCCGCTCGGGTTGGGGGCGGCTGGCACCGTAGGGCACACCTTGCTGTTCGTTGTCGGCGTTCTCATGGTGCGTATGGATTTGCAGGCGCCGTGCCATGCGTTTGTCGCGCCCTGTCCAGCGCACCTGCTTGGATCTCCTGCGCCTTCGCCGTAGCCAAGGTCGCTGCGCTCACGCCGATCGCGGTCGAAGCGCCACGCGCTCACGAACTTCGTTCTGCGGCGGAACCTCGTTCTGCAGTGAAACTGCTCGTGCTCGCCTCGGAGCGTCGTAGAGCCGCGGGCAAATACATCTTGCACGCACGAGCGCATGCGCTACTAGGACACGACCGATCGGTTGGTTGAACTGATCGGCGACGGGGCTTGTCCCCGGGGAGGACTCACATGCGTTGTCGCGTTCAGGTATTCGGGCTCTTGCTTGGGGCCATGGCCCTGTCTTCCGCATGCAGCGAATCTGCGGGCGGAATCACCGACGCGCCGGATGCGGCGGCGACGGCTCCGGCGCAACAGCAGCCACAAGGGTCCGAGTCGGCCCCAGCGCCCAACGGGACTCCCCCGGCTGGCTCCAGCACCGCTCCCGGTGGCACCGGGCCAGGCCCCGGATCCACGGTGGCCGACATCACGAACACCATCCAGGCCTACGACGCCGCCATCGCCAAGGCCATTTGCGCCAAGCTCAGCGAATGCTGCTCGTCGACGGACTACGCCTTGTACTTCGATGGCTACAAGAGCAAACCCTTTGACCTGACGGCCCCGCCGCCACCAGCGCAGTGCGAAGCCACACTAGCGACCCAACTTGGGAAGCTGCACGGCAAGTGGGCCACATCGGTCACGCTCGGCCGCATCAACTACGTGCCCGCCCGCGCGGCAAAGTGCATCACCGACTTCAATGCTGCGACGTGTGGCCCGACGTTCCTCAAGACCCTCGGCAACCCCGCGTGCTTGAGCGCTCGCGACAACGAGGTGTTCGTGAAGGTGGCACCCACCGGCGCAGCCTGCACAGACATTGCGGACGGTTCCTTCTACGGGGAGTGCGACCCCAAGTTCGGCTACTGCGGAAGCGACAAACGTTGCAACGCTTGGCAAACCAAAGATCAGCCTTGCTCCATCACCCCGACGCGGCTGTTTTGCGCGCCGGACCTTACGTGCCTAAACCCCACGCCATCAAAGCCAGGCAAGTGCTCGGGCCCCTCGCTGGCAAGGCAGTTGGGTGACACGTGTGGCTCGAGCTCTGGGCCCATGCAGATCTGCGTTGCAGGCACCTTCTGCAACTGGGACACGGGGGTGTGCGAGGCCCAGAAGCCCGACGGCGCCTCGTGCAAGTTCGACGATGAGTGCACCTCCGAGCGTGCGTACACGTGCATGCCTTTTGGTGCCGGAACGTGCGGCCAAGTCTTCTGCGGTGGAAAGAAGTGAGGTGATGCTCATGTTGCGCAAACAGTCTCCTGTCGTCGTCCTAACCTTGGCTCTTGTCGCGTGCTCTTCGACGCAACAAAACGAAAGCCCCGCTCCGGCGCCGGCGCCCGACGCCGCGGCCATCGACGGTGGCTCTTCGGGTGATCCGCCAGCCGCCAAAGACCCCGCGGCAGAGGCGGCGAGCGTGGCGCTGGCGGCCAAGCTCGCGCAGTGGCTCACTGGGCGCTTCGATAGCAAAGA
>JBIKNA010000266.1:0-9796 GCA_044358965.1 Polyangiaceae bacterium
TCGTGCCATGCAATCTGCAGGAGCGCGAGGCGAACCTGGCGCGTGGCCATGCGCAAGAACTCGAGTTCTTGGCTTGTCCAGTCACGCCGGTGGGTCACCTGGTTGAAGATGAGCAGGTAATAACCGTTCGTTCGGAAATCGAAGGGGTACCAGAGCAGGCTCTTGATGCTCATGTCCGCATGCAAGAACGTGGACGAGCCATCGGCCACGAGCTCCGGGTGCGGCCCATCGATGTGGCTCTCGAGATGCGATCGTGTACGTCGCATTTCGGCATCGCCGCGACCAAACGCCGAGAGCGGGTACGACGCCTGCGTTGGCGTCACGTCGACGTTTGGGTTGAGCCACTCGACGAGCGCCGCTGCCACCTGGTCGTCCAGGCGCACTTCGTAGATCAACGACCGGTCGGTGCCCAAGGTCTCGCCGGCAATGCACGCAAACGCGCGCAAGATGGTGGGCGCGTCCCGCTCGGTGAGCAGAACTTCGGTCATGCGCTCCCAAGCCCCCAAATAGGCGTCTGGCAACGGCGTGCCAGCCGACTGTCGCATCGCGTCCATGAACCCCCACCCCAAGAAACCGCAAAACCCCGACCCCAAACCGCAACTGCGGTCGCCTACGTACTTATGACACCCCTTCGAACCAAATCGGCGAGCACCCGAAGCGCGTCGGCGCGCGGCATGCCACAGACGTCGACGATGGTCTCGAAGGACAACACGCCATCGACCAGCGTGAGCAAGAAGCCAGCGTGATGGTCGAGTTGCATGCGCGTGAGTTGATCGACCGAAATGATGTGCCGCGGCACAAACGAGAGCGACCCCAAGACATCCATGGGGTCTTTGACCTCTTGCAGGCCTGCTGCGGGCGTGGCCTTGCCGGCCCCCTTGGACGCATCGGCTGGCGCATCGCTGGGCTTGCGCGCCGGAGGGGCCGAGGGCAGAGACTGCAGGCGCGCGGCCTCTACCGCCGCTTCGTCGGTGATGGTGGCCTGCGGGCCGCGGACTTCGCCGCTGACGCGCATGGCGAACCCTTCGACGTCGAACTTGGGTACCAGCGTAGGACGCTCGACCTCTTCGCCCTCGGCGTCGAACTCGTCGGGGACCGCGTCGCGACTGGCCGCCGCCGCAGCGGCCTCGGTGGGGTCGGGCTTGGTGGCCGCTTGCGGACGGGGGCCATCGGTTGTTGGCACCGGGGGCGAGCCAATGTCGAGCTTGAACTCGCCGCTCACCCGACGCGCGAAGGTCTCGACGTCAAACGCAGGGCGCACGGTGGATCGCTTTTCTTCCCCCGGGGTCCCTTGCGGTGCGTCGCCCGACTTGGGGCTGTCGCCTTCCGTGGCCATCTGCCGAGGAGTGTATCGCACTTTTCACCAAGCGCGGTATCGGCCGTGTGACACCGAATACTGAGCACCTGCGCCCGTGTCGCACGGCGGCTACATCGAGATGCGTCCGAGACGTACTATGCCGCACCGAGCAGAAACAAGAGCAGGGCTTTCTGCACGTGGAGGCGGTTTTCGGCCTGATCCCAGACGATGGCCTGGGGTCCCTCCATGACAGCATGGTCGATCTCCTCGCCACGGTGGGCGGGCAGGCAATGCATGACTTTCGCGTCGGCCGGGGCATGGGCGAGCATGCTCTGGGTCACCGTGAAGTTTGCGAAGGCCTTCTTTCGGCGCTCGTTCTCGGCCTCTTGGCCCATGCTCACCCACACATCCGTGTGCACGAAGGCCACATCTCGCAGGGCCTCTTTGGGGTCTTGGTGAACGCTCACGTAGTCTTTGGCGCGCTGCAGCTCGAAGGCCGGCGGCAGGTAGCCATCGGGCGAACAGATCTCGAGATGGAACTCGAAGAGCATGGCGGCTTCGACCATGGACCTCGCCATGTTGCTGGAGCCGTCGCCCACCCAAGCCACGCGACGGCCGCGAATGCCTCGGGTGTCTCCGTGCGCCGCCAGGGACTCCTCCATGGTGAACACGTCGCACAGCACTTGCACCGGGTGTCCGGCGTCCGTGAGCGCATTGATCACCGGCACGCGCGCGGTGGCCATCTCGGTCAGGCGATCGGGGTGCGAGGTGCGGAACACGATGGCATCGCAGTAGCGTTCGAGCACACGGGCGGTGTCGGCGATGGGCTCGCCCCGGCCAAGCTGTGAGCTCTGGGCGTCGATGCTGACAGGCTGCGCGCCGAGCTGCGAGACACCGACCTCGAAGGACACCTTGGTGCGGGTGCTGGCCTTCTCCATCACGATGGCCACGGCGCGACCCGCCAGCACGTGTTTTCGCGCGCCTTTGGGCTCGCGCTTGAGCACCTTGGCCAGGGCCAGCACCGTGCGGGCCTCGGATAGCGAGAGGTCCGACAGACGAAGGAAGTCGCGTTTGCTGGTCACAATGGCTCCTGGGCGATGGTCTCGGCGATGTGTTGGAGATCGGGTACGGCATGGGCAGCTTGCGCAAGGCGCTTGGCGCTGGCGGAAAGCTCTGCCAGTTGCTCGGCCACGGGCCCCGGGGCGGTGCCGCCGGTGCTTTGTTTGGCCCCTGCCGCAGTGGCTGGGTCCAGACGTTTAATGCACTCTGCATCGAACTCGGGATGTGCGGCCTGCGCCGCGGCCAGGTCGAGCTGTGCCAGGGTTTTGCCTTCGTCCCGGGCCCGACGCACCAGCGCCCCCACCGCGCGATACGCCTCGCGGAAGGGCATGCCCTTCTTGACCAAGGCTTCGGCAAGATCCGTGGCCTGGGTGGAGCCGTCGGACAGCGCGCGGAGGCATTCGGCGCGGTCGAAGGACAGGTGCGGCGTGGCCAGACGCACGGCCCGCATGGCCCCGAGCACGGTGTCGCCGCTCTGCAGCGCAGCGCGGCGGTCGTCTTGCAGATCACGGTTGTAGCCGCCCGGCAGGCCTTTCACGAGCGTGAACAGGTGCACCACGTTGGCGAGCCCCAGTGCAGACTTACCGCGCACCAGCTCGAAGATGTCGGGGTTCTTCTTCTGGGGCATCATGCTGGAGCCAGCGCTCACGGCGTCGCCAATACGCAGCAAGCGAAACTCCTGCGTGGTGAAGTCCACTACGTCCGTGGCCATGCGCGACAGCGCAAGCAAGATGCGCGCGCAGGCCCACGAGAAGTCGAGCTCGAAATCTCGATCGCCAACGGTGTCGAGCGCGGTCTTGCTGGGCCCCGCAAAGCCCAGCAGACGCGAGGTCATGTGCCGGTCGATGGGAAGTGATGAACCAGAACATGCGCCGCTGCCCAAGGGGCAAAGCGATACAGACCCCAGAGAGAACTGCGCGAGCTCGGCGGCCCGCACGATGGGCTGGCTCCATGCGCTCATCACGAACGCCGCGGACACGGGCTGGGCGCGCTGCCGGTGCGTGTACGCCGGCAACAACACGTCGGCCTCTTGCGCCGCGCGCTCGGCGAGCTCGGCCACCAGTAGTGACGCCTCGGCGAGCACGGCCTTGAGCTGCCCACGCACGAACAAGCGGAGCGCCGTGGCCACCTGATCGTTGCGCGATCGTGCAGTGTGCACACGTTTACCAGTGTCGCCCAGACGCTTGGTGAGCTCCACCTCGATGGCCATATGGACGTCTTCTTCGCCATCGGGCAGCGACAGCTCGTCGCGGCTGGCCGCGTGGAACATGCCGAGCAGGGCCTCGCGCAACGCCCGGGCATCGGCGCCGGCGATGATGCCCGTGCGCCCGAGCATGGTGGCATGCGCGGCGCTGCCCAAGAGGTCTTCGCGCAGGAACCGAAGATCGTCGGTGTACGACGTGGACCAAGCCAGGAGCTCGGGGATCATGCCGCCGTGGCCCGTGGCCGCGGTACGCGCGAGGGAAGATGCCTGGGTGGACATGGTTGGCCTTGGGGTTCTCTCTGGGTGGGAGCGACGAAAAGGAACGAGGGGCTAGGCACGCACCAAGGTGCCGATGCCGCGATCGGTAAAGAGCTCGGCCACGAGACCATGTGCCGCGCGACCGTCGATGATGTGCACCTGGGACACACCACCCCGAAGGGCGCGCAGCGCGGCGTCGACCTTGATGGCCATGCCCCCGACGATGCTCAGTTCCGCACGGCGGGCTTCGATCTCCTGCGCCGTGATCTCGCTGATGAGCTCACCCTGGTGCAGAAGCCCGGCCACATCGGTCAGGAAGATCAGCTTCTCGGCCTTGAGGGCCACGGCCACATCGGCGGCCACGTCGTCGGCGTCGAGCATGTAGCCCTCGCCATCTTCGCCCAAGCCCACGGGCGACAGCACGGGCACGTACTCTTTGCCCACCAGCACCTCGAGCAGCTCGTGTTGCACGCTGATGATCTTGGCCGTGTGTTGCCCGGGCTCGGGCTTCTTGGCCCGCAAGAGCCCCGCGTCTTTACCCGACACCCCCACGGCGTGGGCCACGCCCTGGTTGAGCAGCGTGACAAGTTCGGTGTTCACGCGACCCGACAAGATCATCTCGAAGTCTTCCGGGGCGCCGCCCTCGGGCACACCGCCGTGCACCACCACGGGGAAGAGCCCCGCAGAACGCAACAGGTTCACGTCGCTGGCGAAGCTGGCCTTGAGGGCGTCTTTGACCATGGCGGCGCCGCCGTACTGAATGACGGCGCGGCGGCCCTTGAACTTGGAGATGTACGAGAGTGCCTCCACCAAGAGGGCGCGCTTGAAGCTGGGCCCGTAGTTGGTGAGGCGATCGTCTTTGGTGACGGTGCCGTCGGGGGAGGCGCTCGTGAGCGACGTGTAGTCGGCGTTGATCTTGACGTAGTCGTAAGACAGGTCGCAGCCCCAGGCGGTGCCCAGCGCTTCGCCGGCGCCGAAATCCACGTCGATGGTCACGCTGGGCTCGCGCATGCGCGCCCGGAGCTGCGCCATGTCTTGGGGGATGGGCATGCCCCGGTCGTAGACGAGCTGCCCTTGGACCTGCACTCGCGAGGTCGTGGGATCGATGTCGTAGCGCTTGCTGCCCGCCCGGGCCCCTACCGCCGAGAGAATGCGTCCCCAGTTGGGGTCGGCGCCGAACAGCGCAGCCTTGACCAGGCTGCTGCCGGCCACGGTCTTGGCCAGATCGCGCGCCATGGGCAAATCGCCAAGGCCGCGCACAGTGACCTCGAGCATCTTGGTGGCGCCTTCGCCGTCTTCGGCGATGGCTTTGGCGATCTCCACGCAGAGGCTCGTGAGCTTGTCTTCGAAGCTCGCGAGTTCGTTTTTGTCGCGCAGCGCCGGAGCGCCAGCAGCGCCGTTGGCCAGCGCGATGACGCAGTCGTTGGTGCTCATGTCGTTGTCGACGGTGAGGTTGCTGAAGCTGGCTTCGGTGGCGCGCTGGAGCATGGCCTGCAGCGTCTTGGCGTCGACGCTGGCGTCGGTGGTGATGAAGCAGATCATGGTGGCCATCTCTGGCGCGATCATTCCGGCCCCCTTGGCGATGGCCGAGATGGTGACGGCCACACCGCCGACTTGCATGGTGCGACTGGCCAGCTTGATGCGCGTGTCCGTGGTCATCATGGCCTCGGCGGCCACCACGGGGTTCGGCCCACGTCCCTTGGCAAGCTCTGGCGCCGCGGCCACAATTTTGGGAACCGCAAGCGGGATACCAATGACGCCGGTAGAGGCCATGGCCACCGCAGACGCCGGCACCCCAAGGGCCTTGCCCATGGCCTCGCGCACAGCCACCACGTCTTCGATGCCCCGGGCGCCCGTCAGGGCATTGGCATTGCCACTGTTGGCCACAAGGGCGCGGAAGCCTGTGCCGGGAATGCGTGCACGCGCGTCGACGATGGGTGCGGCGGCAGCCTTGTTGATGGTGAACACCCCCGCGGCCGTGGCGGATTGCTCGCTGTACACCAACGCCAAGTCTTTGCGTGCTGCCTTGATGCCACAGTTGAGCGCAGCAAACTGAAAGCCTTTGGGGATCTTCATGAGGCGTGACTGCGCTGGAGGCCATCGAGGCCCGCGTGCTCGGGGAAACCAAAGGCCAAGTTCACGTTCTGTAGGGCCTGCCCCGCGGCACCCTTGAGCAGGTTGTCGATGCAAGCAATGACCACCACGCTGCCCTCACGAACACTGACACCGATGCGCGCGTCGTTGGTGCCCACGACATGGTGCAGCGCACAGGTATCGGCGGTGGCCAGCTGAACGAAGCGAGCGCCTTGGTACTGCTTGGCGAACGCCGAGGTGACCGCGCTCTCGTCCACGCCGTCGCGCAAGCGCGCATAGGCCGTGACCAAGATGCCCCGGGGGATGGGTAGCAGATGCGGCACGAACACCACATTGGGCACGCCGCCGCGGGCCAGCTTGGTGGCGAAGCGAGCGATTTCCGGTTCGTGTTGGTGCCGGTGCACGCGGTACGCGCGGAAGTCGTCGGCCACCTCGCTGAACGAGTAGTCCTCTTTGGCCTGGCGGCCGGCGCCAGTGGTGCCCGATTTGGCATCGACCACCAGATGTGGCTCCACCTGATCGGCCTGCAACAGCGGCGCGAGCGCGAGCAGCGTGGCCGTGGGGTAGCAGCCGGGGTTGGCGATCAGCGCCCCCTTGCGAGGTGCGCCGAAGAGCTCGGGCACGCCATAGTGCGCTTGTCCAAGCAGTGCCTCGGCGGTGTGCGCAAAGCCGTAGTGTTTTTGGTATGCCTCGGCGCTGTCCAAGCGAAAGGCGCCGGACAAGTCGCACACCGTCAGGTCCGCGTGCCGAGCGCGAAGCTCGGTGGCCAGACGCAGCGAGACCTCGGCCGGCGTCGCCAAGAGCACAGCGTCGACCTCGGCGCTTGCTGCAAGCGCCTGGTCGTTGGCCACGAAGGTGAGGTCCGCGTCGATGCCGTGCGCACGCACCAACGTGCCCTTGCGTGCATCGGACGTGCAGAAAGCGAGCTGGAACGAGGGGTGGCGCGCGAGAAGCCGCGACGCCAGCACACCGGAGTAACCCGACGCTCCGACGACGCCAACGCGGGGGCGGTTCATGAGGAGGCCTTACCTACATCAAGTGCAGGCATCCGGGAAACACGGGCGCTCGGTTCACAGTGATTGTGAACGCGCGATCACGAAGTGCGCAGTTGTTCAGGGGTGACCGGCGGGCTTGCCGCGGTTCGGAGCTGCGGCCGGCGCCTTGGCTGGAGCCGTCGCCGTGGCCGCAGGCTTCTCGGCCGGTTTGTCGGCGGCGCCTTCGGCCGCGGGGGTGCTGGGTCCCGAAAGAACCCAGAAACACACGCCCACCAACAAAATGGCCGCGCCGAGGGCCGGCAACCAAAGGGGGGTCTTGGGCTCGGGCAGGTCGTTTTCGGGGTGATGACCGTGGGAGTCGTGCGCGCCACTCATGATTGGCAGTCCTTGCGGGGTCGGGAGGTAGGGCGTCACACTACAACAAAAGAGGCTTTCCGAATCATCTCTGCAGCAGCTCCGTCCAACGTGCCACAGTAGGCACGATTTGCGCATGCGCGGCGCCCCATGCACGCGTGCTCGCCGAAGGGCCCCCAATGACCGCTCGTCTCCGCTCCCCTGTTTTCGTGCTGACGCTCCTTCTGGCAGCTCCGGCGTTGGCCCTGCCCTCGCTCCCGGGCGCAGCAGCACCGGCGCCCGCGGGCTCGGCATCCGCTGCCCCAAGCACCGCGCCCGCGGGCAACGCCGCGGCCGAGTCCGTTCGCAAGGGCTTGGTGCTCATCGAAAGCCAGGGCCGCGTGCTGGGTGTGGGCACAGTGCTCGACGGCGATGGGCGCATTTTGTCCTCACTCTCGGGGGTGGGCGCGCAAGACCAGGCCGACATTCGATACGCCGATGGCAGCGTGGTCCGGGGCCGCATCGCCCACCGCGACAAAAACTGGGATCTTGCGCTCGTGGTGCCACTTTCGGGCAAATGGAAAGACGGCCTGCGGGCCAGCGAGGCGGACCCCTCGGCCGCCGAGCTGCGCACCGCCACCCCCAGCCGCGGAAAGGCGCCCGCGGTGGCGCTGGTTCAGCTCCGCATGACCACCGATGCCAAGTCCAAAGAGGGCACGCCTCTCAAGGGCGTACTCGACCTGGACCTGCATGGCAGCCCGGTGGCCCCGGGCACGCCGGTGCTCGACACCACCGGCAGCGTACTCGGCCTGCTGGTTCGCGCGTGCAAAGCCCAAGAGGGCGCTTGCGTGCCCATCACTGTCGCGGCGCCTGTCTCGGCCATGCGCTCCTTTTTGATGCAAATCCCGCCTTCCGCGGCGCTCCCCGCGCCCTGGTTGGGCATTGGCGGCGCCGCAGCCTCGGTGGGCTCGGTCAAGGGCGTCCGGGTGCTGGCCGTGGCCCCCGACAGCCCGGCCCAAAAGGGCGGCTTGGTGCCCGGCGACGAGGGCAAAGGCGACATGATCGTTGCCGTAGACGGCGAGCCCGTCGATTCCCCGGAGAGCCTCGGACAGGCGATCGCCAAGCGAAGCGTGGGGCAGACCATCAAGGTATTGGTCTATTCCGGCAGTCGATTCCGCGATGCCAGCATCACGCTCAAGGCACTTCCCGGCGGGAAATGACCAAAAGCCGAAGCGAAAGCCAATATTTGCGCATGCGCGGCAGAGATTGACATCGGGGCTTCCAGGTTGAGAGGATACGGACGTGGGAAACGGTCTGCGCATCGAGGTCGCTGGCGAAACCAACGTGGGCATGAAGCGCGCCCACAACGAGGACAACTTCTCCATCATCGAGGAGGGGGGTCTGTACATCGTCGCCGACGGCATGGGCGGTCACGCCTCGGGCGAGGTGGCCAGCAAGATGGCCGTGGACTCGCTCAAGGAGTTCTTCGAGTCCACCGCCAACGATCCCGAACGAACCTGGCCCTACAAGATGGACCGTAGCCGTGGCTACGAGGAGAACCGTCTCATCACGGGCATCAAGCTCGCCAATCTGCGTATCTACGAGAGCGCCCAGCGCGACTCGCGGCAGCGCGGCATGGGCACCACCATCGTGTCGCTGTTTGCCGTCGAAGACGGCGTGTATGTGGCCCACGTGGGCGACTCCCGCGTGTACCGCGTGCGCGACGGCAAGATCGAGCAGCTCACCGAAGACCACTCGCTCTTGAACGACTACATCAAGATGCGACGCCTCACGCCGGAAGAGATCGCGAACTTCCCGCACAAGAACGTCATCGTCCGCGCCCTTGGCATGAAGGACACCGTCAAGGTCGACACCCGCTACGAGCAGCCCCGCGCCGGCGACGTCTACGTGCTTTGCTCCGACGGCCTTTGCGGCCCCATCAGCGACGACGAGATCCTGGAGCTGGTGGTCGAGCACCAAGACCTACGCACCGCAGCGTCCAAGCTCATCGAGCGCGCCAACTCCAACGGCGGCCCCGACAACATCACCGTCGTTCTGGCGCGCTGGGTCTCCTAACGCGCACGGTGCCCATGCCTGGGCCGCGCATCACAGTCACCGATGCCTTCGAGGGCCGCGGCGGCGTATTCGTGATGCCTCGCTTTACGGCGTCGGGGCCCGTGCGAGAGCCCTTTGCCATCCACCTGCGTGCGCCGGATGGCACCCTTCGCACTGCCCGCGCCACCATCGATGCCGCCCATCTGCGCGGAGCCGGGGGGAGCTTCGCCATGTATCGCGTGCTCGATGTACCCCTGGCCGATCTGGTGGTGGGTACCGAGATTTGGCCCCTCGAGGGCTGAGGGCGCTTTTTCCGAGTCATTCGACAGGGGCGTGCGACGGAAATGGAGCGCCCCGCGAACGTCCTCGGGACTATCTTGTGACGGTGCGAAAGGTGGCGCTGGCGCTGGGCATTCTGTTCTTGGGTGCCGGCACGCTGGTCGGTTGCCCCGCGGGGTTCATGGCGATCAGCCTGCACGAGCCACCGAGTCCGTTGTGGAA
>JBIKNA010000029.1:0-31520 GCA_044358965.1 Polyangiaceae bacterium
CGGAAGATCCGTGGTAGCTTCGGGCTCGTGCGCGTCGTCTTCCTATCCCCCTGTTATCCGCCGGAAATGATTCAGTACACCCGTGGCCTCGCCGAGGTGGGCGCCCAGGTGTTTGGTGTGGGCGACACGCCCCGGGAGGCCCTGCCCATGCAGGTGCGCCCCTACCTGCACGATTACTTGCAGGTTCCACGCATCATGGACGAAGACGACGTCATGGATCGCGTGTCCGCGTGGCTCAAGGGCCGCACGGTGGACCGCGTGCTCTCCAACTGGGAGCCCCTGGTCATCCTGGCGGCGCGCCTGCGCGAGCGCTGGGGCATGCCCGGCATGAGCGTGGATACCGTCAACGGCTTCCGCGACAAGCAACTCATGAAGGAGCGCGTCAAGGCCGCAGGGCTACGCGTCCCCAAGTCCAAGCGCGTGGTCACCGAGCGCGAGGTCCGCGCGGCGGCCGAAGAGATCGGCTTTCCGCTGATCCTGAAGCCCATCGCCGGCGCCGGCAGCGCCGACACCTACCGCGTCACGAGCCCCGCAGAGCTGGACGCGGCCATCTTGGCCATGCGCGGCATCCCCGAGGCCAGCTGCGAAGAGTACATCGAGGGCGAAGAGTTCACCTTCGACACCGTGTGCGTCGACGGCAAGCCCGTCTACGAGAACGTGGCGCAGTACCTGCCCAAGCCCCTGGAGATGCGCAGCATCGAGTGGATCAGCCCGGTCATCATCACCGTCAAAGACATGTACCAGCCCAAGTTGGCCGGCGGTGTCGAGCTCGGCCGCAAGGTGCTCACAGCGCTGGGCATGGGCGACGGCTTCACGCACATGGAATGGTTCCTGACGCCCAAGGGCGAGGCCATCTTTGGAGAAATCGGCGGTCGCCCGGGCGGCGCACACATCGTCGATCAGATGAACTACACGTCGGACATCGATCTGTTTCGCGAGTGGGCTCGGGTGGCCTGCTACCGAAGCTTCGAGGCCGACGCCACGCGCAAGTACAACTGCGGCATCGTGTTCAAGCGCGCCCAGGGCCAAGGGCGCATCCAGCGCATCGAAGGCCTGGGCCACTGGATGCGCGAAGCCGGCAAGTGGGTCGTCGAAGAGAAACTCCTGCGCCCCGGTACGCCCCGGCGCAACTGGAAACATACCCTGCTGTCCGACGGCCACGTGGTGGTGCGGCATCCGCAGTGGGACGAGGCGTACCGCCTGTCCTTCGCGGCAGCCACGGGCATCAAGATGTACGCCAGCTAAGCGCCGCTCAAGGTGCGCGCACGCCGCAGCGCATCGCCTCTCCATCCGGAGCGTGTTCGGGACCGACAAGCTGGGCGCACAGAGCGCTTCCACAAGAGTGTCAGGCCCCGCTCACCCTAGGACCATGGCGCCACGGTACGGCGGGTAGTGGCCCAGCTTGGCACGAGCAAACAAAGATTCGTCCGCGATTTGGTGGCACGGGCGTTGCTTTGGGCTCCACGTACCATGCCGTCCGCGAACCGACGTCTTGAACTGTTGGGTGCGCTTGGACTTCTCGGGCTCACGGCGTTGGCCCTTTGCCTCTGCCTTCGCGGGCCCGAGTCTGCGGTCGTCCAAACTCCGTCGGACGACGAGCACAGCGCCGTCAGCGAAATTGCGTTGGCCGAGTCCGAATGGTGGACGGCCTCGGTCCGAGGATTCCCAGGTGATGCGTGGTCTCAAGACGATCACTTCCACAACCTGGAACACCAAAGGCTGCTGCACTTGGCGCAGCACTACGGGCTGACCCCTGCTGCGATCTTCCGCGGCATACAAGAGGACATCCGCCAGAGACGCATTCCCCGGCGACGCGTCACCACGGTGCCGATCAAGCCCCGCTCCTTTTACGATTGACGGACAACGCGCGCATGCTGCATCGGCCACTGGCACGCGTCGAGGCTGCGGTTGCAGCAGGTACCGTCGTGCGACTGCTCGCCTTCGCGGTGTTCGGGTTCGTGCTGCACCGGGAGGTGTTTGCCCACGCCGGACAACTCAACATGTTCCGCGACGCGCAGTATCTGAACGCGTATGAACAGAACGCTGCGCGCATCGTGGGCCAGTTCGGACAACTTCCGCTGTGGGACCCGTACAGCTGCGGTGGCATGTACTTGCTCGGGAACCCTCAGGCGCGCGCGTTCGCGCCGCCGGTGCTGCTTAGCGTCGGCCTGGGCGTGACCAAAGCGATTCCGCTGACATCATGGCTATTGTTCGTGCTCGGGGCCGAGGGGGCCTTTCGCTTCTTCTTTGGGCGCACCGGCTGTGCCGTGGGCGCGACGCTCGGCGCGCTGGTCTTCTGCGGCTCCGGGCATCTGGCCGTTGCCCAGTCCCACGGCTGGATCCAGTTCTACGGGTTTCTTCTCATTCCGTGGATACTACATGGGGTCCACCTTACCCTCGAAGGCAAGTCCCGAGGCCTCCTCATCGCGGCAGGCGGCATGGCCTTCGTGATTGGTTTTGGGGGTGGCTACCCTGGGCCTCTCGCCCTTCTGCTTGTCGTCGTCGAATCGCTGCGTGCCCTCCGGCCCGCATGGCTCCGGCGGCAACTGCCGTTGCTCGGCCTACTGGCCATCGCAACGGTCACCATGAGCCTCTTTCGCCTTTGGCCAATCGTTGAAGAACTCGCCAGCTCCCCACGGATCATGGCCGGCCGGCCATCACATTCAGTCCGCGCGGTGCTGGATATGGTCCTCAAACCAGCGACGCCGGACGGAAATGAGTTGCCGTTGCCCGGTCAGTTCTTCCTGGGGCATGTGGCCGGTATCGCGTTGGCATCACTGGGGCTGCTCCGCCGCCGAGGCTTGTCGGCTTTTGCCGCAGCGACCGTGTGCGTTGTGCTCGCAACGGGCTACACGTTCGCGCCGTTCCCTTGGCTGCGCGAGCTGCCGATCTACGGCGCCCTGCGGTACCCAGAGCGCTTTCTGTGGCTCGGGGCACTCTACCTAGGCGAGCTCATTGCCCACGCGTTCTACGTCATTCAGCGTTTGCCCGGCATACCAAGGCTCGTCATGCTGTCCGGCGCGCTTGCCGTATGTGGGGCTTCGCTGGGAGCCGAGGCCAAGAACTTCGGGACGGTCACCAGCGCTGCGACGTACGCGGCGCCCGCGCCAACGCTGCGCACGGAGTTCCGCCAGGCACGTGGCAACCGCTGGCTCATGTCGTACTTCGGCCCCTTGTCTTTGGGTTCGCTCTCATGCGGCGAGGCCTATCCGGTGCGCATGAGCCCTCGGCTCGAAAGTGGGCTCCCCGCCGAGGAGTACCTGGCCGACGAGAGCGCAGGAACAGTGCGGCGCGTGCATTGGACCCCCGAGCAAATCGAGTTGGAAGTCGCGCTCAAGAAACCGACGCGCGGGCTTGTGAACCAGAACTGGCACCCGGGATGGCAGACAAGCGCGGGCACCGTCGTCAACCACGAAGAACTCCTTGGGGTCGAGTTGCCCGCCGGCCAGCAACGCGTGGCGCTGTCCTTCCAGCCGCGCAGCGGAATCGGAGGCCTCGGGTGCTCGCTGGCGGCACTGCTCGGACTCTTGGTGGTGGCGGTGGCTCGACCACAACGCTCACTTCTGGTGGGCCGATTCCCCCGTTGGGTCGTGTTTTGCGTCGTGTGCCCCCTGGCCCTGCCGTGCATGGCGGTTGCAGCGATACCGAGCCCCACAGTGCCGCGCGACCCTACGAATGTCGCCGGCGAGAAGCTTGTATTGCCCCATGTACCCAGAGACACCAAAGGGCTCGATGTCGCGTTCGAGCTGCCGGTTGAGTTCGTGGGGGTTCGTCTGCGAGAGCCCGACGGCCTTGGTGTGGTGACGGGCAACCTCTTCGTGGTGGTCCGCGGGCCTGTTTCGAAAGACGTGGGGGTGTTCTTGCACGCGCGAGGAGACGCCGGCGGCTACGTCAATCTCGATCGGCAGGTCATCGGCGGGACCTATTACCTCAAGCATGCACCCCGGGACGCAGTGCTCGCGGACTCCTTCGCCTTCGACACGGGTCCCCTGCAGAAGGGTCGCTGGACAATCTACGCGGGCCTTTGGGACGAAAAGAAGGGCGAGCGCTCCCGTGTCGTTCGCGGCAATGGCACGGCGAGCGGAGTCCCTCTAGGAACCGTCGTGATTCCCTAAGCCCCGCCGCTGGCGCGGGCAGAGCACCGTTGCGACGCCTTTCGTCCGGGTCCCAAGAGATGACGCGAACGCCTCGCAGCCCCCGTGCGGCGAATGCTCCGCCGCGCTATAAGTGCCTTTGCCATGCCGAAGCCGCGCGCCCGTTGGTTCATGTTGCTCTGCATCATCTCCTGCGGTGGCGCGGGCACCGAGCCCAGCACCGCAAGCAGCAGCAGCGGAGGCAGCGGCAGCAGTAGCGGTTCCGCAGGCCCACCGGCAGACTTGGGTGCGCCCAAGGCGGGCGTCGCCACGTTCTACGATGCCAACGGCACGGGCAACTGCGGCTTTGACGCCTCGCCCAAAGACTTGATGGTGGTGGCGCTCAACAAGCAGCGCTACTGGGAGGGGTCCGCGCTGTGTGGCGCTTGCCTCAACGTTGCCGGCCCCAAGGGCAGTGTGGTGGTGCGCGTGGTCGACAGCTGCCCCGTCGACACCCCCGAGGTGGACTGCGGCGACAGCGGCGCCGACCTGGACCTCAGCAAAGAGGCCTTCGAAAAGGTTGGCACCCCCAAGAACGGCCGCGAGTCGGTGACGTTTCAGGTGGTGCCCTGCCAGGTGGCGGGCAACATGGAGTACCGGTTCAAAGAAGGCAGCTCGCAATACTGGACGGCGATCCAGCTTCGGAATCACCGGCTCCCGGTGTCCAAACTCGAATACAAGAAGAACGGCGCTTGGACGGACATGCCTCGTGTAGACTACAATTACTTCATCGACCCCAAAGGGGTGGGCGTGCAACCGCAGGGTTTGTCGCTCCGCATCACCTCGCGCGACGGCAAGGTGCTCGAAGATCAGGTCCCCGCGGTGCTCGACGGCAAGAGCGCAACCGGGAGCAAGCAGTTTTGACCCGGCGACGGCGGCACGCCCAACTGAGCGACGAGGCCCAGGTCACCTGCCCCTACTGCTTCGAGAGCCAGCTCTTGGTGGTGGACCCGGGCACCAGTGGGTCCTTCGTGCAAGACTGCGACGTGTGCTGCCGACCCTGGGCCGTCACCGTCTACCGCGACGATGACGGCGAGCTGAGCGTGAGCGTGGAGCCCGCACAATAAACGCGGGGCGGCCTTCGCTTTGCGCAGTTCAGACGGCGCCGCGCTTGATGGCCTGACTCACGGTCTCCGGCGCAATGTGCGGGTAGCGACCGTTGTGCAGGGCACCGAGCAGCGCCTGACCACCAAATACGCCGCGGGCATACATCAAGGGAAGCCACGCGTACATGTTGTTGGGCTCCGCCCCAAGACGCTTCTGCACCAGCTGTTCGAGCTCTGCGAGGGACCCTTGGGGCTCGAGCACCGCGGTACGCCCGTGCACGGTCTCCCAGGTCTTGGCGAAGGAAAGCATGTCCATGCGCTCGCCCGCCACGAACAGATGCGCGGGGACCTTGCCGTCGTCGATGGCCGCCGCGGCGGTGAACCGCGCGGTGTCCTCCCAGGTGGTCCAGTCGATGGGCGTCTTGCCGTCGCCCCAGTAGCGCACGATGCCCTTGTCCGCATCGAAGACGCCCAAGAACCCGAGGACGCCGCGGTCTGCAAAGATGCCCTGCAGCACGTGCACCACCTCGAAGCTGTCGCCGACTTCTTTGGCTGCTTGCTGCGCCAAGGTACGGCGCCAGTCGGAGTTGATGTTGACCCCCTCGGGCAGGCTGAACACGTTGTACGAGTAGTCCGAGGGGATGAAACGCCGCGCCCCCGCAGCCTTGGCCGCGCGCAACAGAGCAAGCTGTGCGTCGACAATGATGTCGGGCCCGCCCTGGAGCGCCGACACCACGGCGAAGGCACCGCGTACCGCGTCGCCGCGGGCGCCTTCTGTGGCGCTCGTGGCGTCGAAGGCCATGAGTTCCACACGATCGGACGCAAGAGACGCAACGTCGGGCTTTTGGGGGTCGCGCACCAGGGCGCGGACACGAACGCCCTCGGTGGCAGAGAGTGCTTCGATGATAAGGCGCCCAAGTCGACCCGTGGCGCCCGCGACGACAACTAGCTTGGTGTTCATGCCCCCAAGATGCGGCCCGACGGCCTATTCGACAATGGTCGATGCGCCGAACTCATTGTCATCGTAGATTGGACAATCATGATCTCCCCGGCCGACATGTTGCTGTTTGCTGCGGTGGCCCGCGAGGGCAGCTTTACGGGGGCTGCCCGGCGCTTGGGCATCACCAAACAAACAGCAAGCGAGCGACTGCGCAAACTCGAAGATGCCCTCGGGGTCCGCCTGCTCGAGCGCACCACCCGACGCCTTCGGGTCACCGACGCGGCAACAGCGTACTTGGAGCGCTGCGCGGCCATCGCGGCACAAATCGACGAGGCCAACGCCGAGGTACGGCGGCGGCAAACAGAGCCCGCCGGCACATTGCGCATCTCGGCCCCGGTGTTGTACGGCCGAAGATATCTGGCGCCGGTCATCTCGGACTATCTGCACGCCTACCCCCAGGTGCGCGCGCACCTCGTGTTGGCCGATCGCCGGGTCGATCTCATCGAAGAGGGCTTCGACGTCGCCATCCGCGTGGGCGAACTCGACGACTCGTCGCTCACCGCGCGAAAGCTCGGCGACGGGTACATGTACTACGTGGCCAGCCCTGCGTTCCTGCGCAAGCACGGGGTACCCAAGCCCAACAGTCTGCGCAGCACCCGGTGCATCGGGACCAAGCCCTTCGAGACCTGGTCGCCCGCGGGGGTCCCCAGCAAGATTGAACCGGTGCTGGTGGTCAACGATCTGGAGATCGCCTGCGACGCAGCCATCGCGGGCATCGGGGTCGCGCGGCTCCCCTCGCTGGTGGCCTACGACGCGGTCGCAAGTGGTCGGCTCCGTGTGCTGTTTGGCAACGATGGATCTGCCGTTCGCCCGGTCTACGCCATGTACCCGAGTCGACAGTATCTGCCGGCAAAAGTTGGGCACTTCGTGGAGCGCTTGGTGACCTCGTTTGTGCCCATGCCCCACGTAGGCCTGCCCGCGGCACCCAAGGCCCGGCGCCGCAAGGCCTGAGCCGTCGAGCAAGATCGGTCAGGACGGCGGCTCGCGGCCGCGCAGGTCTGGCTACTTTGCGCCGGAGATACGTCGCAAGACTTTCGCCAGTCGGCGAAGAGCTCCGAGACTTTCCTCGGTTTTTCCACTACATCGCGCGAATGCCCATGGTCAGCGAGCACGAGCAAGTGACCGACGTGTACCTGCCGCTGCGTTAGGCGATGGAGCACGGGGTGCCGCCGGCGCCTGCACTGCGGCGCTCAAGATGCGATCGAGTCGGAACTCCCGCAGCTCGCCATCGGTGGTCTGCCGCACACGCAGGCGCGTCTCGTGGCGGTCCATGACGACGCTCTGGATGCGCACCGTGCGCGTGGTCTCGCGGTTGCCGGCGTCGACATAAATGATGGTGACGTTGGCGTTCTCGAACCATGCGCGCTCGATGGCCGCACGCACGGGCTCTGCGACGGGCAGCGCCGGCACCCCCAAGAAGATGAGCTCGGGCAAGCGGCGCAAGAGCTCGCGCTGGGCAGAGTGCGAGAGCGCGGAACGCACCTTCTCGAGGCCCCCTTCGAGGGTGCCGGCAAACGGCAACAATCGCTGATCGATGGCGAAGCGCCCCAACGCGAGCAACAGGGCCGCCTCGCGGGCAGAGAAATTGACCGGCGGAAGCGAGTACCCGGCGTCGAGCGCAAATCCGCCTCCGCGCCCGCGCTCGGCGCTGATGGGCATTTGCGCGAAGCGCAGGGTGTCGAGATCGCGGTACATGGTGCGCACGGTGACGCCAAAACGTTGCGCCAGCGCCTCGGCGGTGATGCCCGTGCGGCGCCCGCGCAAGTGCTCGGCGATGGCGAAGAGGCGTTCGGTGCGTTTCATGCGCAGAATCAAACCTGACATACTGCTGACACGATGGCCAGGCAAGGTGACACTGGCGTTGGGACGAAGCCTCCCGACGAACCCAAAGCCCAAAAGGAGTCCCCCATGCGCCTGTACCACCACCCGTTTTCGTCCAACGCCCGCCGCGCCCTGATGACCGCCATTCACCTCGAGGTTCCGTTGGAGCTCGAGCTCGTGGACCTGGCCAAGGGCGCGCAGCGTACGCCGGCGTTCTTGGCCAAGAACCCCAACGGGCGCGTGCCCGTGCTCGAAGACGACGGCTTCTTTCTGTCCGAGTCCCACGCGATCATGCTCTACCTGGCCGACAAAACCCCCGGGCAGACGGTGTACCCCAGCGAGCCCAAGGCCCGGGCCGACGTGCATCGCTGGTTGTTCTGGTCGGCGCAGCACTTTGCCCCAGCCATTGCGGTGCTGAACTGGGAGCGCGTGGTCAAACCCATGATTGGCGCGGGGCCCCCCAGCGAACACGAAGAGCAGCGCGGCGAGCGGCTCGTCAAAGAGTTTGCACAGGTGCTCGACGGTTGCCTGAAAGGGCGAACATGGCTCGCGCAAGATCGCCTGACCCTGGCCGATCTGGCCGTGGCCGCTCCCCTCATGAGCATGCGCCCGGCAAGGCTGCGGCTCGAGGAAATGCCCCACCTGCTCGCTTGGTTTCGGCGCGTCGAGCAACTCCCTGCGTGGCAGAAGACCATCGCAGGCCCGCAGCCCGCCGCGGGGCCCACGCCCCAGGCCTCGGCAGAATAAACGGCCTCGCCCGGCTTTTCGTTGGGGTACCTCACGACTGCGCCACCCACCGGGAGCAATTTCACCTAAGGTGGCGCCACCCACATGACGCAGCAAACGCCCAGCGCAGAGCACCCCGACAACCTGACCGATGTCCCCTCGGTCGCCGACTATCGGCGGGTGTTCCCCGACTGCGTACGCAAAGTGCGCAGCGAGACCGAGAAGAAGCGCGGCCAAATGCTCATCGTCGACATGCTGAAGGCTCACTACGAGTCACCAGACCGCACCACCACCGCGCGGGCCTTGGCCGAGCAGTTCGGTCTCACCAGCACCGGCGCCGCCAACCTCAAGTACGGCAACTTTGCCAAGGCGCTGTGTGCCGAGCTCAACCGCACGCCCAAGTACAAGGTGTCCATCTTGGCCACCTTCGACGGCGGGCGCCCGGACGAAGACATGGTGCGCTGGACCATGTTGCCCCAGGTGGCCACGGCGCTCGAAGAGCTGGGCTGGATCGGGCGCAAGTAAGCGCCCGGGCCTTTCTGTTCCGCAGCGTAATCCCACACGGGCGCCTCGTGTGCGCTCGCGATGACGCGCACGGTGCTCGTGTGCATTCGCTAGCCTCATTCTCAGGAGGCTCGCGCTTGCTTCATCCCATGTCTCGGCGGCTCGTTCTGTCGTGCGCTCTCTGCGCTGTCGTCGCATCGGCGGTCGCCTGCGGTTCCGACAGCCAACCGGTCATCCCGGAGGCCGAGGGCGACGCCGGAGACGCAAGCACAGACACGACGCCTCCCGTGGTGGTCGCCGAAGATGCAGGCAACCCCGATGCGCCCGGGCCCAACGACAGCGGCAACGACGCCGAGCCCGCCGACGCCATGCCCGACGCCGAACTCGACGCCGCGCTCGACGCGGGCCCCGGCCCCTGCGGAGCAGATGCTGGCAAGACCTGTGGCGTGGGCGCGCCGTGCGTCAGCAACGACGACTGCGAAGGCCTTTGCACGAACAATTTGTGCGCGGCGCCAACGGTGACCGACGGAAGGCGCTCGCCAAGCCTGGGGGAGACAGATGTCGACTGCGGCGGCGCATTGGCCAAGAAGTGCGTCGACGGGCTCGCCTGCGCCAAGGCTACCGATTGCGCGAGCAACGCATGCAGCGCGCTCACCAAGCGTTGCGTTGCAGGGCCTTCGTGCGCGGGCGCGGGTGGCGCGGCAGGCGTCGAGACCTGCGGAGCTGGAGAAAAGGGCGCCTTGGGCACAACGCACGAGAGCTGCTGCAAGTCTCTGCCGCTCCCGGTGCGCACCACGCGGCGCCTCGACCGCTACGAGATCACCGCCGGCCGCATTCGTGCATTCCTGGAGGGCCTGAAGCCGCTTCACGCAGGTCAACCCAACGTGCGGGCATTTGCCAAGGCCTTCGCTGCAGCAAACCCAAACTCCGAACTCGGACGCGTGGCCACCAATTACCCGGGCCTGCTCGACGTACTGCCCGACAGCAGCAGCACCGGTGGCCCCGTGCCTCTGCCCGTGCACCTTGGCGCGTTCCCACTCGACCCCATCAACTCGCTCGATGGTTGCTACGTCGGCAAAGACGCCTATGGACACCCCACCTATTTCCAAGAGCCCGCGGTGCTCAAGGCCTACGGCGAGGGCTACCCCGATGGCAACGGACAGCCCGACGGCAAGCGCAAGTACAGCAAAGACGAGCTCGACCAGAAGCCCATGAACTGCGTCATGCCGCTGATGCTCGCCGCGTTCTGCGCGTGGGACGGCGGCGAGCTTGCGCGTACGGCGGACTACCGAGAGATCTGGGGCGTTCGGCCCAAGCCGGTGGGCGCCGCCACGGTGTACGTGCCTTGGACCGACGCACTGACCGTTGGTCAGTTCAACTGGCGCAACGGGCACGGCACGACGTGTAACCCCGCTTTCGCCGGTTGCCTAAACCCGCAACCGAACTTCTACATCTTCCCGACGCTCGACGCGTCTGGCGCGGCGTACAACGCCGCCGACGACGAGACGCCGGAAATCGGCAGCCCCGGTCGCTTCCCGCTCGACGTCACGCACATCAAGTCGGCAAACGGCGAGGGCTGGTTCGACATCGGCGGCAACTTGATGGAAGCTGCTTGGCCCGTGGGCGCCGTCAACCCCGGAGCCACGGCGCCGCTCGACGTTTGCGACACCAGCGCGACAGCGGGCGCTGGGGACGTGCCTTGTACGCGGCGCGGCAAACCCGGTGTTCGGCGCTGGGCTGGACTCCCGCCGCAGGTGGCGCTGGTGGGCTACAGCTTCGAAGGCCACGCGCGGCGGACCGAAACGTATGTCTCGGCGCAGGTGGTCGAAAACAAGATCCCCGCAAGTGACCTCAAGCCCGTGCACTTCCAGTACGGAAAAATCGGCGGGCGCTGCGCCCGGTAGCTCGCCCAACCCTCAGGGACCACCACCATCGTTGTGGCGCTCCGGTCGCTTGCCAAGCTCCGCGAGCACTCCGTCAACCACCCGCTGCACGGCCTCGGAGAGCGCCTCGGACATGCCTTGGGCGACGGCCGCCATGTCTGCGGCGTCGCCGAGCGGGCGCTCCACCACGATGCTGGCCTGCGCAAAGACCGTTCGTTCGTCGCGCAAGAGCCACGTGAGCGACACGCGCCCCGCCCGGCGCGGAGTCCGTAGTTCATCGAAAGCGTGAAGCTCGATCTCGAGGATCGAGCCCGGGCCGGACACGCTCTGCTGCAAACCTCGCTCCTCGAAGAGCGCGCGCTGCAAAGCCCGGCGAAGGTACGCCTCGGGTCGTTCGGTCCAGCGGAAGTCTTCGTAGTAGCCAATCTCGTGATCGAGCTGCCGAAAGACGATCTTGTCACGCAGGTACGAAGCCGCGTTGATGCGCCCCAAGCGTAGCTCGGCCCCCCGAGCGTCGGCCGGCATGGGTGCGCCGGCCTCGGCCCGGCTCTGCGGTCGCGACGGCATGTCCGGCGTGAAGTACCGCACGATGGTGGGCTCACTCTTGGACAGCAGCGAGCAGCCCACGCAGATCACAAAGAACAACGCTGGCATCAGTCTCTTCATTTGGATTTCGCTGGCTGCTGCGGTGCGCGCCCCTTTAGGAACATGTCCGGGTCTCGTTCGAGGGCCTCGGCCACGCGCTGAATGGCGATGGTCACCTCGCGAATGTCGCGCAGGGTCTCTTGGAACTCGCGGCCCACGTCGCGGGCTCCGGAGCCCACGCTGGATGCGGCCCCGGTGGCGGCCACGATGAGCCCCGTATCGCCACCAAGTCGCTCGAGCGACACGTTGGCTTTCTTGATGGTGATGTTCAGGTTGCCGAGGGCTTCTTGTGCTTGGGCCGAGAGCTTCCCGGCATCGACCTTCTTCACCTCGGCTTGCAGGGCACCCAGCACCTCGTTCATACGCAGGAGCACAGCGCCGGCCTTTTGCGACAACCCCTGTTTGTCTAGATCTTCGAGCAAGCGGCTGATCTGCGCCGTCACCTTCACGATGCCCTCGGCCACTTCCGGCAACCGGTTCACCGCCCGCACCACGGCATCTTCGAGGTTCTTGAGCGTGGAGACCGCCGCGGGGATGTAGTTCTCTGGCGTGGCAAAGGGCAGCTCCGGGGGTGGGTTGCTCTTGATGTCGAAGAAGTCCATCTGCAGAAACTTCACGCCGGTGATGCCCTGCGATGCGAGCTGCATGCGCACATCGGGCGGCACCCGAATGCGCGCCGCTGCGCCTTGACCTCGGCTCAGGCCTAGCGTCGTGATCTCTGCCACGACGAGGGCGCTCGTCACCACAACGTGTCGCCCATCTTTGGCCACACCGATATTCGAGACGGTGCCGATGGTGACGCCGCGAAACTTCACCGGCGAGCCGACCTCGAGCCCTTGGACGGACTCATCGAAGAACGTCGCGTAGTGGACCACTTGCTTGCGCATGCTCTGGGCTCCGCGCCGTGGCCGACGCATTGCCGAGCCCGGCGTAACGAAGGCGCGCGTCGGTGTACCCAAGCGCCCAGAAGAGACGGCCCCGCTCGTTGGGCACGTCCACTTGCGAGAGCTGCAGCACGTAGTCCTGGTACGGGATCACGATGGCGCCATCGGCGAGCTTGAACGTGGTGACAGCCGTGGCCGCGGCCTTCCAACGAAAGCCGACGCCGGCGTCGGCCGGGCGCGCAAGAGACGCGAGAAAGCCTATGCCCAGGCCAACGTCGGTGTCCCCACCCACCAGCGGCAAGATCGCCGGGTCCAGCTTTTTTGCCCCACCCGTCTGGGCCAGCGCGTCGCGATGGGGACCTCCGTTCAGAAGGGCCATGACGAAAGCCATGGCGGAAACTCTGGGGGCGCGACGCGCGTCGATATTCTTCCGGAAGCAAGGCAAGCAGGGCGAGAGCTGCAGCTTGCGTGCCGCCTGCCGCGCCTCTACACGACGCGGACCTTTGCGGTGGCGTGTGCTCGGGTGCCATCAATTCGAGCGAGTGAGCATCAATCTGATGTGAACTTGCTCGCCCAACGACGCCTGTGTCACCGGCGAGGTGCCCGGTCTGGAGGCCACGCATCGACGGCACTGGCCTTGCTTATGGCCGCCACGCCACCGTCAACCGCGTACCCCGAAAGAACCTCGAATCCCATGAAGACGACCATCGACTCCACCATCCATGATCTCAAGAACGGCGCCAGCGCTGCGGCGAACACCGCCGAGCACATCGCGGAGGCCACCAAAGGAGGCTTTGGCGACGTGTTGTCGAAGCTGGGCAAGGCCTACGGCATCGCGCGCTCGTTTCACCTCGATGATCTGGTCGAGCGGGCGGGCTACACACGGCGTTCTTCGACCTTGGGCACCATCGCAACGTTCACCTCGGGCTTCGCGCTCGGGGCCGGCGCCGCGCTCCTGGTTGCGCCGACGTCTGGCCGCAAGCTGCGACGCCGTATTGCGTCGGCAGTGAAGTCCTTCGTCTCTGCCGGCGAAGAGAAGGCGGCAACGCTCGCCAAAGACGCCGAGGACGCAGCGCACGCGCTCAAGGGCGCTGCGCACGCCGTCGGAACCGAAGTCACCGAGGTGCGAGAGGCAGTGAAAGACGGCTTCCGTGCCAAGGGTCGCGACGTCCGGTAGCAGCGCTGCAGCATGAACGCCCTGCAGACCCGTGAAGGAGTTCGGCCCGCCATGCCGGACTCCCCCCTCAGCTGTCGACAACCTCTCCTTGGGCATCGTGGCGCTTTGGCGCCCGGGCCCCAGGTCCGACGCGCCCTGCTGCGCCCGCCCCCTTCCACCAAGGCACTCTTCATGAACGTATCCATTACCTTTGGGCTCGCAGATCTGAGGCAGCTCGTGGCATCCCTGGTACCGCTGCGCCTGGAGCTCTCGGACGACAAACAGAGCCAGGTGCTCGAATGCTCCGCAGTAACCAGGGTCGAGCTGGTGCCCACCCGGGGCCTTCGCGTGGTTTGCGTAGGTCACGTCACCTGGCCGGTGCTCTTCGGGATCCCGGTCCCCCTGGCCTTGCGCGAGCTCTCCATCATCTTGCAGCCCAGTGTGGAGTCCAATGTCTCGGGCAAGCCCGAGCTTCGGCTGCGCGTGTATATCGAGCATGCCGAACTCCGGGCGGTACCGGAACTACTCGAACGTTCTTTGGTCGATCGGGTTGGCGCCCTACTGGCCGAGCACGGATCGCTGCTGGACGTGGACCTGGCGGCCCTCGGGAGGATCCATGCACGGCTGCCCGATGCCGTGGTGCCCGCGTTGCACTTTGTTGCCGGCGTAGAGTCCGCGAGGGTCGTGATTGGAGCCGCATTCATCGAACTCCAGGGCGATCTCTGCGCCTCATTCGTACGCCGCACGGAAGAAGAGCCCAAGGTGCCCACCAGTGCCACTGGAACAACGGCAGTCGCTGCGGCGGTCTAGCCCCCCGGAGCCGCCCTAGACCACAGGCGGCGGCGAGAGGGAGTCGACCACCGCGGCAAGCTCGACGACAGCGCGGCAAGACTCTACCTGTGCCGGCATGACATCTGCCAAGAGCATGCGTTGGCTCTCGACGTCGACCCCCTCGCCATCGACCCGGTAGTGCTCGAGGACTCGCTCTTCGCCGGCGCGGAGTACGCGCAGGGCGACCTTGTCGCTGAGCCCCAATGCGGGCCCCTGCAGAAGGGCGAGCACGGCGGCCCAGGCGCCCGCAGACTCCGGCGCCTCGCCTCCAAGTGCCTGGATGCGCGCGGCCAGAGTCGCAGCGCGCGCCGCGTGTGACGCGCGATTGCGCTGAAGAACCTCGTGAAAGGGGTGCAGCGACGTGGAGCCAAGCGCCAACTCATAGGTCTCCGCCGCGCCCAACTCGACGCGACACAACGTGCCCAGTTGCCGCAAAGCAAACACCTGCTCCTGGGTCTCGGGCAGTGGCCCGCGCTCGCCGTGTACCGGAAGTTCGCTTGTCGTCATGGTCTCTGCTCCTTTGGGCTTGATGTCCGCCTTGGATCGCAGCATCCGTGCCGCGGCATCGCCGCCGTTCTTGGGGCCAAGCCCGCTCTACCCATGTCGGCGTCCATCAATTGGATCGCCTCTCCTTCGGAATGATGCGGGAAGACCGTTGCATCGAGTGCGCGGCCTGCGCCCGGCGCTCCCTTGGCGCAAGACGTGCTGGACGGGGGCCGATGCGAAAGGCCAAGGCACTTCGGAGTGTGACCATGCTGCTCCAACGGTATGTGCTCCGGCCGCGCGTTTTTGGGCTGGCCGCCGAGGTCGCCTTTTGGCTCTTCTTGTCGCTGCTGCCTTTGGTGGCCGTGGCGGGCATGCTTGCAGCCAAGCTCGTTCTGGGCGACGGGGCCAACCTCGGACCGTGGCTCGGCGCCGTGCCCGACACGATGCGGGCACTGGTAAAGAAGGAGCTGTCCGAAGTGATTGCGCTCCGAGACAACGCGCTCGGACCGCTGGGAGCCATTGTGTACGTATGGCTCGCATCAAGCGGTGTGCACGCACTGTTCGATGCATTCGAGAGCATGAGCGGTACGTCTCGGGGGTGGGTGCACAAGCGGGCCGTGGCGTTGCTCTCCTGCCTGGGCTTGTCGCTGGGCGGCGCGGCGTTGGCCGTGCTGACCGGGGCCGTGCAGCGGGTACGCAGCCTCATCGACGCGAGTGTGTCTGCGCCGGACGGCATGGAGCTCTTGGTGCGCGCGCTGCTTGGCGCTGCGCTGGTGTTTGCCATCGCAGGTTGCCTGTATGCGGTCGGGGTCCCCACGCACACGAGGCAGCGGCTGCCCATTGTGCCCGGCGCCGCCCTGGCTACCGTACTCCAGGCTGCGCTTGTGGTGGCGTATGGGGCGTTGGTGCGCGTCACCGGCGATGGCAGCGCGTACCTCGCCGGCCTTTCGGCCATCGCGGCCACCATGACCTCGGTGTATCTGCACGTGCTCGCCCTGTTGCTGGGGTTCGCGCTCAACCAAGGATGGTCGCAATCCCGCGCCTGGTCGCGCCTTGGTCACGTCGCGGCACAGCCATTGCACGACCGCGCAACATGACAACGGCCTACGGCTACGCAGACCATGACGTGCCTCTACGGGCATCGCTCCGCGCCAACAACGATCACGCGGAGTCTCCAGCAGCCGGCGACTCCCGTGGGCGGCGCGCGCAGCGATGGCTCCGCGCTCTGCCGCACAACATTGACGCCCAGATGCGAAGGAACCCCTACCGCGCACTGGGCGTCGCTGGCGTCGTCGGTTTTGGCGGCGGCGTGGTCCTTGGTTCCCGGCTCCTGCGTTCGGCGGCGGGCAGTGCGCTCACCGTCGCGGCCCTCGACCTCTTGTGGAGCTACGTGATGACGCGCACCACCGAGGCCCGACGCCACACAACAACGCCGCAGCGCGGCTAACTCCGCAGCCCCGACGGCGTACAGACGCGCGCACATCCGGCAGCAACGTTCACATCACGGAAGGCAACCATGCACATTCTCATGTTTCTGTTGTTCGGTTTTCTTGTGGGCGCGGTGGCGCGCTTTTTAACCCCGGGGCAAGCGCCGGGCGGATGGGTCGTCTCGATTCTGATCGGCGTGCTGGGGTCTATGCTGAGCGGCCTCTTGGGGCAGAGCTTGGGGCTTTACCGCCAAGGAGAGGTCGCAGGCTTCGTGATGTCGGTGATCGGCGCCATGATCGTCACCGCGGCGTATCAGGCAGCATGGGGTCGAAGGCGCACGGCGTGATGGCGCCGGGCGCCGGGCGTGCGTAGACTGCGCCGCATGGCTCTGATCATCGGTATCTCGGGCAGCCTGCGCGCGGCGTCGTTCAACTCGGCGCTGCTTCGTGCGGCGCAGGGCCTCATGCCGCCCGGCAGCGTGCTCGACATCGCCAGCATCAAGGACATCCCGTTGTACGACGGAGACCTCGAGGCTGCTGCGTTTCCCCAGGCCGTCACGGACCTGAAGGAGCGCATCGTCAAAGCCGACGGGCTGTTGCTGGCCTCTCCGGAGTACAACAACGGGGTGCCTGGGGTGCTCAAGAACACCGTCGATTGGCTGTCGCGACCCAGCGCCGACATGAAGCGCGTCTTCGACAACCGGCCGGTGGCCATCATGGGTGCAACGCCGGGACGGGGTGCAACTTCTCTTGCGCAAGCCGCTTGGCTGCCCACCCTTCGGACCCTAGGTACTCGCGCATGGTTCGGCGGACGCATGGGCGTTGCCAGCGCCGGCACCGTGTTCGACAAAGAGGGCAACTTGGTGGACACCGCCACACGCGAATATCTCAAGACCTTCATCGAGGGCTTCGTTCGCTTCGTGCAAGGTGCAGCATGAGCAACGCCCCTCCCAAACGTGGCGGGGTCTCCGCACCGGTGGTCAAAGGCAAGCACCTGATCATCGGCTTCTTGGCGGCCATTGTGCTCGCCGCGGGCATCATCTTCTGGATCGGCCTGTCCGGTGGCAGCCGGCACGTCCCTCAGTCCAAGCCCGGTGTGGGCTTCCAGGGGCCCGGTCGCTAGCGGTTGCCGCCCGCCCAAAAGGGGCGCGCGACGCTTGCGTCGTCGGGCGACGCTCGGTCATTTGGCCGGCATTTTGTTCGGTTCTTTTTGATCATGGGGGGCCGTGGATCCAGGCGCGTGGCAAGGGCGTAGTCCTGTTGCTCATGCAGACCAACATCATCTCCGCGACGCAACGTCCCAACTGCCGCCGTAGCGTCCGTGCGCGACGGCCTCTCAGCGCACGCGTCGAGCTGACCTTCGACGGCCAGACCTACATGGGCTGGACCATCAACGCGAGCGCGGGGGGCTTGCGCATCATCATCGAGGACGGCGTATTGCCCTCGCGCGCTTTCGTGGCCATCCGGGTCCAGGGGACGGAGTTCAAGCTCGACCGCAACGCCCGGGTTGCCTGGACCAAGTGCGTCCAGGGTGGCTCCATCGCGGGGCTGGCGCTCGATTGAGAGCTGGGTGACCGCGCCGGGGGGCGCGGTGCGGGTGCGGGGAGAGAAGGCGCTCGGCCGGGGCGCGCGGTGCGGGGCCGAGGGTGCGGGTGCGGGGAGAGACGGCGCTCGGCCGGGTGCGGGTGCGGGTGCGGGTGCGGGGAGAGACGGCGCTCGGCCGGGGCGCGCGGTGCGGGTGCGGGGAGCGCTTGCTCTGGCAAGGGGCGGAAGAGGTTAGCGACGCTTCTTGGGCTTGGGGCCGAAGGGTCCGTCTTTGCGCGCCTTGCGTGCGGGGCCTTTGCGAGCGCCGGCTGCGGCGCCCTTGCGAAGGCTTGCGCTGGTGGGCTTTCGAGGGGTTGACGATGCGCTTGCGGAGCGTGGGGCGCCGGCGGGGCGGCTGGCCCCAGACCCTTGGGGCCTGCGCGGGGCTGCGGCGCCGTTTGTTGCAATGTACACGTGGTGGACGCGACCACCGCGCCCGGAGCGGTGGCGTTCGATGCCAAAGCCCTGGTCCGTGAGAATGCGCTCGAATGAAGGAGACTCGTTCTCGCCCCAGACGGCCAGAATGCCGCCGGGGGAAAGCGCGGCGCGTGCGCGAGAGATGGCCCGATGCCCGTAGAGCGGATCGCCGTGGGTCACGCGGGCGTTGGGGCCTAGGTACATGTCGAGAACGATGGCGTCGAAACGTGGTTGCTCTTTGTCGCGGGCCACCTCGGCGATGGCGCTGCTGACATCGCCCAGCAAGATCTTGACCCTGCGGTCTTTGGTGGCGTGCGACGTGAGGCCGGACAAGGGACCATCGCACCAGGCCGCAACCACGGGGTTCAGCTCGACGCACAAAACCTTGGCGCTCTCGCCGAGGCAGTCGAGCGCGGCGCGCAGCGTGTACCCCATGCCCAAGCCGCTGACGAGCACGCGGGCATTCGGGCGGGTTGCGATGGGCGTACACCCGAGCTGCGCCAAGGCATCTTCGGAGCGATGCGCCGTGCTCGTCATCAAGATGCGGCCGTCGATGGTGATGTGAAAGTCACGCTCGCCCCGACGACGTAGCTCGAGCTTCCCGTCGGGAGTGGATTCGGAGGCGAGGGTTTGCCAGGGCAAGCTCATACGTCCGGCAGGGTACACCAGCCCGGAGCGCTGCTCCGAACACAGTTCGCCGGCGGGGAGCCCAGACGAGAGCGCGGCGGCCACCTTCGTTCTTGCTCGCGCTCGGGGCAGGTTGGTGCCATGTTTGAAGGCATCTTGCGCTCCTTCACACTGACCTTCTTGGCCGGGGCTCTGGCCGTGGCCTGCAGCAACGCGTCGCTCAACACGCCGGCGCCGATCCCCTTCGATGCCAGCGCCGGCGTCGATGCCGGCAGCGACGCGCCCACGGGCGCCGTGAGCCAGTGTCCGGAGCCGCAGCTCTTATCGCCCGAAGACCTGCCCAGCGGGTTCTTGGCGCCGCAAAAGGTCTCGCTCAAATACGTGGTGGACGGCGATACCGCACACTTCGTGTTCCCCGACGGCAAAGACACGACGGTGCGGTTCTTGTATGTGAATACCGAAGAGTCCCACGGCGACGAAACCACGGATTTCGGTATCGAAACGGCCAAGAAGGTCGACGCCATGCTCAAGGCCGGCAAAGAGTTCGCGGTCGCCGTTCAAGAGGGCACCCCCAAGGGCACCCCGCTCCTCGATACCTTCGGCCGCACGTTGGGCTTGGTCTTCGTGGACGGCACCTTGTTCCAGACCACACTCGTGCGCGACGGATACACTGCATATTACACGCAGTTTGGTTGCGCGGCTTCGCCCATCCACGAAGCGCTTCTGTATGCCGAGGCCGAGGCCAACGCCAACAAGCGCGGCATCTGGCAAGCCGGACACCCCACCAGCTACGAAACCGTGCTGGCGCGGTGGATGGGCAAGAGCACGTGCCGCCCCAACCCGTACAAGGGCGCGTACTGCACGCCCTAGGGCGTGGACCCGACACATTGCGAGTCGCACCCGCGCGTACAATGGGCCCGGATATCGCCAAGGATTACTGGGTAACCCTTAACCCCTCATTCGGGTGCGCGCCCCAGCACAAGCGCTTGGAATAATTGCCGTTTGGCTGACGACCGGACCTGGCGTTCGGTTTGCAGAAGTTGCTCGTTACCAATGAGCGGTTTGAGCCAGCGTGGCGCTTCGATGGTGGAATACATGGTGGTGGTGGCCTGTGTGGCGCTGACGAGCGTCGTCGCCTTTCGAGCTTTCGCTTCGGACGTCGACAAGGGCAGCGAGGGACAGGGTGACCGCATCCGGAGCCTGGCAGGCAACCCCGCGCCAGCCAACGCGACCGCCGTCGGACAGGCCAAGGTAAGCGACGCGAAGAGCCGAGCGGGCGGCGGCGTCAAGTGCACGCAGATGGGTTGCAGCGGAGCGGAAGCTGCGGGTCTCGGCTCGCAACCCGCCCCCGCAACACCGGGCGTGGGCGCCCCCACGGGCGACGGCAAGCCCAGTGGCGACGCCCCATCGACGCCGGCCTCTGCGCCGGTCACGGGCGCCGCCCCCGCCAGCGCTGGTGGCGGCAAAGCAAGCGCAGACGCGCCCGCCGCCAAAGGCAAAACCGGTCCGAACGGCGGCAAAAGCAACGGGGGCAACGCCAAGAAAACTGGCGACCGACCCGAGATCGTCGAGTTCGACCTGAGCAAGGGCTGGAACAGCCCCGAAGCCATGGGGTCCATCAATGACGTTTGGAAGGACTTGCTGAAGATCAATTCCAAGGGCGTCACACCGAGCGTGCCAGGCACCGTGGCCAACGGCGAGGGCGGTGGTTGGGGCGAGTGGAACCGTACGGACTTCTACGCCATCGAGGTCACCATGCCCCCGGGCGTGACCCCCGAGGCCTTCTTGCTGAAGATGCAGAACGACCCGTCCGGGGCGACGGGCAAAGACCCGCGCTTCGACGCCGAAGTCACGTGGCCAGCAAGCACCGCCAAGGCGCGGCCGAAGGGCGACGTGGTGGACCTGGTGGTCCGCCCGAACAAGGCCGCCCCCATCATGTACGTGCGAACCGTCGACGGGAAGCCCGGCGGCCCCAAGTCCTTCGGCGTGGTCACCGCGACCAAAAACGCCGACGGCTGGCTTGGCGCGGCCGGTTGGATGCCGAGCAACTGGCACCCTGTGAGCGGCTACCGGTTCTGGGGCGTCACGCCCGTGAAGGGTAGCCCCGATCGTTTCGTGGTGTGGACCGCCGGTCGCGATGCGCCAACCGTATCGGGCTCTGGCGTGGGTGGCGGCACCACGGCGCAAGACTGGACCTGGAGCGCGATGATGCGTGGCGTGGCGCACGGCGTTCGGAAGGACGGCGGGACCGCGAGCAGCACTTTCCAATCGACGGTGGTGGCGCAGCCCTACGGCGTCGATGCCAAGAGCCTGCGTGGACCCGAGAAACTGGAGCTCCGAGACTCGCGCATGAATCCAACGCAACAGACCACCAAGTCCGTTCTCGAGACCAGCGAGGCCGCAGCGCGCTGGACCAACGAGACCATCGAGTCGGGGACCCGTACGGTCATCGAGAGCATCGACGGCTTTGGTCGGATGATCCCCCTGCCGTTCTGAGCGCGAGTTCGACAATCACGCTCCATCCAGGAGTCCCTCGCCCCCCTGCGTGCGCGGTGGTTCCCTTAGCCAGCCCAGCCATCGAGGAAGCGTCGGAAGTCGTCGACGGCGACGGGGTAGAGCGCGCGCCATTCGGCCTCGAGCGCCGAAGCGTCGATGCTCGCCGGCAGAGCCGCGCGCAAGAGGGAGAAGTACAGGTCCAGCGTTTGCGAGGGCGCCGTGCGGCTGCCGTAGAGCAGGTACGCCAAGTCTTGCACCCCTACCCCTCCGCCTGCGTATTGGAAGTCCACCGCAGCGACCTGGGTGCCACGCGTGTCCAGGCAGAAGTTCTCGGCCTTGGCGTCTCCGTGCACGAGCGTACGAAAGCGAGCGCTGCGCAGCGCTCGGTCGAGTTCCGGCGCCCGCTGCTGCAGGTCCTTGTTGCGCATGCGGCGTAGCTCTTCTTGCCGTGTGCCCAGGTGCCAATACGTGCCCACGGGCCAGAGTCCCTCGGGGGCCTGGTGCAGGAAGCGCGCGTGAAAGGCCGCAAGCCATGCCACACATGCGTCCGATGCGTTGGCATCTCGTCCGCGAATCCGACGCCCGAAGCCCGCGGCGTCCAAGTCTTCGAGCACGATGACCCACCTGTTGGGTTCGCAGTGCGCCCCGAGCAAACGTGGGACCCGACAGGTGTCGTCGCACAGGCCGGCGAAGCGCCGGTAAAAGCTGGTCTCGACGTCGTACGAGCGACACTTGCGCTGGTGCGAGACGCCACCGGTTTGCCGCAATGCCGGAGGAGGAGCGACCCACTTCACGACGGCGTGTTCCACTTGAGCGCCCACGAGTTCCACGCGGTAGAGCTCCCCGTAGCCGCCCCAAAGGGTGCCCAGGCGCCCACGTGGAATCACATCGCGGGCCATGGCGAGCTTCGCGGTCAGGGTACAGGCTTGGGCGTCCATCGGTGCGACCCCCGAGCGTACGCCGGATACGCGCTGTCCTCAATTTGGCCCAAGGCAAGCCTTGGGCTACGACCAAAGGCCATGAGTTCGAGCGAGCGCAACCGCGGAGGCACCGTGACACGTCTGTATGCCTACCCGCGACCGGTACCCTCGCCCCGCGGCGCCAACACTGGACTCGAGAGCTTGCGCAACGTCATTGCTCGCAAGCAGCCGGCGTCCCCCATGTCGATGACGCTGGACTACGCCTTGGTCGAGGTCGACGAGGGGCGTGCGGTCTTCGAAGGCAAACCCGCAGAGTGGCAATACAGCCCCGCGGGCACGGTGCACGGTGGCTGGATGGCCACGCTGCTCGAGTCGGCCATGGGCGCGGCGGTGCAATCGGCGTTGCCCGCGGGCTTCGGCTTCGCCACCATCGACATCCAGATCCGCTTCGTGCGACCCCTGGGCGCCGAGGTACCCGTCGTCCGCGCCGAAGGCCTCGCCCTGCACGTGGGCAAGCGCATTGCCTCGGCCGACGGAAAGCTTCTCGACACCGAAGGTCGCCTGTACGCCACGGCCACCACCTCGTGCATCGTCACCCCCGACGCGCCGTAGCTGACGAGCACGGACTACTCCGCCGCCTTGAGCGCGCGGCCAAGGTGCACGACCCCCTGCTCCAGCACCGTAGCGAGATCGGAGCTGGTGGTCTGCAGGTTGATCTCGTTGAAACTCCCGCGCAGGGCTTTGGCCATCTCGGGCATGGTGTGCGTCAGCATGAGCTCCCGCAGTTGTCCGTCGTCGAGGGCCACCTTGGAGCGACGGCGCAAAGTCTCGAGGGCGGTCTCTTGCTCGATGCGCTTGCGTTCTCCTTCGAGCACCAGCGCGTCCCGCTCGAGGTCGGCAAGAGCCTTGCGTCGGTCACGCTCGATCTGGGCCTCTTGTGCGGCCTGGGCCAGGGCCATCTTGTGTCGTTGCTCGGCTTCTTCTCGCTCACGGGTGCGCAGCACGCGCTCTTCTTCGGCGGCCATCAGGGCAACGCGGGTTTGCTCGGCCACACGGGCCCGCTCGTGCTCGAGGCGAGCGGCTTCGTCGAGCACCGTCTGTTTGGCCTGCAGCGACTTGAGCGCAAGGGTCTCGCGGTAAGGTGCCTGCAGGCGCTGGAACACCTCTTCGGAGAGCACACGCACGTCTTGGATCTCGATGGTGTCGAGCACGACACCCCAGCCAGCGTCGGTTTCGTCGTCCGGACGTCCGCGACCCGCCAGCACCGGCGTGATCTCCTCGAGCAGCGCGGCGGCCACGCGCTCTTTGCGATGTCGCAGACACTCTTCGAGCGTGAGGCTCGCGACGATGCGTCGGGTAGCTCCAACGAACATGTCCCGCAAGATGTCCGTAAGCCCGGCGCGGTCCGCATCTATCAGGCGAAACGCCAAGACCGGGTCGGCCACCCGGTAGACGGCCAGGCCAGACACCTCGACCCCCACCTTCTCGACGGTGACCTGGTCTGCACGAAAGGAAAGTTTGGTGATGACCGTGGGCACGAGGCCAACACTGTCCGAAGGCCACTTGAAGCAGCTGGCCCCATGGCCGCTCGTGATCAAGCGCCCATTGCGCAGATGGACCAAAAACTCGTGCGGCGATGCAGTCACGCGGCCCCAGGACGGGATGTTCTTCATGGACATCCCCCTGCAGCAAGGCACGGGCCGACGCTCGAAAGCGCCATTTTGCGACGTCCCGAGCACCGAGGCGCAGTCAGGCGCACCAAGATGGTGCTCCGCGTGCCGTTGTGGTGCGTCCGCAGGACCGCGCTGGGTTAGCCTGCGGGCATGCGTGCCATCTTTGGAGCCATTGTCGTACTTGCCCTGCTCCGTGACGAAACCTGCGCCCCAAGCTCGAGCGATGCGGGCAGCAGTGTCATCAGCCCCGAGGCCGGCACCACCAGTGTGTGTGCCAGGTTCTACAACGGCTGGTACTTCGAGAGCGCAACGGTCAGCAAGACGGGCCAGAAGCCGGTGGTCAACCCCGCGTCGGGCACCGCCGACTTCAATCGCAATGGCACCTTTGCGCTCAACTACGAGGTGGCGCAGACGCCGTTCAACGCCGCCGGCAAGTTCACGCTCACCGGAGACCAGCTCCGCGCCGTGGACGACGCCGGCGCGCTCGTGTTCGAGGTCACCGTCGCGTGCAGCGACACCACGAGGCGACTCACGCTCACCTCGCGCGCGGAAGGCTCGGTGGTGGAGTACGCCCTGGTGGCCCGCTAGATCGCCGAGCATATCTTCGATCAAGCTCGCCGCTTTGGCTTCATCTGTTACCGGAGGACACGTGTCCTTGGCCCCAAAGGCATTGCCGCTGGGACTGCCCACCTCCTACTTTTGGGTCCCAAGCCCAAAAGGCGAGCGGGGCCTGACCGTCGCATCGCGCTCGGTCATTTAGGTGAGCGAAGGCGCGTGCGTCATCGGTGCCGGAGAACGCGCACCCGGCCCCGATGCAGCGCGGCTTGGCCCCTGCCCCTTTGCCGTGCGTCGCACGCGCCGGGCCACTCTTGCCTTGGCCACGGCATCAACGAACGAGACGGGCCGGCGCGTTGCAGGGGCACGGCGCGACTGGTAATCAACGGATCGTCAGAAATGGTCGACGCGTCGCATCCGTTGAACCCCGCTGCGGTGATCTCGCTCACGGCGTGTTTCATCGGCTTGTTGTTTGGCGGGACCACGCTCGTCATTGCCCCGGCGCCGCATGCGCGTGGTGCACGGTTCTTCGCGTTGTCGTGCATCACCGGTGGTCTCTACGCCTCCACCAACGCCGCCATGGCCTCGGGCTCCCCCACGCTTGCTTGGTTTGCGCTGCGCTGCGGGCTCTTGTTCACAGCACTGCACGGGGCGCTCTGGTACCTGTTCACCGCTGCCCGCGAGGGTCGCAAGCTCTACACGTGGGAGAAGCTCATCATTGCGGGCGCCATCGCCTGGGGCATTTTGGGCCCCATCCCTCGGCTGCTCTACACGGACGAGGTGTGGCTCCACGACATTCCCTGGGCCAACGTGCGCTACGTCGACTGGCACTCCACGTGGCTTGGCAATCTCGCCTTTGGCTACTTCGCTTTGGCCATGGCGATACTCTTCGTGCGGTCTTTGCGTCGCTTCTCCAAGGCCGACCGCATCGAACGCGCCGAAAGCTTTGGGCTCGGCGTTCTATTGCTCACGGGCATCAACGACGGCCTGGCCTCCGCCGATGTACTTCCCACGCCCTACTTGCTCGACCTTGGGTTCCTCGGGCTCATCGCTTCTGTGGCCGGTTCGTTTGCGCAGCAGTTTGCCGAGAACGCCCGAGCCCTCGAAGCCGCGCAAGCCGAGTTGGTGCGTCGCGAGCGCCTCGCGGCATTGGGCGAGATGAGCGCCGTCGTGGCCCACGAGGTGCGCAATCCCGTCGCCATCATCTTCAACGCCGTCAGCCAGCTTCGCAAAGGCCCCGAGCGTAACGATGAACTGCTCGGCATCGTGCAAGACGAAGCCGAACGCCTCAAGCGCATGGCCACGGACCTGCTCGAGTTCGCGCGGCCCACCAACGTTGTCTTTGTCTCCGCCGAACTGGGTCCACTGCTGGAAGACGCCGTCGCCGCCACCCTTGGCGGCCACGAACAAGACCACGCGCCAGTGCAAATCGACGTCGCCGAGGGCTCGTCGCCCATCGAATGTGATCCGCGCCTGTTGCGGCAGGCCATCGTCAACCTCACCACGAATGCCATCCAGGCCTGCGCCCGCACGGGTTGCATTCGCATTGCGGCGCGCCCCGACGGCGACGTGGTGCGCGTGTCCGTGGCCGACGACGGCGAGGGGGTCGAGCGCGGCTCCCTCGACAAGATCTTCACTCCTTTTTTCACCACGCGCCCCACGGGCACGGGCCTAGGTCTATCGGTGGTGCGACGCATTGCAGCGGCGCACCACGGCGATCTGCAATACCGCCCCACCGAAGGCGGAGGTGCCACCTTCGAGCTGTCCATCCCCAAGCGGCAGGCACACGCCTAAAGAAAATGGGCCGGTGCGCTCCCCTTTTGCCAAAGGGAAGCTACGATTAAGGGCATGTGCCTCATCTGCGTAGAGTTCGACAAGGGACGCATGACGCTGCGCGAGGCACGCCGAGCGCTACCCGAGATGAGCGTCAAGTTGGGGCCCAAACACGTGGCCGAGGTCGAAGCCCTGCTCGACGCCCTCGAGAACCCGCAGCCAGCGCCGCCCGCGCAGCCGCCGGCCCCCTAAGGCAACGGGCCACCGCTTCGGCCGATGCGGTGGCCATGGGCGCGCAGAACAACCGTTCCAGCTCAACGCCCCAAGTAGCGCGCCACCTCGCGGTAGGCTTCGGAGCGACCATCCATGCGCGCCTGCTGCAGGTAGGGCGCCGAGCGTGGAAATCGCCGCGCATACTCCGTCACCACGTGGCGTTGCTCGGGCCCTAAGGCTTGTTCTGCCACATCGGCCACAAGTGCCGAGGGCAGCAATGTAAGTGCACTGTACACAAGTGCAACCAAGTCATCGGCGGCAAACGTCTGCGCAGGGCCGGCCCCCACGTGCGCCTGCTCGAAGTCGAAGAACGTTGCTTCGTCGCCATGGACGCAAACGTTGTCGCAGGTGGCGTCGCCGTGCGTGAGGCCCCGATGATGCAAGGCGCCCAGGGCATGAAGGCTCGCAGACAATGCCCGAATGGCCTCCGGTGCCGTCGCCACGGCCATCCGCTGGCCCAGCGTGGGCCCCTTGATCCTGGGAACCACGAGCCAAGGACCGTCTAGGTGGGCTCGCCCACACCACGCGAGCTGTTCCCGCTCGACCCATGCGGCCCGAGACAAGATGCGCACGGGTTCGCCCAACAGGGCCAAGGTCTGGTTCTGGGCAAACGCCATGGCGTCGCCCCAGGGCCATCGACGCTTGCGCACAGTGCTCTCGCCGATGAGCACTTGGCAGAGCCCCGCGCGCTTGCCCGCCTTGGCCAGCAGATCACGGAGCACGGGCCACGCCTTTGCTCAAGAACACACACACAACGCCGGCTGCCACCAGCGCCATCCCCAGCAGCCGGAGCGGAGGCAAAGGCTCTTTGAGCGCCAGATACGAGAGCACCGGAACGACGATGTAGCCAAGCGCCGAAAGGCCGTACGCGTAAGACACCTCCGTGCGCGCGAGCACCAACATCCACACGGCGGTAGACAGCACCCACGCGGCAAGGCCGGTGAGGATCCAAGGGTTGCCGAGCGCCGCAGCAAAAAAGGCCGCACTTGCGCCACGGTCGGTGGCTGCGCCCAGAGATCGCGCCCCCATGCGCAGCGCAAGCTGCCCCAGGGCTCCCAGGGCCACGTACAGCAGGATGAACGGCGTGGTCTTCACGAGGCCTCCTCGCGAACATCATCGGGATAGTCACGACGTCCGCTTGCGTGCAGAACGGCCCAGACATAGCGACCGAGCACCCGCAGGTAGCCAAAGGGTCGCAGGTCCATGCGGCGGCTCGAGGTCCGTGCCACCTGCCCGCGATCGTACACCAGCGCGCTCGCAGCCTCTTTGTAGACCCCGCTGAGGATGGGCCACTCTTCGCCAATCAGAACGTCTTCGTCGAAGGGGCCGTGGCGCAAGAAGGCCTCGCGGGTTACGAACATGAAGGCGGGCATGGCCTTGGCTTTGGGCAGGGGCAACCTGCGCACCTGATTCCAAAACCAAAAGAACGCACGCGCGCGCAGGCCACTCGATTGTGGCGCCAAGGCGCAGATGCCTGCGCGCTTGCCCGCAGCCACATGGGCCACGACGGACCCGAGGGCAGTCGAGTCAACGTGCGTGTCAGCGTCGACGAACACCAGCACGTCGCCACGGCTGAGCCGTGCTCCCTCGTTGCGCGCAGCCGGCGCGTTGCCTGCGTCGCTGTTCACCACGCGAACCTCAGGCACGCGCTTGCGCACGAGGGAGACGGTGCCATCGGTGCACCCGTTGGCCACCACCAAGACCTCGACGTCGATGCCGAGGCCTTGTGTGGCGCCAAGAATGCACCGGAGGGTCGTCTCGATCTGCGCGGCTTCATTGCGACAAGGGACGACGACACTGAGCCTCATGGGCACCTCTCGATGGCAAGCAGTTCGCGACGCAAGCCGAAGCGCGTTGCCTCGCCCGCATCGTGCAAGAGCAAGCGAGCACCGGGTCCGCGACACATGGCCACGAGTTCGTGGCGGGCAAAAAGCCGACGCGGCGCAAGTGCCGAGGCTGGGCTCGCGGGCGTGTAGCCCAGGGCGTTCGACATTCGCAGCGCAAGGCGGCCCATGAACGCGTCGCGCACCGCAAGCGATGTACGCGCGGCCCCTGGCGGCCAGCCAGCACGGCCTTCATAGGTGGACTGCAAGATCACCACCCGCGGCGCCACCCGGAGCGCCTCGGCGAGCAACTGCGCGGGCCGCGGCGCGTAGTGGAGCACGAAGCTCATGGTGACCCCATCGAACGCATCGTCCGCGAACGGAAGGTGCTCGCCATCGAAGAGCGTGGGCGATGCGCCATCGGGCATCATGCTCGTGACGTCGGCTTCGACCACCTCGAAGTCGAACGTGCGCCGAAGATATGCGGCGTTGTGCCCTGTGCCGGACCCGACGTCGAGCAAACGCCCACTTGCTGGCAGCGCCGAACGCAGGCGCTGGGCGATGCGCCGGGCCCGGGCCGAAAGCACCCCATCGGCGCAGAGCTTTACCACCCGCATGGGGCCTCTTGTCGCGTGGGGCCGAGTGCGAGATCCCCAAGGCGCACCGGACGAAGCCCCCGCTCGAGCAGCGCGTCGATGCGAAGAAGTGCGCGCGGTACAAGACCCCGGCGGACATCAGCGGGGTGCAACACAACGCAAGGCAGCGCACCGGGCCTTGCAGCAAGCACATGTCCCATGGCCTCGAGCCCAGGAAAAAGCACAGACAGGTGTCCGGCGTCCCAGGCATAGGTGCCAAGGGGGACTCGTCCACCGCGGTGCCGCAGCCACGCGAGCCCTGCGGCGTACGTGTACCCTGCACGCAGTAACGCTGCGAGGGTCAAGGTCCCAAAGCGAAAGGCCGGGGGCACAAAACCGCGCACGGGCCTTCGAAACAACGCCTCGAGCAACTCTCGACTTTGGCGCACACGCCCTTCGGCAATCGTTGCAGGCAGTGCAGCGAACTCATCGGAGCGCCCGGTGACCCAGCTGAACGGGTCCAGGCTCGGCGGCCTTTGGTGCAGCTGCCCGTGGGCGACGATCTCGACCTCTCGAGACCATGAGCTCACGAGTTCGATGGTCTGCGTAGGGTGTTGCTGCGCCGCAGCGCCGATGCACGCGACGTGCAGCTGGGCGCCCACCCGCGGCCGAAGCGCAGACCATAGCTGGTCGAGCTCGGCGCGCTGCGCAACGGCGACATCGTGGACGAAGACCAGAAAGCTCACGTTGCCAGGAGCCTACGACGCAGAAGGCGCAGATCCCACCGTGGGATCCGTCAAGTGGTCGCCCGAGGGGGCCGAGCGGCTCGGAGCCGCCGACGAACGACGTCCTGTGTCAGCGAAAAGTGGCCGCCGCGGCGAGCACCATACCGAGCGCAGCGAACGAGGCCACGAGGCCCGCGGGCATGGCCTTCTTGGTCTTGAGGTAGGCCGGCAGGAACCGCAGAAGCAGCGCCACAGAGACCACGCCGCCCAGGATGAAGCCCGCCCGCCCGTGGGTGGCCGCGAGAGACACGGAAGCGCCGAGCAGCGCCGCAGAGACGACCCCTGCGATGAGGGACGCGCGGCTCTTGGCCTTGACGAAGCCGATGATGCCCCCGGCGAGCACGACCAAAGCAAAGACAGCGAAGTACGCCGAGTAGGCAGCCAACATGCGCTCTCCTTAGCACCCTCGCCCCCAGAGCGAGGCTCTAGCGTGCCTTGGTCTTGTGCTCGAGCGCGCGCGGTGACCCAGGGCTCGGCGGCACCTGCGCGCCGCGCATGATGATGTTGATCTCGCCGACGATACGCTCGAGCAGCGCCTGCTGGCGGTGTTTGGGCAGCTCGAGGGCCTCGGCGCCCACGGTGAACGCCACAGCGACGACGGCTTCGGCCACCAGCGCGGCGTCCTCGAGCTCTTGCCCTGCGGCGCGCGCCTGCGCTTCGAGATCGTCGCAAAGCTCGGCGACGAAACGGTCGATCTCGGCATGAAGCGCCCGCCGAAACGCCGGGGCGCCGGCCAAGCGCTCGCCAAGCAGCAGGCGAAACAGGTGGGGGCTCGCGTTGATGAACTCGAGGAACGCCTCGACGGAGGCCCGTACCCGCCCACGATCGCTGTAGCGCCGGCGGGCCTCGCGAATGAGCTGCCGAAGCGCGAGGCCCACTTCGTCGACGAGCACCAACCCGAGGTCGTCCATGTCGCGGAAATGCCGGTAAAAGCCCGCGGCGGTGATGCCGGCCCCGCGCGCCACCTCGCGCAAGCTCACGGCAGCGAAACCGCGCTCGGCGCTGAGGGCCAAGGCCGTTTCGATGAGCTTGCGCCGTGTTTGCTGCTTCTGTTCAAGGCGTGACATCGAATATTTGCTTTAGTTTACAGCAAGTTCCCAACGTTCGGCGCAACAGAAGTGACAAGCGCGCCTTGCGCAATCAGTTAACATCCGTACACTCACGCGCATTCACCCGGAAGGAGTCCCCGGACGTGCCCTATTTGGTTCTGTGTGCGCTGACGTTCGTTGCAGCCTATTTGCTCAACATCTTCTACATCACGGTGCTCTACCACCGCGGTCTCACGCACAACGCAGTCCAGCTACGACCGTTCACCCGGCGCTTTCTGGCCCTGACCGGCAACTGGGTCACGGGGCTCGACCCCAAGGGCTGGGCCTGCATGCACCGGCTGCATCACCGGCACTCCGACACCAAAGAAGACCCGCACAGCCCCAGTCACAATGGCTTGCTGGCGCTCATGTTGGTGCAGCTCTACTCG
>JBIKNA010000030.1:0-31427 GCA_044358965.1 Polyangiaceae bacterium
GCTTTTCACGAAGCCGCGATGCCGGAGCCGTCGCTGCGCGCACTGCTGGCTCGCGGCGAGGCTGCTCGACTCCACGGTCGCCTGCAGGCTGCGGCGGACGACCTGCAAGCTGTACTCCGGGACGCGGGCAGCGACACGCAGGCCCTGGCGCAAGCGCACCGGTTGCTCGGCTCGGTGTATCGCGCCCAAGGCAACGGCAGCGAGGCCTTGGTCCACAAGGAGCGCGCGCTAGATCTGTGCCTCGCTCTTGGGGATCCTGCACGCATCGCCGTGGCCCGCGGCGAGCTGGGGACAGTGCTCGGCGCGCTAGGGCAGCTTCGGCGCGCGCGCACCTGCCACGAACAAGCGCTGGCCGCGCATCGAGAGCTGGGGCGCCGCAAAAACGAGGGCATCGAGCTGTCGTATCTTGGCGTGAGCCTTCACCGTGCAGGCCTGATGGACGAGGCCCGGCGTGCACACACGGCAGCCTTGGCCATTCACGGCGAGACCAACAACGCCCGCTCGCTTGCCGCAGACCATATGCACTTGGGCTACGTGGCGCTCGAGCTCGCCGAACCCGAGGTCGCCCGCTCCCACCTGGATCTGGCACTGGGCCTGTTTCGCGCGGTCGGCGATCGCGCCCTCGAAGGTGTGGCATTGAGCTACCTCGGTGCGCTCGAGGTCGCAACCAAGCGCCCAGAAGTGGCGGGCCCACTGTTGCAGCAGGCGCTCGCGGTCCACCAAGAGGTCGGCAGCGCGCGGCATGCGTCGACCACGTGGATGCACATTGGCCATCACCACCACGCGCTGGGCGAACTCGATGCCGAAGCGCAGTGTTACGCAAAGGCACTCGTGCTCGGCGCCCAGGATCTCGAGAGCGAAAATCGAGCGTGGCTCCTGAGCCTGACCGGCCGCACCGACGAGGCGCAGCAGGTGCCCATCGAGGACGCGGCGACCAAACTCGCGGTCGCGCTACTCGCCGCGGCGAACAACGCACACAAGGGCCAAGGGCTCTCTGACGCTCGCTCCCTGTTGCGTGACGCGGCGCCAGGCAAGTGCACATCGTCGCGGGTGCGGCGCGCAGCAGCCATGCTGGAGTACGCACTCGCGGCACAAGGGCAACAACTGCTCATCGCCAAAGACGGACGTTGGTTCGTCGGCCTCGACGGGGTTCGGGTGGATCTCGCGCGCCGCAAACCCTTGCGCCTTGCGTTGCTGCTTCTGGCCGAGCGGTGGTTCGCAGCACCCGGGCAGGGTGTGCCATGGTCCCAGGTGCTCGAGGTGGCATGGCCAGGCCAGCGGGTGGACGCGGAGTCTGGCTTCGGCCGCGTGCGTAATGCCCTCTCTCAGCTCAGGAAAATGGGATTGCGTGACGTGCTCCGTACCCGCGACGACGGCTACTTGCTGGCGCCGGAGTGCCCTGTGCGTTGGGCCGAAATTTAACCTTCTCTCACGTGCCGGAGGCCTCTGGGCAAGGCATGAATGGCCTGCCTGCCGCCCACGGCGGCACACCGGAGGTTCTCATGCGTGTATTATACATTGGACTCGTGGCACTTTGCCTGCACTGCGGAGGAACCCAAGGCCCCGAGAACACGCCCGCAGACCCGGCGCCCGCGGCCGTGGTGCCGGTGCCCGACCCGGAAGCCCCGGCGCCGCCCGTGGCAAACGCCCCGGTGCCCAGCGGCCAAGCCAACGCGAGCGAGCCCGAGGCCCCGGCGTGCAACGCCACGGACCCGCGCGCGACGCCGGTTGCACTGTGGGTGCTGCCCCAGGCCGGCGAGAAACCCTTCGTGGACTTCCTTGCGAGCGCCACGAAGAGCATCGTGGTGTTTGGGTACCTGATGGGCTTTGGCGGCATCCTGGACACGCTGAAAGCCAAGGCCCAGGCAGGCGTCGACGTGCGCGTGATCTTGGACGGCGTTACCCAGCGGGACGTGAACGACAAGTACCGGCTGCAACTCGAGGCCGCCGGGGCCAAGTTCCAATGGAGCGACCCCAAGTTCTCGTACATGCATGCCAAGAGCATGGTGGTCGACGGCCGCGAGGCACTGGTGACCACCGGCAACTACTCGCGCAGCTACATGCTCAAAGAGCGCAACTACGTGGCGCGCATCACCGATGCACAAGACGTGAGCGATCTGGCGGCGCTCTTCGACGCCGATTGGAGCAAAATGACGCCGGATCTCTCGTGCACGCGATTGCTTGTCTCGCCGATCAATGCCCAGCCTCGTTTGGTGGCGCTCATCAAGAGCGCCAAGACCAGCATCGACATCGAGTCGATGCAGTTCTCGGACAAGGCCGTGCAAGACGCCGTGTTCGAGCGCAAGGCCGCCGGCGTCTCCGTGCGTGTGATCTTGGCAGCACCCGGCTGGATCGAGACCAACGACGGCGTCGGTGACGAGCTCAAGAAGAAGGCCATCGCGGCCCGTTGGCTCGGGACGCCAGGCGTTCACGTCAAGGCCATCGTGGTGGATGGGGCGCAAGCATACCTGGGCTCCGAGAACATCAGCTACACGTCGCTGACCAAAAACCGCGAAGTCGGCGTCATCATCTCCGACACCAGCGCCCTCACATCCATGCACGACACCTTCGAGACCGACTGGGCGAACGCGACGAACTTCTGAAGGGGCGAGGCCCAAGGCAAAAGCCGTTCGCCTCAGCGAGAGGGGCGGGCCCACGTGCTGTCAGCCACGGGGATCTTCTCGCAGAACACCTTGGCCGGGACGGCGTCTAGCTGAGCCACGGGGCCGGAATACGGTACGCCTTCCAGGAAGCAATAGGTGTCCTTCGGGACGGCATCGAGCTTGGCCGCGACTTCGGCCGCGGGCAGCACGGTGATGGTCCTGCCGTCGGCGGAGATGGTGACACCGGTGCGGGTCTCGGCGAAGAGCACGCTCGGTCCGAAGCCCGTGGGGTAACCCGAGCCGCAGGGGAGCTCGACCTGCGCGAGTTTGTCGTCGCCAAAGATGCCGGTGATGCCAGCGTGCGTCGTGATGCGGCACTTGGTGCCAACGCGCGAGATGCGCGCGTGCAGATCTTGGTCGTTGAGCCGGTACGTTGCAAAGGGAGTGAAGAACTCGCGCAGAGTGGAGATCTCCCAGGTCCCGCTCGCGCTGTTGCGGTCTACCTGATACGTGGCCGAGTCTCCAAAGGCCAGCGAGCGGTCGTCGTTCACCGAAGCTGTGCGGATGATCTCGTCGCTCACGTTGAAGCTGCGCTCGGATACCAGGCGCGCGCCGTCGATGCGGCTGATGTTGAGCCGGTGGGCCGTTGCCTCGTATTGATCGGCGTGGTGACGACCCGAGTAGGGCAGAAAGATGCGACCGTTGCTGCCAAGGCGAATGCGTTGGTCGTCGGTGGCGCCGAACCAAGAAGAGGCAAAGGCATCGTACTCGGTGCCCAAGAGCAGGTTGTCGAGCTCACTGCCGTTGTCGCGAGAGAACAGCGTGAGCTTCTGGAGATTGCGCCCAACGCCGCCGTTCTGGAAGGACACCTGCCCCGGCCCCAAGATACCGCCCGCCGCCATCATGAGCTGCGTGGACTGCCCGGCCATGACGAATTGGGTGATGGTCTTGGGCAGCGCCGGGCTCGTGAGATCGAGCATCGCCACCTGCGACTGCGACATGCTTCCGTTGTAAGGCCCGGGCGAAGAGATCATCGCGCGGTCGGCAGAGAACACCACCGACGGGTTCGACTGGGTGCTGGCGGCAACATCGAGGCGTTTGATGTACGCGATGGAGTTGCCCGCCACCGCAAGGGTTTGCAGTGCGTTGTCGGCGAACATGTACAGGTGGCCGTTCTGGAACTGCACCTGATTGCGGTTCTGAATGAGTCCTTTCACCGAGAGCGGCCCTTGCTCGAAGGCCAGAGCACCTTGCTTCTCGACCATCTTCGACAGGGAGCCATCGAGCTTGGTGAACGAGCCAGCCTCGAAGCGATACACGGTGAGTTCCGTCGCCTCCTCGTCTTTGAAGCGCGGGTAGGTGGTGCTACGCGTCTCGTAGGCCTCGCAGCGCCCGATCCACACCTGCTGGCAGGTCTGGCCCACGGGCACGTAGATGTATTGGCTGACCGTGGGGGCCGCCTGCTTGATGCAGTCGGCGAGGGCCTTGCCTTCGCACGCGTAGTCGCCGGTCGATGGGTTCGGTGCGCGGTAGTCAGGGTTGGGTTTGCGCTCGTAGTTGACGTTGCAGCTCTGCACCTGCTCGGCGCGGGGGTTGTAGTTGCTGCAGACTTGGTACGTGTACGTCTCCATGTGGCTGAAGCGCGTTTGCCGTACTGTGCGCGGCACCGCGAGATAGCGGTCCGAAGCCGCCACGAAGCCGAGGTACGACTTGGCTTCGGCCACAAGCTGGCCCTTTTCAAACTTGGTGTTGGGGTCTTTGCCTTGGAGCGGGTCGACGGCCACGGGGTCGTTCATGAGCGAATCTTCCCAGTCGATCTTGAGCGCGTCGTCCCACTGCACGACGAGCACCTTGGTTCCGAGCTGGTTGCCGCCGCCGTAGGGCTGACTTGGCGAGGGCGCCGCCATGCTTCCACCGCTGCTTGGTTCGCCACGACCGCCGGAGGGTGAACCTGCTCCTGCCGGTGTGGGCGACGAGGGCATGTACGGCGCCTGCGGCTTGGTCCACGAGGTGTAGGCGACGATGGTGGAATCAAAGAGACGAGCGTCGACCACCCGTTGGTCATCGAAGCGAACCGCGTCGACGAAGCGGAAGGCCCCGTTGTCGACGGCAAAGCGGAGCAGCGCCGACCGGGCGCCGCCGCCGCGAGCGTTGACGACGACGACGATCTCATTGCCGCGGAACAAGAAGTTCATGGGCTCGCCGGGCAACTTCATGGCGCAGCTGAGCTGCGGCTGGGGCCCACGCGTGTCTACGGAGATGAGCCCATGCTGCTTGGACAAGAAGATGGCAATGCCCCCCTGAACCCCCACCAGATCGGGTCGCTCGATGTTGGGCGCAGCGGAAGCTTCGGCCGCGGCACCCGCCGAGGCGTCGGCGCCGTAGCCGTAGTCGGGACCGCGCCTGCCGGAGTAGAGCGGCGGCAGGCTGGCATCGCGAATGATCCCTGCGGGATGCGTCCAGGTGATGCCACCGAGGTAGCTCGTGAGGTCGCCGAAGCCCGCTGCATCGTTGGCGGCACAACGAATGCCCTGGGCCGGGTCCAACGTCTTGATCTGCGTGGCGAACGCCTGGGCCTCGAGAACGGTGCCGTGGGCCGGCACGCGGATCGCGTTCCGGTAGCTCACGGTGTACGCGGCGGCAGAGACCTCGATGGGTTGAGAGGGGTCCTGGGAAGCAGCGGAACACCCTGAGAGCAAAGCAAGGCACGAGACCACGAGTCCGGAGGAGCGCTTGAGCATGCCGAAACACTGCGCAACCTGTGTGCCAGTATTCCGGCTGCCCAAGCGGTACAACAAATCTCAAGATGTCATATACTTACAATAATCCGGACTGTGCCATCATGCGCCATCTTGCGTTCCAACGCCTGGTGGCCAGTCGACGCGGATCACGCCTTGGGGCGCGCGCGAGCCCGAGACCCTACGGTGCGCAGCGCGACAGGACATCCCCCGTGCGTCGGTCGAGGGCGGCCCACTGACTGCGGGGCACGGCTTCACCGTTTTGGTAGTCGTTGGGCGCTGCCGGGTACCAAAGTGACTCGAAGTTGCCATTGAGCCAGAGCACGTCGCCTTCGACGGCGATGCGCGACAACGTTTGGTCGTCGCCGTTGTGTTTGGTCATGAGCGGTCCGCGAAACGTCTCGACGCGCTCGCCACTGGTAGCGTCGAAGGCATCGAGCGTGCAGCCGGCGGCAAAGATGCTGGTGCCATCGGTGGCCATGGACTTCACGCCGAAGTCTTCGCCCATGGTGCACGACACGCGCTGATGTTTGTCGTTGTCCGTGGGAAAGCCGTAGGGGTTCCACGGCAGCAGCTCGCCCGTTTCGATGTCGAGCGCCGCCAAGTACTTGCGCTCGCCTCCGGCAACGGCCACGAACGTGCCTCCCAAGTAGAGCGTTTGCCCCACCCGGGCCATCGACAGAATGCTGGTCTCGTAGCACTGCTCGCTCTGGAGGCCGTCGCCGCAGAACAGTTCGACCCCATCGCGCAGCTTGTCGTCCACGCTGCCGTCGGCGCGCACGTGCGCCAGCCCCTGCACGGCGACACCCGCGATCTCGGTGAATCGCCCGGCAAAGAACGCTCCACCATCACCGTCATCGATGGCCGCCGTGATGTCCCCATCCGTTTCGGGCACCTCGGTCACTTCATCTTTCGAGAAATCGTACTCACAAACCTCGGGAATCACCGGCCCCATCCCCGCGTCGACGAGTTCGCCCCTTCCATCGGGTACGCCCCCTCCATCGATCGCCATGGCCCTGTCGCTCCCCTTCCCCCCACCGCCCGAAGCGACACCCTTTTGGCACCCCAACGCGAGCGCCCCCACCAAAAATCCCGCAAACAAGCCCGCACGAAAACTCATGCCCCCACGCGCAGCAAACCCAGTGCCACCCCAACGCAGCGCGCACACCTCCAAGTCCGGCCCGCTCGAGTGCACAAACCCGCGCCCTCGATCCCCAAGCCCCACGCCCCCACTCCCCCCTCTAGCCCCAGCCGCCATCCGACTTGAAACCGAGCAAGCCCCCAACGGGGGCCGCGCATGTCCAAGTCCGTCCCGGACACGAACGAAGTGAGTGCACGGGACCAAGCGCCACGCCCCCACTCCGCCCTCTAGCCCCAGCCGCCCTCCGACTTGAAACATGAAAGCAAGCCCCCAACGGGGGCGCGCGCATGTCCAAGTCCGTCCCGGACACGAACGAAGTGAGTGCACGGGACGAGACTTGAACTCGTACACCTTTCGGCGCTGGAACCTAAACCCAGTGCGTCTGCCATTCCGCCACCCGTGCTGAGTGTGGGCACATTGTAGACGCAGGGGCGCCACAATCGCGAGCGGAACCCGCCGCGGTCGCGAATGGGGCCCGAACGGCCGCGACTTGGGGGTGAGTGGGCGCATGATTGGCGGGACTCGGATGTCCAATGGTCCATGGCCCCGACGATCTCCCCGCAACCTGCCCTACCCCTTGCACACGTACCCCTGACGGGTCCCGAAGCTGTTGTGCCCCCGGACGCGCAGGCACAGCCCGAGCACAGCGACGCCCCCTACGCCGGCCAACCCTACGCAGATCACCCGTACCGCCCGGGCCCGCAGGCGCCCGCACGCCGTTGGGTGCGCGTGCCGGTTCGGACGCGGGCCATCAAACCTGTCGAGCTCGGTGTGCTGGGCGCGGCCATCGTGGGGCTCGATGTGCTGCTCTGGAAACACGTGGGTGGTTTTGGTTGCGCGGCGGCGCTGCTTGGGGGCATGGGGATGGCCCTTGCGGCGCGAGGCAAACGTCGAGCCTCGGTGCGCGCGGGCGTGATGGGCGTTGTGCTCGCGGCGTTGGCTGCGCGCGCAGCGTGGGACTTTCATGGGGGCGTGCTGCTGCTCGGTGTGCTTTCGCTCGTGGGCTTCGCCATTGCGCTGCGCCGGCGATCGATGCACGCCGCAGAGCCCTTGCTGGCATTGGGCATCGGCATCGCGGCCATCCATACGCGGCTGGGTGCGCTGCGCCGCGGCATCGCGCCGTACGTGCCCGAGAGGCTCTCGAAACAATCCGTGTTGCCCGTGCTGGTGCCGCTCGCGTTGGTGCTGGTGTTCGGCGCGGTGTTTGGGCTCGCGAACCCGGTGGTGGCACATGCACTCGTGGTCGTTCGAGACTGGGCAGCGCAGTTCGTCGAGGCAAGCATGGTTCTGCGCGTGGTGTTCTGGAGCATGTGCGCCCTGGGCACGCTGGCCGTGTTGCGGCCAAGCATGCGTCCCGTACGCGTGACCAAGAGCATGGACCTGAGCGATGAATACTCCAGTGTGTCGCTGGCCATCGCGCGCAACGCCATCGTGATCTTGAACGTGATGTTCCTGGCCTACAACGCCATGGACGGCATGATGCTGTGGGCCGGGCGGCTGCCCGCGGGCATGGACACCCAGCACTACGCCCATGCCGGTGCGTTCTGGCTGACCGTGGCCCTTGGGCTCGTGACGGCCACACTGGGCTACTTCTTTCGAGGTCCGCTGGCGGTGGCGCAAGGCGCGAAGGGCGTGCGCACGCTCGCTTATGTGTGGGTTGCGCAAAGCGGCGTTTTGGCTTTGGGCACCTTCCGTCGCATCTGGTTGCACATCGACACTAGCGGTCTGTCGAACCTGCGCATCGTTGGCATCTTTGGCACCAGCTTGGTGTGCGTTGGCCTTGGGCTCGTGATGCTCAAGCTACGGACGCGAAAGTCCATGGGTTGGCTGGTTGCACGAAAGCTCGACGCGCTGGCGTTGGCCACCGTTGTGTACGCCGTGCTGCCCACGCACTTGATCAGCGCGCGCTTCGATGTGGCGCGGATCATGACCGGCGAACTGCGTCCGGTGGTGCACCTGGACGAGCTGTCTCGCGAAGCCGAGGGCGCGCCGGAGCTCTTGCCCCTGCTCGATCACCCGGATGCGCGGGTTCGCGATGGCGCCGCGGCCTTGCTCGCGGCAGCATCCCCACCGGACATGGCTCCGCCCGCAGCCAGCTGGCAGGCCAGGGACGTTGCGAGCACCCGTAGGTTCCGCTTGCTCGCGGCCAACCGAGCGAAGATCGCCGCAGCCGAAGACCCCACCATTCGCGACACGGCCAAAGGCGCGTTGCAACGCCTGAGCGACCACGTCAACTATGGGCGCGAGCTCGACCGCTAAGTCACCGAGCGTTCGGTGCATGGGGAGCATGATGATCGACCGAGCTCCGTGCGCTCGGTCAGGTAGTCCCGAAGCTCAGGGCCGCCGGCAGCGGCCGCCCGTGGAGATGTACTTGTGGGTGGGTGCGCGGCTGCCGTGGTCGACACCGATGCCGTGTCCTTCCCAAGAGCCGTTCTTCCAGAAGGTGGCCGATGAGGTCCACTCCATGAGCGCGCCGGCAATGTCCATGTGGCCGAGAGGGCCCGCGCCTTTGGGGAACCGCCCGGGCGCTGCGATGTAGATGCTCGAGTCCACCTCGTCGACGCGCTGCGCAGGCCACCAGTAGTTCCGGAAATAGTTGGCGTAGGTCACGTCGCCGTTGGGGTGGGACTTGGTCCAGTCGAAGGCGTAGGGGTAGCCATTGTTGTAACCCGAGGGTGCCGGCGAAGCCCCCCAAGGGTACGTCCGGGTGCCCCACGCCGCTTCGAGCTCGGCTGGCGATGGCAACGAGCCACCGCCGTCCCACGCGCAGAAGGCCTGGAGCATGTACAAGCTCACGCAGTTGATGGGCTTCTCGTCCAAGATGTCTTTGGCGTAGTTCTGCTTGCAACTCTGCCCCGGGGCGCAGAACGCCGTATTCACGTCTTGCGGCATCCAGTAGGTGCGCGCGCCTGGCGACACGTTAGAGATGTAGCAACCCTGGTTGCCGCCCCCTGCAGTGCCGTGCACCAGAGGCCCGAGTTCGAAGACCGCGGTTTGGTACTCGGCCGCGTCGGTGGCGCTGCCCATTCGTACGGGCAGGTATTGGTTCCACGCGTTGTTCCAGCCGGCTGGGGTGTTGGCCTGGATGTAGCCGCGCACGTTGCCGCCAGTGCGCTCGATGAACTGGCGCATGCGGCCGGCGGTGATCTTGTACTTGTCGAGCTTGACGCCGCTGGGCAACGCAACGCTCTCGCAACAGTCTTCGTGTTTGGCGCCGGGCTGGCCTACCTCGCCGGACCCGCAGGTGCGGCCGCCGTGTTCTTGCGTGCAGCTTCGACGCACGGCGCAGCGACCGGCGTCGTTGCAACCATCGGACAGACAATCGCCGTGGGCTTTGCACTTCTTGCCCGCCGCGCACTTGGGGGCGTTGGTGGGGGCGCCACCGCCGCAGTCCACGTCGGTCTCGGTGCCGTTCCTAGCGCCGTCGGTGGCCTTGGGCTCTTGGCACTTGTTGCCGGCACACACGGCGCTGTCGCAATCGCGACCCTCTTGGCAACTCTTTCCCACGGCACACTTGGGGGCCTCGGGTGCACCGCCGCAGTCCACGTCCGTCTCGGTGCCGCCCTTGATGCCATCGGAGTACGTCGGCGAGACACATTTGTTCTGCCGACATATGTCGCCCCGGCAATCGGCGTCGGTGGTGCATTCGAGCGAGACGGCGGCGCCGTCGGCACGAGCAGCGGCGTCGGCCCGACCGGCGTCGGTCGCGTTGACGCCCTGCTGTTGCACCGAGTCGTCGGCGGGGCTTTCGTCGTCAGCCGCGGGACCGGTCACCTGCGAGCAGGCCACCCCTAGGAGACTGCCGGCAGCGAGGACGAAGACCTTCGAAATGCGCCAGGACACCATCAAGATGTCTATGGATGCATGAGGTGGGCCCAAACAAGGGCTGCACTTTTCCATGTAATTTTGAACCCCCACTGGATCACAAAGGGCGAGGTAGGGGCGCCCTGGATGGACAAGTGTTGGCCAGTGGGCCCATGTGGGACAGTGGCCACTGCGTGCACTGTGCACACGAAAAAGCACGCGGTTTTGTGCGCGAGCTAACGCGCGACATCGCCCGCCGAGGTGCACCACTGCGCGCGGGTATCTCGCAGCTGCACACATTCGACATTGCGCATGTGTCGAAGAATCGGTGTTGCTGGCTCCGGGGACAACGCTGCGCGCGCTTCTTGCTTTCGTGATGAGACACCTGCGAGGCCCCATGCACCAACCACGAAGCACGCGCTGCGCATCTGCACCTGCAAGGACAACGCGCACATGAGCGCCGTCGATTTTCGCAAAAGATGGAACATGCACGCGAATGACGGCCGTAACATCGGAAATGTGAGGCGCTGGCAGGCCGCAAGGCTTCCACTCTCCGTCGCGTTGGCTGCCGCCACGGTCGTGGCGTGCGGCGCCCGCACCAACCTCTATACCGACGAGACGGGCCAGTTCGGCACCAGCTCCACGTTCGGCGAGAAGATCACGTGTCAAGGCGCTGGCGTCGAAGCCACCCTTCAGCGTCAAGAGTCCACCGTGATGGTGTTGCTCGACCGGTCGGCGTCCATGCTGCAACCCATGGAGGGCAGCCTCGAGGGCCGCAGCCGTTGGAGCGTGTTGACCGATGCGATGGCTCGCGTGGTGCCCAACGTGAACCAAGACGCCAAGCTCGGCTTGTCCATGTTCCCCGCCGCCGACGCGTGTGAGGTCGCAAGTGCTTTCGAAAAGCCCTTGCCGCTGCTCGCCCCCGGCCGCAGCACCGAAATCATGTCGCTGGTGCATGGGGCGTACCCGGCCGGCGGCAAGACTCCAACGTTTGCGGCGCTGCAGCTTGCCCGCGACGCCTTGATCAAAGTGGACCCGAAATTGGGCGCGCGTTCGGTGGTGCTCATCACCGATGGGGTGCCCAACTGCGGAGGCAACTACGACCCATCCACCTGCGAGTGCGTGGAGCCCGCCGACGACGGCACGTGCCCCAGCACACTCGACTGCCTTGATGCCGCGCGTCCGCTCGAGTTCATCCGCCGGCTCTACAGCGAGTACGGGATCCCCACGTACGTCATTGGCCTATCGGCCAAAGGCGACAGCCCGTACTATCGTCTACTCGAAGGGATGGCCCTGGCCGGCGGCCGCGCGCGGGCAAGCCGACCATTTTTCTTCCCGGGCAACAGCGAAGAGGCGCTCGAAGACGTGCTGGCTGGTGCGTTCCGAGACACGACGGCATGCCTGTTCCAGCTACCCGAGCCCTTTGCCGAGGGAACAAGCATCGAGGTGCGGGTGGCCGGTGCGCTTATCGAAGCCAAGGCCAAGGGCCCCGTGGGTTGGACCTGGGCCAACGAGAAGATGGGTCAGATCATGCTGCACGAGTCCACATGCATCTCCGCCCGCAACAAGACCGTAACCGCCAGCACCGTCTGCCCGTAGCGCTGTTCGCGACGGCGGTGTTACGATTCATCGAATGATGAGACGTCGTTCCGTCAAGGCAGTCATTGCTCTCGCAGCCGGCACCGCCATGGGTGTGGTGGCGGCGTGCCAGCAGGCCACATCCGTGCGCCTGGAGCTGTCGACCAATGTGTCGTGCGACCGCGCCTTGGGGGTTCAGGTGTTTGCCGGCAAACCGGGAAGCATCGAGGCCAACGCCCCGGCCGCGGAAGATCCCACCTGCGTCAACGGCAGCTTGGGCACCATCGTTGCGCAGCCCCCCGAAGAGAAGACGGCACCGGCGGCGTTCCGCGTCGTGCTCGGCGTCACGCGACCCGTGTCGCAGTGCACGGCCAGCGATGGCTACGCCGGGTGCATCGTGCAGCGACGTGAGCTGCGGTACATCGACGGCGAGACCCTGCGCCTGCCCATCGTGATGTACGAGTGGTGCATCGGCGTGGCTTGCGACCCCAGCTCCACCTGCGCCAGCAACGGCCTGTGCGTCAGCGCCAAGATCACAGACTCTGCAGCGTGCATCCCGCCCAGCATCTGCTTGCCACCGGGCGACCCTGGTACCCCTGCTGTTCCGGGCGTACCGGTCGAGGCCGGCGCCGACAGCACGTTGCCCCGCGACGGGGCCGTCGATGGAACCACGCCTGTGGACAGCGGCCCCGACGCAACCGGTGATGCAGCCAGCGACGCAGGCGGCATCGACGCAGGTTCTGACAGCGGCAAAGATTCTAGTTCCAACAGCGGCAAAGATTCTAGTTCCAACAGCGGCAAAGACTCGGGGAGCGACGCCGGGTCAGACGGCGGTGGCACAGACGGTGGTGGCACAGACGGCGGTGGCGGCGCGTCTGGCACGGTTGCGTGTGGAGCGCTGACGTGCAGCGCGGGCCAGGCTTGCTGCAGCGGCAAAATCGGCGGCGCGGCCCCCGTGTGCATTGCCTCCGACATCGCCTGCTCGCCGCCGCAGGCACACGTCGGACGTATCGACTGCGATCAATCGTCAGACTGTCCGCCCATGAGCAAGTGTTGCAACGTCAGTGGCAACATCGTGTGCTTGCCACAGGGTCAGGCGTGCGTCATAGAGCAGACGGCCTGCCGCAGCGCCGCCGATTGTGGAGGCGCCATGTGCTCCACGGGCATCAACATCGGACAGGTGATCGTCACGCTCTGCGGCGGCGAGCTATAGCCGGCAAGCCGTACCCGGTAGCGAAGCCATCCGCCGTACTCTAACATCTGACCCGTGAAACGGCGTTGGTCCGCAAAGGCAGCCATCGCGCTTGGCGCCAGCGTTGCCATGGTGTCCATCGGGGCTTGCCAAAAAGCCACGGCGGTTCGCCTCGAGCTGTCGACCAACGTGTCCTGCGATCGTACGCAAGGCGTGCAGATCTTTGCCGGAAAGCCCGGCACCGTCGACGGCAATGCCCCCGTGGCCGAAGACGTCAGGTGCACCAATGGTGCCCTTGGCACCATTGTGGCCCAGCCGCCCGAAGACAAGACCGCTACGGCTGCCTTCCGCGTCGTGCTGGGCGTGACGCGCCCCGCATCCCAATGTACCGAAGCCGATGGCCTTGCCGGATGCATCCAGCAGCGCCGCGTGCTTCGCTACATCGAGGGCGAAACGCTGTTCCTACCCATCGTGATGTACGAGCGGTGCATCGGCGTGGTTTGCGATCCGAGTTCTACTTGCGCCAGCAACGGTCTCTGCGTCAGCGCAACCATCACCGATTCGGCGGCGTGCGTACCACCTCGCGTTTGTTTGCCTCCGGGCGACCCGGGCACCCCGGCCGTCCCCGGCACTCCTACCGAGGCCGGCGCCGACGGCACGTTGATTGACGGCACCGCAGACGGGACTTCGCCAGGCGATGGCAGCGCCGATGTTGCCAGCGACAACAGCACTTTCGATACGGGGACCGACGCAGGGGCAGACACGGGAAAAGATTCCGGCGCTGACACGAGCACGGACGCGCCGAAGGATGCTCCGAGTGATTCCAAGAAAGACGTGGGTGACGTTCCCGGTTCCGGCGAAGTCGTATGCGGCGCGTCTACCTGCGTCACCGACGAGGCGTGCTGCACGGGCAAGCTGGGGGGTGGTTTCCCCTACTGCGTAGAATCGGGCAAATCATGCTCGCCCGCGGCATCACACGCGGGCCGGCTCGACTGCGATCAATCGTCGGACTGCCCGCCGGGCCGCATGTGCTGCCTCGTCAACAACCTGGACCTGCAGTGCCTCGCGCAGGGCGTCGCGTGCCCAACCGAGTCGACGGCTTGCCGCAGCAATGCCGACTGCGTGGGCTCCCTGTGCGATACCCTGCGGGTCATCGGACGCGTGGACGTGTTGCTGTGCTCCAACCCACTGCCGTAGCGCTGGGGGGCCACGCACACCGGCCCTGGTCACGCTTTCGTGCTTAGTGCGCCTCGAGAATGCGCAGGTTGTACTGCTCGAGGGCGCCCGTGGTGGTGACAGAGCCGTCGGGGAACTTGCAGAAGCCGTCTTCGGTGCCCAGGGCGCTGCGACCGGTGATGAGCGCATGGCCCAACTTCATGCATACCAAGGTGCCCGCGCTCATGCGACCGTCGAGGCGACGCTTGGGGATCTCGACGGGCGTGCCGCTCTTGAGAAAGCGGAAGGCCTCGCAGTCGAGACTGCCGTCGGGCTTCTTGCACGAGGCGCTGAGCTTGAGCTGCGGGTTGCCCCAGTACAAGAACGGCATGGGGCCAGCGCCTTCCAGCGTCCAAGGCTCTTCTTTGGCCGCTTTGGCATCGAGGGCTGCAAGACCACCCTGCGCTGGCGCCGCAGCGCCGGACGCACCGGAGGCCGGCTGGCTGGTGGGCTCTTTGGAGCAACCCGCCACAAGCACGAACAAAGAACAAACGGCCAAGCACGAGATGCGCATGGCCGTAGGTGTATCAGGGTGGGGGGCTGGGCTCAATTGGCGGCGGACGCTTGGTCGCTTCCGCCGTGCACACCGTTGGCTGTGCGCTCTTGCGCAGGCGCCGCGGCCTCGTGGCGTTCTGCTTCTTCGCGCAGTACGCGCTCGACCTCGGCGTCCATCTTGCCGCGCAAGATCATGCCGTACATCTTGAAGTCGGCCATGAGCGACCAGGTGGGGTACTTGAACGTTGCCGGGCGGTTTTTTTCGATGAAAAAGTGGCTAATCCACGCCGGACCGTAGCCCATGACCGGCGCCACGAAGAACAGCGAGCGCTTGCGGAGCAACACCGCCGCGGCCACGGTGCCAAGGGCCATGGTGGTGCCAGCAAAGTGCATCCACCGCGTGGCCTTGAGCGAGTGCTCTTTGACGTAGAAGGGCCAGAACTCTTCGAAGGTGCGGAAACGGGCGGACTCGCTCATGGCTCTTGGAACTCCTGTGGTGGGCCGAAGGATGACACAACCCCCGGCGCTGTCCACCCGCGTCGGTGGCACCCCAAGCGCCAAAAACCCCTCGCCTCGGGTTCACCGAGGGAGGGGTTTGTTGCCTTGTTTGCGCCGCGTTACTGCGGGGCGAGCTGGAAGGGGTACACCACGGAGACGGTGCCACCCTCGGGTTGCGGGAACGACAGGTTCATGAAGTTGCGGATCATGCACTGCGTGACGCTGGCGTTGGGGAGATCCGAGCCACCGTCGAGCGCCGCGGTCACGCTGCCATCGCGGCCGATCATGAACTTGACCGCGACGCGACCGGCCAGGGCCGGGTTGTCTCGGAGGCCGGCCTCGTAGCAAGCCCGGAAGCGACCGGAGTTCTGCCGAACGATGCGCTGGACGATCTCGGGAGGCAAGCGACCGTTGACCTGCGTCTGACCGTCGTTGAAGTGAACGACGAACTTGGGCTTGTGCTCGCCGCCCACGAGGCCGGTGCTGCTGCCCCAGCCCGACGTGCAGTTGGCGCCCACGCAGTTGCCAGGCCCACGGCCGTAGGTGTGCACGCCGCCCGCCGAGATGCCGTCGCCAGGGCCACCGCCACCCTCGCCGAAGCCCGAGAGGCCCATGCCGCCGTTGCCCGCCGCTGCGCCCAGATCGGCGCCCCACATGGCATTGCCCATGGTGGCGTGGTCGTCGCGACCGAGTGCATCGGGGCTGCCCCAAGACACGGCCGGCTCGTTGGCGGCAAACACGGGGGACGCCAGGCTGCCGATGAGCAGCGAGGTCATGCCGAACTTGGCGGCCTCTTCGAGCTCGAGCTTGCGCTGGAGCTTGGGGTCCAGGTTGTCTTTGGGGCCAACGTAGGCCACGCGAGACACGACGGCCGGAGCGTCTTTGGGGCCAAGCTTGCCTTCGGGGCCCTTGGCCGAAGGAGCGCCCGTGCTATCGCTGCCGCCCGAGGCCTCGGCGGGCGCGGGGTCTCGCTCTTGGTCGCGCTCGGCCTGCGCGTTGAGCATCTTCTGCATGAAGAGGATCTGATCGCGGTCGATAGTGGCGTCTTCGCCGTTGGCCATGCTGGGCATGTAGAAGGCGCCCATGGCAACCAAGCTGGCGTGGAGCACGAAGGACGCGCCCACGTACTTGTGCGCGGCGGAGCGCAGCATCGAGAACACGCTACCTTTGCTGCGCTTGCCGGCGCGCACCGTGGACATGCGCACCGCAAGTCCGTCGCCGAGGTCCAGCGTGAGTTCATCGCCCAAGCTGAGCGCGAGCTCGCCGTCGCTGCACATGGAGGCGAGCGTGGCTCCGCCGATGGTCTGGCGCTCGCCCTGGTTGCCCGTGCGCACCAGCGCGGCGCGGTCGGTGTTGGCAATGCGAGCGTGGTGCGAGCCGCCGACGGCGCGAAGCACCTGCATGCGCTCGGCGCCCAGGCGCTCGGCGGGGATCACGCAGTCGGCGTTGGTCTCGCCGATGGCGAAGCCACGGTCGCTCGCGATGTGCTGCGTGTGGAGCACGTTCTGCCCCCAGACGATCTCCACTTGGGTGACGAGTTTGTCGCCCTCGGTCTCGGCATCGGCAACGCCCGCGGTCTGCGGGACCAGCACGTAGCTCGCTTCCGTCGCGCTCGCCACGACGCCAGCTTGCGACCCCGTCTGCGCGGGGGCAGTTGCACCGGGGATGGCGAACATGGGAAACAGGGGAGCGGCAGCGGGGATGTTCATGGCGAGGCTCTTCGGGTCTTGCTCGGGCGCAAATGCGCACGGCAGTCCTTGGGTGGGTCTAACGGTGGTGCGGCACGCGTGGCGCTCGCCTTGCGGCGTTGGCGCGTCGTGCATCGCGGGTTCCCAAGGAGAGACAGCGGCGCTCGCGCCTGGTTCCAAAGAAAAAGCGATTTCTAGGAAGTCATTGAACTCGTGAGGCTTTTGGGTCCGACAGCAAATGCCCTGCAACGGCTGGGGCCGCTGTAGGTGCACAAAACGCAAGAGACCAGTCGCTCGGCAAAGAGCGACTGGCCTCTTGGCTCGACCTCTTGGGTCGCGCTGTCGACTAGAAGAACCGGGGCATTACCGCGTCCCCGTCACAGTAGAACGTGCCATCGGCCCGGTGCGTGCAGGGCCGCGCGTCACGGGAGAATGCAGTGTTCGTAACCTTGTCCAAGCCAATACCCGTACCCAGGCTCCCGATGGGTACGCCTTCGCACTTGCGGTACCCCGATGAGAGGGTGCCGCAAATCGCGTCACGCTGAGAGGTGACGTTGGTGTACGCATCCGTCGACAGTGTCGTCTGGGCGCTGCCCACGCGGCCCCAGCAGATGCGCTTGTCGTTCGTGTCGAGGGCGCAGAACGCGTTGCCCGTGCGACGCTGCGGGAAGATCGCCTTGTACGCGCCCGCGGGAGGTGCGGCCGGCGCCCCATAGCGGGTGTCGTAGTTCGTACACGCGATGGCATCTGCAGCGTTGATGGCACAGATGTAGCCACGAGTCACGGCGACCTTCTTGTAGCCGGTGCCCGCGGGCGGGCTCGACGCGCCGCCGAAGCACTCGATGGCGCCGTTGTCTTGGCGAACCGCGCAGACACCGCCGCGGTGCCAGCTCACGGACATGTGCGAGTACTTGATGGCGCCGCTGAGGGGCGCGCTGCCGCGGTTGCCCCAACACGCCAGGGTGTCATCGAGGCGCAGGCCACAGGCGATGTCCAAGCCAGCCTCGACGGTCTTGAAGCTGTCCGCAGGGGACGCGCCGCGAATACGATCGGTGTCGAACGAAGTGTTTCCGAAGCACCGCACACGGTCATTGTCCGTGATGACGCAGGGGACGTTGCTACGCCCCATTTGCCCAAGACTCTTGATCTTGATCGGAAGCTGCGGGGCAACTTCGTTGGGGCCAGCGCCCTGGAAGTTGCGGGACTGTTCGCAGAGGAAGCGGTCGTTCATGTCCACGCCGCAGGCCATGCGATTGCCGTGCGCCAGACTCTTGAACTTGAGCGACGAGCGTCCGACAAAGTGGTTCTCGAAGCCGGGACCCCAGCACTCGAGGGTGTCGTCGGACCGGGTTGCGCAGGTGTTGTCGACGCCAACGCTGAGGGATTTGTACGTGTCCGCAGTAACCGCCGGAGCCACCGCAGCCAGACGAGAGGAGAAGAAGGGCGCGCCGTCATTGGCGCCCCAGCAGGTGATCTTGTCTGCCTCGGTGATGCCGCAGAAGTGGTCATTGCCACCAGCGAGGGTCTTGAACTTGACCGCCGCATAGGCTGCGGTGTTGCTGACGATGTTGCTGCCGTTGTTGCCCCAGCAGACCGTCGTGTCGTCGGCCTTGGTGGCGCAATAGGTGTTGTTGGTGCCCCGGTACACGCGCTTGTGCGCGCCCGTGGGCGGCGTCGCGACGTTGACGCTGCACTGCAAGGTGTCGTCAGCCTTGATGAAGCAGGACGAATCGGCGGAGACCGCCACGTCTTTGATGACCCCGGCGGGGGCCGTGCTGCGGTTGTCGCCGGTGAAGCCCCAGCAAACCGCGGTGTCATCGAGCTTGATGGCACACGCGTGGTTGCCGCCCATGGCGACCTTCTTGGCCTTGAGCGCCGCCGGTGTGGCGGTGATCACGTTGTTGTTGTTGGCGCCCCAGCACTTGACGGTGTCGTCGAGGCGTACGCCGCAGCCATTGTCCCAGAAGAGTTGCGTGCTCTTGAAGGCCGACGAACCTGCGGAACGCCGTCCGGGGACGTTGAGCGTGGCGCCGCCGAAGGTCACCACTGGCCGGTAGAAGCGGCTGCTGCCGTCCGTGGGGCCCGCGAGGTCCACGCCGGCGGAGAACGTTTGCCCGGGGAGGTCCACGTACCCAAAGTCGCCGTCCGCCGACGAGCGTTGCCACTTGACCGTCGCCGTGGCCGAATCGAAGGTGGGCTTCTTCTTGAAGCCGGTGTCCGAGGTGGCTGCGTCGATGGTGCTGCTCGCCACTTTTGCCCGAACCTTGTAGGTCGACGGAGCGACGTCGCCAAACGTGGGCGTACCGTTTAGGGAGACTCGGAACGCGATCGCGCTTGGGCCGCGGGAGACCAATTCGCTCTCGGGCTCGCCCGAGATCAGCGCGCCGATAGGCGCGTCCTTGTCGTCGTACGAGGTGCCGGTGCCCGCCGCGACCCACTGGCCGTCGTCGCGCTGGACCTCGTAGCCCGCGATGGCCGGGGCCGCACGGTTGCCCGTGGCTTCGTTGGAGGCGAGCCCCTTGAGGGTGGAGCCGCTCTGCGCGTACAGCGGGGTCACCGTGTACTTGTAGGACTTGCCGGCGGCGGAGCTGCCTGCGGTCCAGGTGACGGTGACCTTGTCGGAGGCCGTGCCGTCGCTGGCTTGCACGTTCGACGGACCAACGACCTTGGCCGCCTCGGCCGCCGAGTCATCGAACCTGGCAATGCCGGCGGAGCCGTACTCGGCGCCATCGCGCGAGATGATGTAGCCCGAAGGGGTGAGCGTGGTGGGGGCCGTCCACGTCAGCGTGACCTTGTCTTCGAGGTTGGTGGTTGCCGTGAGCGCGGTGACCGGAGGACCATCGCCGGCCTTGCACTCCGTGGAGTCGCTGCCCTTGCAGACGTTGTAACCGGCAGCGCAGGTGGTGCCGACCTTCGCGGGCAAATCCGAGCAGCCGCCGCAATCGTTGACGGGCTTACCGTTGCAGGGGCCCTGCGGGGTGACCACGCTCCCACTGCTGGACGAGCTGCTCGAGGCGGCCGGCGTGGTGCCGTCGTCGCCGCCACACGCCGCGACCGTAAGGGCGCCGATGATACCGGTGGCAACGAGCGCGCCGCGCACCGACCAAGAGAACACTTGTGACATGAATTCCTCCCAGAAGACGGCGCGCGACAAATCGCGAGGCGCGCCAGCGGGCGGTAGCGTCGCTGGAACTGCGACACACAGTCAACCTGGTGAGACACCTTTGTGTCACGCTGACACATGACCAAGCGCGTCATTACGCGCTCGTTATGTAAGTATCACGCGTCGCGCTCGTTCTCGCGGAGCCCCAGTTCTTTCATCTTGAGCTGCAGGCCCTTGCGCGAAATCTTGAGAAGCCGGGCAGCGTGGGTCACGTTGCCGTTGGTCTGCGCGAGCGCGCGGCTAACAAGCTCGCGCTCGAGGCGGCTCATGGCGACCTTCACGTGCTCTTTGAGGCCCCCCTCGGAGGGCAACGGACCGCCTCGGTCGGCCTCGGGCATCGGCGCCGAAAGCGCCTGGGCGCCTCGAATCTCGGAGGGCAAGTTGGCTTCGGTGAGCTTTTGGGCGTCGCAGAACAGCACCGCGCGCTCCATCACGTTCTCGAGCTCGCGAATGTTGCCGGGCCAGGCGTAGCTCGTGAGCACGTCGAGGGCGGCCTGCTCGACCCCGGTGACGTTCTTTTTGAGGCGCTCGTTGAACTTGGTGAGAAAGTGCTCGATGAGCAGCGGAATGTCGGCGATGCGCTCGCGCAAGGCGGGCAAGCGAATGGACACGACGTTGAGGCGATAGAAGAGGTCTTCGCGGAAGGTCTGCTGCGCGATGAGCTTCTTGAGGTCTCGGTTGGTGGCTGCCACCAGGCGCACGTCGACGCGGATGGTCTTGATGCCACCCACGCGCTCGAACTCGCTCTCTTGCAACGCGCGCAGCAGCTTGACCTGCATCTCGACGGGGATCTCGCCGATCTCGTCCAGGAACAGCGTGCCGCCGGAGGCCAGCTCGAAGCGCCCCGGCTTGGACGACACGGCACCGGTAAACGCGCCGCGCTCGTAGCCGAACAGCTCGCTCTCGATGAGCTCTTTGGGGATGGCCGCGCAGTTGACCTTGATGAACGGCTTGTCGCGGCGGGACGAATGGTCGTGGAGTGCGCGGGCCACGAGCTCTTTGCCGGTGCCGCTCTCGCCGGTGATGAGCACCGTGGTGGGGCTGTCGGCCACGCGCTCGAGCACGCCGTACAGCTCCGTGAGGCCCGAGGCGGTGCCAATGATGCCAAAGCGGGCGCCGGGGACGGCCTTCTGGTGCGCCGTGGCCTCTTCGTCGGCGAGCTGCCGGGTGCGCAGCGCCTTGGCCACGATTTGCCGCACCTCGTCTTTGTCGAAGGGCTTGGTCAGGTAGTCGAAGGCGCCGCTCTTGAGCGCCTCGACCGCCGTATCCACGGTGCCGTGCGCAGTGATCATGACCACCGGAAGCTCTGGGTGCTCGCGCACGGCCTCTTTGAGCAGCGCCATGCCATCGACCTTGGGCATCTTGAGATCGGTGATGACCAGGTCCACGTGATTCTCGCGCAGCAGCGTCAGACCTTGCTCGCCGTCTTCGGCCAAGAGCACCTCGTAGTCGTCGCGCGCAAGCTGGGCGGCGAGGATCTTCCGGAGGTTCGGCTCATCGTCCACGATGAGGACCTGCTTTTTCTCGGGGAGCATGAAACGCAGCGTACCACCAGATTGGCGTTGCCCGCGCGAACCGACACGTTTTGCCAGCAATGGCCGCAGCAACCCACGGCGTTTTGCCCTGGGGCGGCACCGCTACGGGGTGCTGTCGGCCTGGAGCAGGGCCTGGGCACCAAGCCCAAGCTTTTTGAGCAGGGTAACCAGCGCGTCGCGCTCGCTTGCGGAGAGCCCGTGAGTGGCCTGGTCCATGGCGCGCTCGTGCTGCGCGAAGACTTGGCGAATGCGGGCGCGGCCTTGGGCGGTGAGAGACACCACGCGCGTGCGGCGGTCTGTCTTGTCGGCGTTGCGCTGCACGAGCCCGCGTTCTTCCAGGCGGTCCACCGCAGTGGTGATGGATCCGCTGGTGAGATCGATGCGCTTGCCGATGGCGTTGACCGGCTGCGGGCCGCGATGGAGCAGAAGCTCCAGCACGGCGAAGTCGGAAAGACACATGTCGAGAGACTCGATGCTGCGACGGGCGTGTGCGGCCAACGCCCGGTGCGCCTTCATGAGCACCAGCCACAAGTGCACGCCAGTGCTCTCGACCGTTGCCTTGGGCATCAGTTGCCTAGGCCGCGGGGCCCCAAGCTCCGGGCGATGCGGTCGATGCCGGCCTCGCCCTCGACGAGCGTTTGCGGGCTGGTGTGCACCGAGTAGGAGCCACACACCAGTGGATGCGCATGTTTGATGGCCGAGCCAAAGACGAACTCCGTGGGGCCTTCGGCGCGCACCACGATAGGCGCGTTGCCCTCTTCGAATACGGCCATCTCCCGCCGCAACGGAGCGCCCGACACGTGGAGCGTGCCCTGGTTGACGGCGAGCCACGCCACATCGTGCGCCGCGTCGGGCGTGAGGGTGAAGGTCTCGGCGTCGGCGAGCTGCACGTGGATGTAGCTCATGGGGCTTGGTGCGACGATGGGGCTGTGTACGTTGCCGTAGTGGCCAAGGAGCACCCGGACGCCGCCATGGGACGGCACCTTGCTGGCGTCGATGTATTGGCTCTCGGCCGGCGACAGCTCGAGCGCAGGCGGTAGAGCGACCCAGAGCTGGAACCCACGAATGGTGTCACCCTTGCGAGGGTCGCCGCCGTGCCATACGCCACCACCGGCGCGCATCCACTCGAGGCTGCCGGGATCGAGGACGCCAGACTTGCCTGTGGAGTCTCGGTACGAGAAGTGCCCTTCGAGCAACGTGGTGTGCGTGGCCAAGCCCGAGTGCGGGTGGTCTGCCATGCCGTGGGTTGCATTGTGCATCTCGAAGTAATCGAGGAACACGAAGGGTTTCACCAGCTCGCCCAAATCGCCGGGGCTCATGAGCCGGGTGATGGGGCCGCGGGTGTGGCCCTTGGTGCGGTGGACGATCTTGCGGGGCTGCTCTGCAGGTTGCGACGAAGGAACGTTGGCGGTGGTTGTTGTGTGCATCCCTGTATATCTTGACATCAAGATACTTCACGTCAAGGTGGGCGGGCGCCGAACGGTGCGCCCTTTTTGCTCCGGGACGCTCGGCACATGGGCAAACGAGGCCCGGACCCGCCGGGATCGCCGACGGGAGTACTGGTCTCGTAGGCCCGGTCTGGGCCCAATGGATCGAGCGCTTGCCGGTGCGCGCCCGCCCGGGGCTTACAACGAAGCTTCGTACAGCTTGGCCAGGTCGTCACGGGTGACGGGCCTTGGGTTACTGCGGTGGCAGGCGTCTTCGAAGGCCTTGTCGGCCAGCTTGGCGATGTCTGCCTTGGTGACGCCCTCGGCGCCGAGGCCGCTGGGCAGCCCCAGCTTGGCGCGGAGCTCTTCGACGGCGGCGCGCACGGTTTTGGCGCTGGGGCCGATGATGGATCGAACGCGCTCGAGGCGGTCTTTGATGACGGCCTCGTTGAACTCGACGGTGGCGGGGAGGCAGAGCGCGTTGGCCAAGCCGTGGTGCATGCCCTTCTCGCTGGAGAGTGGGTGCGCCAGCGAGTGGCAGGCGCCCAAGCCCTTTTGGAACGCGACAGCGCCCATCATGGCCGCCTTCATCATGGCGCCGCGGGCTTCGAGATCTTTGCCCTCGTGCACCGCGCGCTCGAGGTGCTTGGCGCACAGCTCGAGACCGCCCAAGGCAATGCCGTCGGCCATGGGGTGGTCGCCCAGGCTGCAGTACGCCTCGAGGCAATGCGTCAGCGCATCGAAGCCCGTGGCCGCGGTGATCTTGGCGGGCATGGAGACCGTGAGCTCTGGATCCAAGATGGCGACCTTGGCCAGCAGGTAGGGGCTGAAGATGACGGTCTTGCGCCCGGTGGCCGCAAGAGTGACAACGCCCGATCGCCCCACGTCGCTGCCCGTGCCTGCGGTGGTGGGGATGGTGATGATGGACGGAACGTTGCTTGTGATGAACTGGTCGCCGCCGGTGGCATCGTCGTAGTCGACCAAGGGGCGCTCGTGGGTGACCTTGAGGGCGATGAGCTTGCCGGCATCGAGCGGCGAGCCGCCACCAAGAGACACCACGAAGTTTGCGCCGTGCGCCTTGTACGCGGCGACGCCGTCGAACACGTTCTGCTCGACGGGGTTCGGATCGACGCCGTCGAAGACCTTGGCGGCAATGCCGTCGGCTTCGAGGATCTTTTGCACCTTGTCGGCGAGGCCGATGGCAACAACGCCGCGGTCGGCCACGATGAGCACACGGCTACCGCCCTGGGCTTTGACATGGGTGGGCAACGTGCTCACGGCTCCGGCGCCAAAAACGATTGTTGTAGGGAAGCTCCAGCGGACGATGGACATGCGCCGCAGATTACCACGGGCCATCCGGCGGTCACCCGGGGAAGATCCGCGACGAAGCACCGCGGGAACCCATGGGCATTTTGCACAGCTCTTTCCCCTATACTGGCCGGCCATGACCATCCGCCGCGCCCGGCGCGCTTGCTTGCTGCTGACCGCCGGGGCCCTGCCCTTGCTGGCGGCGCAAGCATTGGCCCAGCCCGCCGAGGCGATGCGGCTCGAATGGTCGGCCCCGGCTGGGTGCCCCAGCGCCGACCGTGTGCTGGGCCGCGCCCGAGATCTGGTGGGCCCGGGCATATCGCCCGAAGCCAAGGTGCTGGCGCAAGCCACCATCGAGAAAAGTGCACTATACAAATTAACCCTTCGACTTGGCTCGGGCGGAGCCCGCACCCTCGAGTCTGCGAGCTGCGATGATCTGGCCGAGGCCACGGCGCTGCTCATGGCGCTTTCGGTGGACCCGACGGCGGCGTCTCGGGCGAGCTCCGCGGATGCGGGGTCGCGAACGCCGACGACCGACGCGAGCGCGCCCACCACGGTGAACGCGGATGCCAGCACCAACGACGCCCAAGGGAGCGCCGACGCCACAGTCACCCCTTATGTGGCGCCCATCGATGCGGCGGGCATTCCGAGCCGTGCGCCAGCGGCCACCGAACCCGAGCGTGCAACGCCGTGGCGCGTCGACCTGGGCGTTGCCGCCGCGCTAGAGAGCGCCCTTGCGCCCCGGCCAACCTTTGGCGGACTCGGACACATTGGTGTGAAGCGTGGGTGGCTGCGCGCACAAGGTTACGGCGCCATCTTTGCGACGGCAGACGCACCGGGCGCCGGGCTTGGGTCTTTTGGGAGGTTCCAACTGCTCTCCGCCGGGTTGCGACCGTGTTTCGTGGCCTTCGACGACTGGGTGGAGCTCTCGGGCTGCGTGGGCATCGAGGCCCAGTGGCTCAAGGCGCAAGGCAGCGGGGTCGACCAAGGGCGCGAAGAGACGGCCAACTGGCTTGGCGGGTGGTTCGGCGTGGACCTGCGCAAGTCCCTTGTCTCGGGCTTGGACCTGACAATGTCGGGCGGCGCAGTGACGCCCTTCGCGAGGCCCACCTTCGAGCTCGATGGCACGCCTCTGCACCGCCCGAGCGCCGTGTCTGCGCGTATGACCGTGGGCGCGGCCTGGACGTTCTAAATGACCGAGCGCGATTCGACTACGGACGCCTGGCGCCATTTGGGCTTGGGACCCAAATGCAGGAGGTGGGGCCCCAGCGGCAATGCCTCTGGGGCGGAGGACAGCGTCCTCCGATAACAAAGGAAGCCCGGCACTAGGGCTTGGACTGCACCTCGAAGCGGCGCCCCACGGTAACCGGGCTGCCCTGGAACGCAGGAACGCGCATGGCCCCCAATTGCTGCGCCACCAGTGTGCGTTCGAACGCCGACAAGTCACTTGGCTCGTCGAAGGTGACGTTGCCGACGCGGCCTGTCGGGAGAAACTCGACGCGGACGTGGAAGACGGTGTCTCGCGCCCCGACACTTTGGCGCACGCGGGGGAACGTACGGGAAAGGGCGTCCACAGCGGCGCCACGGTCGAATTCCACGGCAGAGGCTGCCGCAGCAGCTTGCTCGAGGCAGGTGCACAGCGGATCCCCCGCCTGGCATGCGCACTTGGCGCTGTTGTCTCCGATGATGGGCTTCGGCGCGTCGGGCACGGCGACCATGGCGCCCATCACGAGCTGACCGTCCAGTGGCACCAGCGTGGGCGGTTCTTGGGTGTCGGGTGTCTCGAGATCGTGGGAGCTGTGGGCCATGGGGGTAGCGGGACGCCCTTGGTGTTCGGTGCCCGTGTCATGGGTGACCGCGTAGGCCACACAAGCCCCCGCAAAGGTTGCTGCTGCAGCGGCCGCGCCCGTGAGCACCCGCAGCCGACGACGCGCGCTCGTTGCGCCCACGGGGCAGTCACCGAGCAGTACGTGCCCGTCGGCCCGTCGAAAGACCCGCAGACACGGAGCATCGCCCGGCATTCGCAAGAGCGCTTCGAGCTGCTCTTCGGTGAGCGACGCCACGTTGAACACGTTCTTCCGGCAGCCGTCACAGAAGCGAACGCGGTCATCGCCCACCATGTGGTCCCAGGACATGGTGCACGGCGACGCGACGCGGAGTACGAGCGTGGGGCGGTCCATCAGAGCCTTTGGACCGCTAGGATAGTGGTTCCTTGGGTCGATGCGAACCTTGGCGCGAAGACGGGGCCTTGGCCAGCCGGGCGATTAGGGCTTGACGACGAAGGCGCCAAGGGGGCGGCGCTCGCCGTTGAGCATGAGCTCGACCTGGTGTTTTCCGGGGTAGGGCTTGCGGGTGGTGTGCACGGCCAGGGAAATGCTCTTGCCCAGCGAAGCGCGCTCGCCCGGGGCCAGGGTGAGTGCCTTGAGCTTGAAGACCTTGGGGCTGGGCTCGCCGTTGCTCTTGACGAAGTGCACGACCAAGTCGACGGAGAGGGTCTGCGGCCGCTTGGCGTTGCTGACCAATGTGAGCGCCAGGCGGGTCTTGCCACCAATGCGTACGGTCTTGGGCGCAAAGGAGATGTCTTGGATGTCGACTTGGGGCTTTTGGCCAAAGCCAAGGAGCTTGAGTGCCCGGGCGTCGCCCTTCTTGACGGCCGTGCGCAGCGCGTGCGCCACCAGAGCCTGCCGGTCGTCGGTGCTGTCTTGAAGCCAGCGCTGCGCCACGTCGCACACCAACGCGGGGTGCGCGCGGTAGATGTCGTTGAGATGGTTGGCCACGGAGCGACGCACGGCCGAGGCCGGATCGTCTTTGAGCGCCTCGAGCAAAGGGAGCAGGCGCTCGGGCTCGGCCTCGATCCAGCGCACGCGGGAGGCCCAAGGCAGCCGCGGGCGCGTGCCCTCGGACACCAGACGGCGAACGTGGGCGTTTGGGTCTTTGGTCCAGCGGGTGAGCACCTTCAGGGTCTTGTCGGGGTACCGTTCGAGGTACGCGCGAATGCTGAACTCGCAGGTGAAGCGCCGCGTGAGTTCGTGCTGCGCGCGCATGGACAGCTCGAAATGATCGAGCCCGTGCTGCGCCACGAAGATGGTGTGCGGCATGTAGAAGAAAGGCCCCATGCCAACGCCCAAGAGCTCGTCGGTGCCGTGCTCGGGCCCCAGGGAGGCGAGCAGCACGGCGATGGCGTCTTCGTAGCGCGGCGGCAGGTGCGTCTTGAGCGCCGCGGCCATGTGCGACGCACGGGCCAAGAGCTCGAGCCCCGACAGGCCCGCGCTGGCGTCGCGCACGAAGAGATCTTTGGGGAACCGCGGGTGCACCGCGGCAATGGTGGCCGCGATGCGCGAGGCCAGGTCTCGGGAGAAAAATGACTTGAGGGCGTCAGCCACGCGTAGACCTAGAGGCTATTGCCGGGAGAACGGCAGGTAGCCGGCCTTCCAGGCCTTGGAGCGCACGTAGGCCTCGGCCTGCTCGGGGGTGGTCTTGGTGGTGCGCGCCACGCCGTCGGCAAACGCCTGGCGCAACACTTTGGTGGCCACCCGGACGCTTACCTCGCGAAGCTCGCTGACCGGCGGGTAGATGAGCCCCGCGGCCACATGGTGCTCTTGCGTGTATTCCGCAAGCGCCTCGGCAGATGCTGCCACCATGTTGTCGGTGATCTCTTTGGCGTCGGCCAAGATGGCCCCGAAGCCGAGGCCCGGAAAGATGAACGCGTTGTTGCCTTGGCCAATGGGGACCAGGGTGCCATTGACGTCTACCGGGGCGAAGGGGCTGCCCGTGGCCACGAGCGCGCGGCCCTTGCTCCACTTGAGCATGTCTTCGGGGGTGGCCTCGCACGAGGTGGTGGGGTTCGAGAGCGCAAACACCACCGGGCGCTCTTCGTGGAGCATGGCCTCGACGTGTTCTTGCCGGAACGTGCCCGGCTGCCCGGACAGACCTAGCAATGCCGTGGCCTTGCTGTGCTGCAGCGTGGCGAGCAGATCTAGGTTGTCGCCGCTTCCGGTTACGCCCCAGGCAGCCACGACGTCTTTGCGCTGGGCCAGCTCTTCTTTGTAGGGCTCCATCTTTCGCCCCTCGACCAAGAGGCCCTTGGAATCGAGCACCAACACGCGCTCCCGGGCCTGCGGCTCCGTGAGACCTGCGCGCATCATGCCCGTCTTGATGGCCAGCGCCACGCCGGCACCGCCAGCCCCCGCGCCATAGACCACCACGCGCTCGCTGGTGAGCGCGCGACCTCGCACCTTGGAGGCCGCGATGAGCCCCGCGAGGGCCACAGCGCCGGTGCCTTGGATATCGTCGTTGAACGACGGCAGCTTGTGCCGGTAGCGCTCGAGCACGTCGAAGGCCGTGTCTTTGGACAAGTCTTCCCACTGCAAGATGGCCCGCGGCCAACGCGCGGCGATGGAGTCGACCACCTTGTCCATGAAGGCCAGGTACTCGTCGCCCTTGAGGCGCGTTTGCCGCACGCCCAGATAGGCCGGGTTGTCGACCAGGTCTTTGCGGTCGGTGCCCACATCGAGCCCAAGCGGCAACGACCGGAACGGACTGACACCGGCGGCAACCGTGTATAGCGCAAGCTTTCCGATGGCGATGGCAAGACCGCCGTAGCCCTGGTCGCCGATGCCCAAGATGGCCGACGAGTCCGTGGCGACGATGATGCGCACGTCGTCGAGAATGCAGTTGTGCGACACCTCGCGCGCGCGGTCGATGTTGACCGGCGAGAGCGACAGGCCGCGGGCGCCTTGGTACAGCGCGTGGAACCGCTGCACAGCCTCGCCCACAGTGGGCGTGTACACGATGGGCAACATCTCCTCGATGTGCCGCGACAGCAGGGCGTAGTACAGGATCTCGTTGCGCTCTTGCAGGCCACGCAGGTACGAGTGCTTGGCCAACGCCGTGGGCTCGCGCGAGTAGGCGGCGTACACACGCTCGAGCTGCTCGTCGAGTGTGGTGACGTGCGGCGGCAACAGGCCATCGAGGCCCAGGTCGATGCGCTCTTGCAACGGGAACGCTGTTCCCTTGTTGGTCAGGGGCAAACGCAGCAGGGCAGCGCCGTCGGTAAACACGCGCAGGCGCTCGACGCCTTGGGCGTTGCGCACGTTCTCGAAGTATCGGGACAATCGGGCCATGACGGGCGCTACCTTTGCACCCCCGCCCCGATGGACCAAGCAACAAATGCGCTCTTGGGACCTCCCGTTGCGCCGATCCAAGAGGGCGCCCCGCGCGTAGCCCGCGTTGACGTGTCGCGGATGGCCCGCAGTATCGTTGTGATGATGATGGCTTGTGCTGCGTGCAGCGCGAGCCAAGAGCCTACGCCTGCGCCGGCATCATCGGCGCTGGCCCCAGGCGGCGACAAAGAGAGCACGCCGGCACCCGGCGGCTCCAACGCAGGCCCGAGGCCAACGGGCAGCGCCCCTGCGAGCGCACGGGTGGTGCGCTACGTGGCGCTGGGCGACTCGTTCACCATTGGCACCGGGTCCACGCCACAAGAGAGCTTTCCTGCGCGCCTTGCAGACACCTGGAAGAGCCCGACGTGTGAGCTCCGCGTGCGCAACCTTGGCGTGAATGGGTACGCGTCCAAGCGCCTGATCGCCGAGGAGCTGCCCGTGCTCGCAACCGAAGGCGCAGACTTCGTGACCTTGGCCATCGGCGCCAACGACATCGTGCAAGGTGCAAGCGCCGAGACGTATCGCAGCAACGTGAAGATCATTCTGAAGGCGGTGGGCACCACCAGACTCGTGAGCATCCCGCAGCCCGCATGGTGGCGTTCCCCCGCGGCGCAGGGCTTTGGAAGCCCCGACGAGCTGCGGCAAAAAATCGCTCTGTTCAACGGGATCTTGGCCGAAGAGGTGCGCGCGGCCGGGGGCACCCACGTGGACCTAGATCCGTTGATGGCGGCGCAAGCCGAGCGCGGAGAGCTCGCGCCGGACGCGCTGCATCCGTCGGCACAGGCCTACGCAGCGTGGGCCGCAGCGTTGGCCACGAGCACCAAGAACCCGTGTGCGCCATAACTGGCGTCGATTGGCTCACATTGTGCGGCGGGCTTGGGTCAACCAGGCCGGAGCGGCGGCCCTAGGGTCGGAGCGGGCAGAAGAAATGGCCGCAATTGCAGCAACTTGCCTCTTTCGGGCGATTCTTTCACGGGATCGACCGGGACTGGCCACTCACCCTTATCGAAGGAGTCGTGTTGCGTGCCGGGCAGAGCCATGGAGCGATATTGTGCGCGAAGCCCGGGCTCTCGGGTTGGCTCATGGAGCAAGCACCGCCCAAACACGATTTCTCTGCCGTGTACCGCGAGCACTTCGCGTTTGTGTTTCGTGGCGCGCGACGTTTGGGGGTGCCCTCGGCGGCACTCGACGACGTGACCCAAGAGGTGTTCGTGGTGGCGCATCGGCAATTGCCGTCCTTCGAGGGGCGCTCGTCCATCAAGACGTGGCTCTACGGCATTTTGGTGCGCGTTGCGCGAGACCATCGGCGTGCCAAGGCACGTAAACCCGTGACGCACGACAACGAGGCGCAAGACGCGCACGCGAGCCGGGCGCCGGGCCCCGCAGAAGACATGGAACGGGCCGAGGCTGCACGTATGCTTGGCGAGATCTTGGCTGGCATGGACGACGACAAGCGCGAGGTGTTCGTGCTCGTGGATCTGGAGAGCGAGTCCGTGGTGGGAACAGCCGCGGCGCTTGGGATCAACGAGAACACGGCGTATGCGCGGTTGCGGGCGGCGCGGGCGTATTTCAACGAAGCGGTCGAGCGACTGCGGGCCCGGGACGAGTCGAGATTGCGCGGGACCCCGGCGGGCCGGGCGGGTGACGCATGAGCAACTTGTCGCCGGAGGCCAAGAAGCTAGTGGCCATGGCCCAAGGGGCCGATGATCCGACCAGCGAGGACCGGGCGCGCATGGATGCGCGGCTTGGGGCGATTTTGGGGGTTGGGGCGATCGGTGCGGGGGTCGGGGCCTCGGGTGCGGGTGCGGGTGCGGGTGCGGGTGCGGGGGTTGGGACCTCGGGTGCAGGTGCGGGGGTCGGGGCCGCGGGTGCGGGGGTCG
>JBIKNA010000267.1:0-9763 GCA_044358965.1 Polyangiaceae bacterium
TCGAGCTGTTGCGCGAGACCAACCGCGATGGCTCCTTTCGCTACGACACGGTGATCTTGGACTTGCCTGCCACAGGGCACGCCTTGGCGCTGGCGCAGATCCCGGGCACGCTGCTCCGGGTGTTGCCTGGGGGACCCATCGTCGAGGCGGTGCGCGCGGGCCTCGATATTCTCACCGATGCCACGCAGACCGGCACGGTCATCGTCACGCTCCCGGAGACCTTGCCCGTGAGCGAAGCTCTGGAGTTGGCCGCGGGGGTCCGCGCCCACGACATCCCGATTGCGGGCATCCTGCTCAATCGCATGCCCAAAGACCCTTTCTCCGCCGAGGAGAAAGAGGCGCTGCGCCTGTACTCGCTGCAGGCCCCGCAGGTGCTCGGCCTGCGTACCGCCGCACGTATCGACCGCTCCATGGCGGCGCGGGTTCGCCTGGACGCCGCGGCCACCTATCCCATTGCATCTTTGCCCGATTGTTTCGTGAACCCTGACGAGCTTCCGCGTACGCTGGCAGCGTTCTTCGGTTCGGCGTCATGACGAGGCCCGTGGACTATCCCGCCGTGACAGCTCCCCCCACAACGTTCCTCGACACCCTCGTTCGCACCCGGAAGGTTCTCGTGTGCTGTGGCGCCGGCGGCGTCGGCAAGACCACGACCTCGGCGGCGCTGGGGCTCGCCGGAGCGCTCGCCGGTCGAAAAACCTTGGTGCTCACCATCGATCCGGCGCGGCGCCTGGCAGAAGCCATGGGCATTCCCGAGGCCGCCCGAGAGCCTACCAAGCTCGATCCGGCTCGCCTTGCGGGCATCGCTCCAGACATGCCGGGCGAACTCTGGGCCTGGATGCTGCACCCTGGGGTGGTGTTCGAGGGCCTCGTGCGGCGCCTTGCGTCGTCACCCGAAAAGGCCGAAGAAATCCTGAAAACCAGGCTCTTCAACCATATCTCCAACCTGGTGGCGGGCATGCAGGAGTACACCGCCGCCGAAGCCCTCTACAACCTGTCGCATGAGGGCAAGTTCGACCTGGTTGTGCTCGACACACCGCCGTCGCGCAACGCTCTCGAGTTCCTCGATGCGCCTCGAAAGCTGGCTGGGTTCCTGGACGAGCGGGTCATTTCTATCTTCTTGCCCAAGCAGGGGGGCCTTCTCCGGGCGGCATCCTCGCTGGTGTCCACGGTGTTTACCCGCGTGTTCGGCGAGGGCTTCTACGAAGAGCTGCAGACGTTCTTGGGAGCGTTTTCGGGGATGTTCGGCGCGATGCGCAGCCACGCCGTCAACGTTCGCGAGCTGCTCATGAGCAAAGACGCCGCGTTCGTGCTGGTGACCAGTCCCGAACCCAGCGCCATGACCGAAGCCAAGTTCTTCCAGCAAAAGATCGAGGAACTCAAGGTTCCCTTCGAGGGCTACGTGCTGAACCGAAGCTGGGCCTATACCCGTGGCTTCGCCGACCCAAGCCAGGCCCCGCTGCCGCCAGATGCCCCCGAAGTGCTGGTGCGCGCACTCCACAAGCTCGCCCCCCTTGCGGCCGAAGAGCTTGGCCGGGCCGAGCGAGACCGCGTTCTTTTGGGCGAGCTGCGCGACCGGTCCCCCGGCGGGGCGGCCATTGCCACGCCGCACTTGGGTGGCGCCATCGAAGATCTTCAGGGTTTGGTCGATTTGGCCAAAAACCTCGTTGGCGGCCACGTTCTTTGAAGCTTCCGCCAACCCGCCGCATCGGCGTACCATTGCGCCCGGCGGGTGAGTAACGCCAACATGGCGCAGCGCATCGACTTCTACACACTGTCCCGGGTCGTTCAGGACCGCTTCGTGAGTTCCACGGGCGGGGCCTTTTCACCTGTGCCCATCTGCATTCGCCACGGCGGCACCGGCGTGGCGCCCAAGTTCCTGGCGGCCAGCGCCGCGGGCTTTCTGTTCTGGGTCGTGTTCTGGTTCGTCGGGTTTGGTTCGCTCGAGTCCGCGGCGTCCATGCATGGGGCCGCCTTGCTCTTGGGCCACGCGCTCGGCTTCTTTGGACTCGGCTTTGGCGTCTTGTACTTCCTCACGTACACGTTGCGGGAGAAGGGCCTGCCCTTCCGACCGGGCGTGTACCTGTTCCCGGCCTGCCTGGTCGACGCCCGAACCCGAAGCCTCGTGGTGCATCCCATCGCCGAGCTCACAGGGGTCACGCCCGAAGGAGACGGCGTTCGGGTCTCCTTCAAAGAAGGCACCTTTGCGTTCCCCGGCGCGGGTCCCGTGGCCGCGCGCATCGAGTCCAGCCGCGGCGACTTTGCGGCCGCCGAAGAGCGCGCCGATGCCAACGAGCTCGTGACCCTCGACCCCTTGTACAACCCTCGGTTCTCGAGCCCCGTGGGGCCACGGGAGCCGTATACCGAGCGCATGCCCATCTGGGCCAAGCTGCCCTGGGGCGTCGCCCTGGCCGCGGCGTTTGCCCTCGCCGTGCCCTCGTGGCTGCTGCACAACCACCTGAGCGACGGCAGCATGTTCAAGAAAGCTGCGGCCGCGGACTCCGTTGAGTCCTACACGGCGTATCTCGTTCGCGGTCGCCGCGAGGTCGAACAAGTTCGTGACGTGCTGTTGCCTCGGGCAGAGCTGCGCGTGGCCATCGCGGCGGGCACCCCCGACGCCTTGCTCGAATACGCGGCCAAACATCCCGCGTCGCGCATCCAGCCCGAGATCGATCAGGCCACCCGCGCTGCCATGCTGACCTCACTCGGCAAGGCCGTCCAGAAGGGCGGCTTGGCGCCGCTCCAAGAGTTTCGCAAGACCTACCCCACGCACGGCGTCGAGCCCGAACTCAAGGCCGCCATCCATCAGGTGTACGTGCGCGAGCTCGCGGCGTACAAACAGCGCGTCGGCACCAAAGACAAGGCCGTGTTCGCCGCGGTGGACCGCCTCTTTGCCTGGGCCGAGGCCAAGGGACCAAAGGTCGAGGTGCGCTTCCGTCGCAAGCCCACCAAGTCTCTCGTCCGTGCCGATGATTTCCTGCAGAAGACGCCCACGTACAACGGCGAGATCTCGCATCCCACCAAGTACTTCGATGCGAAACATCAGTCGGTGCGCGAGGCGGCGCTCGGCAAGGACCTCGCCGACAAGTTCGACCAGGGGCTCTCGGCGGAGTTGTTCGAGTTTGCCGTCGGCCCATTGGTCGAGACCGACGCGCCCCTTACTGTGCCCACGCTGCTCATCACCTACGAGCCCGAGTGGTCCACGCACACGTACACCAACAAGAGCCCTCGGGGCAGCTTCATCGGGATCATCTTCCGGTACGAGCTCGAACTCTTGATTCCCGGTGATGCGCAGCCCTTCAAGTGGAGCACGAGCACGTTCCGCGGTGCTGCCTTGGGCGTCCTCAAAGAGGGAGACCCGCCGGGCGGCGAAGAAAAGGTCTACGAGAAGATGAGCGAGGACGCGACGGCGGTGCTCAAGAAGCGCTTGTATCCGGTGTTCTTCTCTGACGCTCCGCCCTGACGCGGGGCCCTTCCTTGGAAAGTTCCGACAAGTAGCTCTCGTAGGCGGCGAGGCTGGGTGGGGCGCTCAAGGACCTTGCGAACCAGGTTGCACAGCGCGTGCAAGACCTAGCACCGTGACAAGGTGGTCCAAGGCGTTCGACCTCTACCCAAGCAGGCTTTGCCCCTGCCGCAAAATGTCGCGCGTGGAAACGACGGCTCCCCGACCCCTCAACGACAAGACCTGAAAGGGGGCGCGTCCTCTACTCTGAGGGCATGAGCACCAAAATCGATCGCGCGACTCTGCGCGCCGCGTGCAGCGTAGTTGCCAAACAGCTCAAGCGCCTTCCGGCTGCCGACGAGCGTGCGAGTTCAAAACAGCTGCTCGAGCTTCTGGAGAACGTCGAGACACTCGAGGACCTCGTGAACTGCGCCGAGCCGGGCGAGTGGGGTCACGCCTTCGCGCTCCTGTTGCTCGCGCGTGAAACCTTGCCCAACCCACGCGCTGGCGAAAAAACGAAGCGCTTCGAGCACACGAAAGTACACCACGGAGATCTCGTGGTCGACGGCAAGCTCGCCGTGACCACGGACCTCTGGGTCACCGGGAATCTTCGCGTCGGGGGCACGGTCTCCATTGGCAAAGCCGATGACGCATCGCTCTACGTCGCAGGCAACGTGGACACGACGGCCCTCTCGTGGAATGGCCCGCGCGGCGCCGTTGTCATTGGCGGCGCACTGCGCGCGAGAGAGATGGTGACCATCATGGAATCCGTGTTGATCGTGTGCGGTGCGATCCAGACCCGATTCGTCGGGGTATCCGCGATTGGCGGCGACGTCATCTCCCCGAAGCGAGAGCGGTCAGTCCTGCACTGGATAGGAACAGACGAAGCCATGCTCGACGGGAACGCAACGCGCGCACGAATGAAGAAGATCTTCCGTGCCGACCTCTTCCGCTCGCAGGACGACGATAGCGAGACCGACGCCGTCGTCAGCCGCGCGTGGAAACGCTTGGCCAGCAAGAAGGCTATCTGGCGCTAGTGCCTCCATGGACATGAAGGACCTGCGCTATGCGGGCGCGGGCGGGCGCCAAGGCTTGCGCCAGACGCCCCCGTGGGCGCACGGTTCGAAGAGCGCGCGATAGGTTGCCGAGGCCTTATCCCTCGCGATGGGCTCTCATCTGGCCCACGTTGCTCGTTGCACTCAGGGCCGCGTCGCGCTGCGGAGCACAGTCAGCTGCAGCAGGCTGAACTTTGAGATGGTGGTGACGGTCGGTTTAGAAGAAAAAGCGGCGCTCCATCCGTACCACTGGGCTGCGATCAAGGCGAGCGTGAAGAAGACGCATCGCGTGGTGTGCGGAACAAGGACACCGACGTCACGAACCTCGGAGAGCACCTCATCCGGCGCATTGTCGACGAGCGGTACTGCGGGGCGCGCCGTTGAAGCGTCTCCGCCTGGCGGTCCCGGGCATTGGGCTTGCGGAGAACCTCGAGAACGCCAGCGTCCCCTCGAAGAATGGGACCGCCAAGACGCACCGCGAACTCGCGCGTCACGAGCCCTGACGAGCGCAACCACCAAAGCGCTGGCGCCGAGGACGACGAAGCCGGGAAGGCCCGTGAGCCCGCGCCCAGCCCAGTCGCCCCCGGTTGAGCCGGGGGTGACAGGCGTGACGATGCACAGCGCGCCCATCGTCGCGCCGGCGTTGATCGTCCCGTGGAAGAGGCACGCGTGCCACACGGTGCCGCCGCGCTCGCGCACCAGATGGAGCGCCGGCGTGAGGAGCGTGCAGAAGACGATCATGAGGCCGATGCCGAGGACGGGCATGCCGGGGTAGTTGTGACCGAGCGCGATGATCGGCGCGTGCCACAGACCCCAGACGAACCCGGTGGCCGCGGCGTTGCGCCAGAAGCCGAGCGCCTGCCAGCGTGACCAAAGGAGGCCGCGCCACCCGAGCTCCTCACTGAGCATGAACGGCACGTTGACAGTCGCGCCCATTACCGATGCCTGAAGGACGAGCAGCACCGAGAGCACGGCCGGCGGAAAGGACGCGAGCTTCGCGGTCTTGTCTGGCCCCGCCGACTCCAGCGTCTTCATCAGGCCCGCCGCCGGTGAGACGACGTGTACACCGGGCACGAGCGCGGATCCGAGCGTCGCCGCCGCGACCAAGACCATCGGGACGAGCCATGCGAGGAAGATCCATCGGTCGAATCGCGGTCGCGAAAGCCCGCACGCGGCGCGACGCTCTCCATGCGGCAGCACACGAACGGCCACGACGGCCCCGAACGCAGGGCCGAGCATGTAGATGAAGCCTCCGGCGACGTGGCGCAGCGGCGCGGCCAAGCCGCCGAGCGCGTAGATGCCGAGCGCCACCGCCCAGCTGAACGCGTGCGCGATCGCGAGGAGCCGCATGGCCGGTCGATCAAATAAGGTGGTCATTTTGATGAACGTCTATTTAGATGAAAGTCGAAATAAGGCAAGGCCGCCCCGGCGGCAGGCCGATGGCAGACTGCGCTGCATGACCTTGAAGTTTCGAGGGCGGCTGTCATTGCGGGCGCGTCCGCTTCCGCGTGACCTTGGCGTCGACCGGCGTCGACCTGCCGAGCGCGCTCGACTGCAACCGCTCGTCAGCGCCATGAAGGCTTCCTCCATCTCATCGTGGACAAGAGCGCGGTCGAACCCGTGTCCGGGGCCGATGCGTTCGCCACGTACACGTTCAACACGGGCGTGGCGAAGTACACGTTCTGTCGGTGTTGGGGATGCACCCCCATTTTTCATCTTCTTCGCGCCGACCTCGCTGCGAGGGACTCCTTAGCCTCCCTGCAGGTGGGGGCGGCCCTCGTGGGTCTCGCGTGGATAATCCGCCGTCGCTGAGGAGTTCTCCATCGAGAGGCTGAGTACGGGCCCCTCGTAGTTTGCACGAACCCCTCGCGCCGGAGAGCGTGAGCATCGCGACACGCCGCTAAGGAGCGCGGAGGGCACGCGGACGCCTACTACCTCGAGCTAGCATAGGGGGTGAGACGCGCTTCCAACTTGGCGAGGGCATCTTTGCACTCTTCGGGGATGACGAATCGATCCCCGGAAGAGTCCGTCCGCACGACGGAGAACCGCCCCTCGTAGTGAGCCGTGGGCAGGTCCGGAAGAAGGGACACCCGGCACGCCTCGCCCCGGAGGGACATACCTTTGCGCGCTCGGTCGTCGTTGGGACGCTCGCGCATGCACGCCTCGAATTCGGCTTGGCGCTTGCGCGCCGCCGTATCCACGTTGGCCGGTGACTGGTACCGCTCGGTGCGCAGCGAGGCGTGACTTGTGATCTGTGCTGGCGGTCCCGGCGGCGAGGGCGGCAAGTGTCTTTCGGCGCCGTGGAACTCGATGAGCCCGCTTCCGGAACCATCGCCCGAGCTCTGATACTCGACGCTGCAGTCTCCGACCGACGAGGCGTTCACTTCTGCGACGAGCGCAACGGCCTGTGCATCTTCGGGGCTCGGTCGCGTGACCGGAGGTGGAATGGTCGATGGGCGCGCTCTGTCATCGCGAGCCGATGCGCTCGGCGCCCGCGACGCTGTCCCGTTCGCGCAGCCGGCGAGCATGACGAGCACCAGCGAAACCCAGAGCGAGCAGAGCTGCATGAGGGTGAGCAGTATATCGGACGCCGCGGCGAAGCGCATGTGCGCGGTCGTTCCGTACCGAATCACTCACGTCAGTTGGCGCTTCCCAAGTGTGCCCCACGTTATGCCGGGCGGGCGGGCCGACTAGGCGCCCTGCAAGGCCAGAACCAAAAGTTGGTCACCCGCCATGCTTGAGACCATGAGCGACGATGCCTCTGCCCGAAAGCAAGCGCGGAGCGGGGGGGCTTCGGAGGTGTTCCGATGCCGCGATGTGCACGGGCTCATGGAGCGCGATGCGCGGGACGAATGGGCAAGCATGGGCCCGGAAGATCGCATGGCCCTCGCGTGGTCCCTCAGCGTGGCGCAGGTAGGAGCATCCAACGACGGGCCGGTTCTCGCCCGACTTCCTCGATCTGCTTACCGCCTTGAACGACGCTGAAGCGCGGTACTTGTTTGTCGGCGGACATGCAGTGGCCCTCTATGGGAGGCCGCGCGCTGGCCAGTGACGATTCTTTCAAAAAAAGAAGTTCACATCTGACCGCTTGGGACTCTGTCTTCCCGAGGACGCGATGTCCTCCACGAAATAAATAGGAAGCAGAGATCACGAACGCCCTGTCCGGCAAGTCCGTCACCCTCGTCGCGCAGCCCTTCAAGTGGACCACGAGCACGTTCTGCTTCGCCGCCGCGGGCGTCTTCAAAGAGGGAGACTCGCCGGGCGGCGAAGAGAAGGTATGCGAGAAGATGAGCGAAGACGCGACGGCGGTGCTCAAGAAGCGCCTGTACCCGGTGTTCTTCTCCGAGCCGTCGCCACGACGCGGCTGCCCTCCCTTACTTGGGAAGCTCTGACAGGTAGCTCTTGTAGGCTGCGAGGCTGGTGGGGCGCCCCAGGAAGTTGCGAACCAGGTTGCCAGCGTCGTCGCTGCCTCCGGGTTCGAGAACCATGCGACGGTAGTCCGTGGCGGTCTTGTCGTTGTACATGCCCTCGGCGCGGAAGCGAGAGAACATGTCTTGGGCCATGGCCAGGGCCCATTGGTATCCGTAGTAGCCGGCGTCGTAGCCCATGAGGTGACCGAAGGTGGCCTGGAAGTGTGTGCCCTCGACGTAGCGGAACGGCGTGTACTTGTTCTGAACCTCTTCGAGCACCTTGGTGGTGTCCATGCCCGCGGCCCGCGTGTGGTACGCCTGGTCGAGCCCCGCCAAGAAGAGCTGCCGTGTGGTCATGAGCGCCCGGCCAAAGGAGCGCGAGCGCAACATGGCCTGATGTAGCTTCGCCGGCATGGGCGCGCCGGTTTTGTGGTGTTTGGCGAACATGTCGAGCGTCTCTTTTGCCCAGGCCCACTCTTCGAGCATCTGCGACGGGGCTTCGACGAAGTCTCGTTCGACGTTGGTGCCCGCGTAGCGCGACAGCTCCGCCCGGGACAGCAAGTGGTGCAGAACGTGCCCGAACTCATGAAAGAACGTCACCGTGTCTTGGTGGCTCATCAGCCCCGGAGCGCCATCGGACCCCTTGGGAAAGTTGCACACGATGGCCGCGATGGGCATGAGGCGTGAGCCGTCGGCGGCCACGCGCGCGTCGCGGATGCTGAACACCGCGGCGTGCTTGTACTTGCCGTCCCGCGGGTGCAGATCGAAGTAGAAGCGACCGAGCGTTGCACCGTCTTCGCCGAGCACCTCCATGGCCGTCACGTCCGGGTGCCAGGTGGGGGCGGTGGAAGGGCGGTAGCGCACCTTGAAGAGCCGCTCGGTGACCTTGAGCAGGCCGTCACGTACGGCGCCCACTTCGAGATACTCACTGACCTGTTTGGAGTCGAGTCCGTACTTGTCTTTGCGGACGACGTCCTCGAGGTAGACCCGGTCCGGTGGCAGCAGGTCTGCCTTGGGGTTCATGCCCAGCTTGGGCATGGCGGCCCGAAACTCTTTGAGCTCCGCGGCTTCTTTGGTCTCCGTGTGCTTCTTGAGATCTTCGAGAAAGGCCGCCACGGTCTTTGGGTCTTTGGCCATGCGGGGCTCGAGCACGTAGTCGGCCCAGGTGGCGTAGCCCAGTAGCTTGGCCTTCTCCGCCCGCAGTGCCAGGATCTTGTCGAGCAGCGGCAGGTTCTTGTCGGCCGCTCGGTTGTCGAACTGCTTGTAGAGTGCAAGCGCAAAGGCGCGGTCTTTGCCGTACTGCACCACCGGAAAGTAGTCGGGGTAGTTGGTGCTGACGCGGATTTTGCCGTCCGGGCCGGGCTTGTGCGTGTCCAGGTATGCCTTGGGCAAGCCGTCGAGCTGCTTGGGCGTGGCATCGAGGTACAGCGTCGCGGCCGAAAGGTTGGTCTCGAAGGCCTGCGTCAGCGAGGTGAGCTCCTCGTTGAGGGCCCGGAGCCGCGTTTTGCCAGCGGCGTCGAGTTCCAGCCCATTGCGGCGAAAGTCTCGTAGCTCGTGGCTCAGGAACCTTGCGCGCACCGGCGAGAGCTTGGGGTTCGTGGCGGCGAAGGCGCGAAGCGCGCTCGCCACCCGCTCGTTCAAGCGTAGCTGCGTTTCGAAGCGTTCGATCTTGGGCTCACAGCCCTTGGCGGCTTCGCGCACGGCGGCATCGGGGTGTGCCACGGCCATCAGCTGCGCGAAGTCGCCGGCGTTCCTTAGTGCCAGATGCACGTCATCCAGGCGCCCGAGAGTGGCTTCGTAGCTGGGCGGAATGCTCACGTTCGCCGCTTGCGCGATGCTCTCGACGAGGGCGTTGGCCC
>JBIKNA010000031.1:0-31355 GCA_044358965.1 Polyangiaceae bacterium
CCGGCAACGAGACCGATTGGCGCCTGCGTCGAGGCCGCATTTCGGCGGGCTGCCAGCGCATGCAAGGTGAACACCTGCTGGAGCTGACGCACATGCTTGGCTTCGACATGCGCCACCCGCACTCCACCGCCGAGAACGCCGTAGACCCGAAGAACGGCGTCGAAGGCCGCTACTTCCCGGTCAAGCTCACGGTGCTCAAAGAGCCTGCCTACGACATGGTTGCAAACCCCGCCCGGGGCAATGCGATGGAGATCGTCGATGTGGCGTACCCCAAAGAGGCAAGCGTGCCCCCGTTGCCCGCAGGACGAGCGGTCCGCGTCTTCCCCACCTGGGACGCCAACGAGCAACGCGCATGGGCATGCGAAGTGCGAAGGACGGACAATCCGAACATCCATCGCAACATTCCGCGCGCAGACCCGAGCCGCTTCAACGGCAGCTACTGCGCGCGCACCAACGGCGCCAACCATCGCGACCCACGCACCGGCGCGCGACTCGCCCGCTAGCGAACACTAGCGAGCCACGAAGGCGCGCCCTGCCATCACGGACTCGAGGTACACGAGCGTCGCGTCGCAAAAGGTGGGCTACGCAGGCGCATTGGGTAGTAGATTAACGCGTGATGGTGGCGCTACGGCGGTTCTGGCTGGCAGCAGGGCTTGGTACCTCGCTCGCGCTGGCAACAACGAACAGTTGGGGCCAGAGCGTGCAAGCGTGCATCGACGCTCACCTGGCTGCACAAGGCGATCGCGACGACGGCAGGCTGCGCGAGGCCCGGGAAAAGTTCCTGATCTGCGCGGCGGAGACCTGCCCCACCGCCATTCGGGTGGACTGCGCCGATGCGCTGGCGCAGGTCCAGCGAGATCTGCCCACGGTGGTCTTCGGCGCAAAAGATGCCGCCGGCGCCGAACTGCACGGCATCGTCGTCCGCGAGGGCACGACCGTGCTGTGGGGGGGCCCAGGCGCCTCAGCGGTGCCGATGAACCCGGGCATTCATCGCCTCGAAGCCACGCTGCCCGGCGGCCAGCGCGCGAGCGTCGACGCCGTCGTGCGCACCGGAGATCGCAACCTTCCGGTCATCTTCAGCTTCGCGCAAGCCCCAGCCGCGCAGGCACCTGCCCCGCCAAGCGCTCCCACTTCAGACCGCGCAGCATCGCGGCGGCCGGTTCCGGCGCTCAGCTGGGTGTTCGGGGGTACAGCCGTGGCGGGGCTTGGGTTGTTTGCGGGATTCGGACTGGCCGGACGCTCCACGGAGAGCGGCTTCGACGGCTGCAAGCCCAACTGCGCCCAGAGCGACTACGACTCCATGAAACGTTCGTACCTGGTGGCCGACATCGGTCTGCTGGTGGGGCTCGTGTCTGCGGGGGTGGCCACGTACTTCTACGCGACGCGGCCCGAGGTTCACACGCGGCAGTAGGGCGACTTGCTCTTGTGGCAAAGCCCCTCGGGGCTTGCAGAAGGTGCTTCGCAGCTCCTACGCTGAACACCATGAGCGGACGGCGATACGTGGCGGCCGGTGCTGTAGCAGTGGCTCTCGTGGGCTGCTCCCTGCTGGCCCCCTCTGCGGCAGACATCGTTGGCGGAGACGCCCCAGGCAACGACGCCGGCGGCATCGATGCCGCCCCGGGTATCGACGCAGAGAAGCCCGTGCTCGACGCCCAAACCAACGATGTCGTCGATGGCGGCGCGCCCTCGGAGGTAGTGCAACTCTCGAGCGGCTCCGACCACTACTGCGCCTTGCGCGCGGACGGCACCGTATGGTGTTGGGGTAGCAACTCTCACGGCGAGCTCGGCGACGGAACGCGTGCGGCAAGCGCAACCCCCACCAAGGTGGACCTTCCCGAACCTGTCGCCGAAGTGCTCGCCGGACGCCAGCGCACGTGCGTCCGCTTCAAGTCGAGCGGCAATGTCACCTGTTGGGGCGACGCGGCGAACGGAGGGCTGGGCTCGGGGGCCACCGCGGACCAGACCAAGCCCACGGGAGCCGTGGTCAACCTTGGAGGCAAGGCAGCCGTGGCATTGAGCGGACGCGGCTCACATCTTTGTGCGCGCCTAAGCGATGGAACCGCAAAGTGCTGGGGCGCGAATCGCAACGGCGAGCTTGGCATCGCGCCGGGGCCCGACGAACCGCTGCCGGTCGACCTCCCGTTGCAGAGCCCCATCACCGACATCGTCACCGGAACCGAGTTCACCTGCGCGCGGCACGGCGCTGGCGAGTACCGCTGCTTTGGTGCCAACGATCTTGGGCAGCTCGGAACGGGGCGCGACGCCGGCGCCGGCAATCCGCTGCCCGGGGCGAACGTGGCCAAGATCCATTTGGGTCGCTCGCATGGGTGCGCGGTGATGAGCGGTACGGGTACCATCAAATGCTGGGGCAGCAACGTGAGCGGGTGCGTGGGCACCGGCGCCTCGTCTGACGCGCCGGTGCCGGTCCCCCAAGACATCCCCATCCCCGCGGGGGATAGCGTCGCCGGCATGGCGCTTGGCTCTACGCATTCTTGTGCCCTTCTGACGAATGGCGGCGTGCGATGCTGGGGGGACAATAGCTTCGGCAAACTGGGCGACGGTACGTCGACGCTCGCGCCACAACGATCCCCGAGCTCGAAGGTCGACTTCGTGCAGCCCGCCATCGGCCTCGTGGCGGGTAACGAGCACACCTGCGCGCATCTGGCCGACAAGAGCGTGTGGTGCTGGGGCAACAACCGCTATGGGGCCATCGGCACCGGGACTCTTGGCACCTCGCCGTTGCCAGCCATTGTGGCGCAGCCCCAAGATGCCGGGGCCCCGACGGATCTGTCGGCAGGCGACACACACACCTGCGTCCGATTCAACACGCGTTGGTCGTGCGTTGGGAACAACGCATCTGGACAGCTTGGCCTCGGTGACACGGTGACGCGTGGCTCCTTCGGCCCTCCAACGCTGAGCTACCGCAAGGTATCGGGAGGTACCGGCACAACGTGCGGGTACGAGAGCCCCGCGGGGCCCGTGTACTGCTGGGGCGACAACCGCGATGGGCAGCTTGGGGTCGGCGGCGGCCCTTCGGATCCTCTTCCGAAACTCCTCTTGCTGGGTCCGGAGCCCGTCAACAGTCTGTCGGTCGGCAGCAACCATGCGTGCGTGTCCATGGGCGACGCGGGAAGCGTGAAGTGTTGGGGGAACAACGAGACGGGGCAGCTCGGCAACGCCACCCAAACCACCGAGAACTCGCCCATATCCATTTCGAGCAATCTGCCAGCGGTGAAGCAAGTGATCGCAGGCAATGGGCGCACCTGTGCACTCTTGAACAACCGAAGTGCCAAGTGCTGGGGAAGCAACCGATTCGGTGAGCTGGGATTGGGCGACAGAGCGCCCCGTAACGCCCCCCCATCGGGGGCTGTCGCGGTCGACGCCGGCGTGTTGCAGCTGGCGCTGGGCGGGAATCACACCTGCGCTCGCCTCGCAGACAAGACCGTCCGTTGCTGGGGGGTCCAAGCCAACGTCGGCATTCCCGGATTGACGAGCGATCAACTGCAACCCCCGGCGCAGGCCGTTCAGCTTCCCGCCGCGCCTGTCGAAGTTGCAGCGGGCCGCGGTGCCACTTGCTCCATCGTGGAAGGCGGCGCGGTCTTCTGTTGGGGAGAGAACTCGACCCACCAATTGGGGCAAGGGCCAGAAGACACGACTGACCGCACCACGCCCGTGAAGGTCAACCTGCCGGCGCCGGCGGCGCAGATCACCGCTGGCGGATCCCACTTCTGCACGCTGCTCACCAACGGCTCTATCGCGTGCTGGGGTCTTGGCACGAGCGGGCAGCTTGGCTTGGGAGACGGTCCGCTCAATCGGGGCAAGCCAAGCAGGGTGCTCGGCCTGTAAGGCGTCACTGCCGGGCTGCGCCGCGTACCCGACCTGCAGATCCGCAGAAACGATGCACTCCCTTGGAGGGGGCCTCACCACGCACTGTCGAGCCCTTCCGAGTGACGTGCTGCTTGCTGCGTGTACGCGAATGCGTTGTATCGCTGAATGCAAACAGCGCTGCTGCGCGTGACGCGCTCTAGGCTCAGGGCGTGCGGATGGCCTTCACCGCGGCCATGACATCTGCGCTGTCGGCGTTGGCGCCTTGGGCCTTGATGTGCTTCATGGCCACACCGGTGGCCTGACCGTCGGCCTTGGCGCCCACGATGGCGTCGCGCACAGGTTCCAGCAAAGCCACGATGGCAGCCACATCGAGCCCCTTGGGCAAGAGCGAGCGCAGCAGCGCGACCTCGGTCTCGAGCACCTTCTTTTGGGTGTCGTCGGTGGTGAGCGAGAGCGTCTCTTCGTTGGACTTGATGAGCTTCTTGACCACCGCGAAGGCTTCGTCGTCGGACGGATCGCGCGCGAGGCGGGCCTCGAGAGTCTGGAGCTCGCCAATGACCAACCGTAGGAGCTGCGCCGTGGCGGCGTCGCGCGCCTTCATGGCGTCGTTGGCGCGGGCTTTGAGGGTATCTTTGAGCATGATGTCGCCCTTTCTTGCACGAGTTCGGGCGGAAAGGGAACTTTGGGCGACCGGACGTTGTCGTTCTGCTCAAGAAATGAGCTGGCACCGGTATGGCAGCGCAATCTGCGCGGCAATTGCGTTGCTTCTGGGCGTCACCGTGACGGCGGCGGCGCCCGAGACCGCCGAGTCGCTGGAGACCGCAAGCAACTACGAGGCGGCGGCGGCGGCCTACGAGCAACGCGCCAACGTGGGCCCCAACACACCAGAAGCGCCCCCGGCGCTGTACCGCGCCACGGTGCTGCGCCTGGGCACGGGGCAGCTCGATCTGGCCAAGAAGAACGCGGCAACCTACGAGAGCAGGTACGGCAACACACAGCCCACTCACAGTGCCGAGCTGTTCTTCGGCCTGGCCTTGGTGCTGGCAGAGGGCGGGCATTGGCGCGATGCCCGTGTGCAACTGGACCAGTCCCGGGCGCGCTGGGAGAAGGCGCCGCTCGACACAAAGCTGGGCGCCCTCACCTTGCACGCCCGCGCGCTACAGCGCGACGGCGGCGCCGCGGAACAGACCCGAGCCCAGGCAGAGTTTCAAACCGTGCGCAGCGCTTGGTCGAACCCGGCGGCTGCAGAAGCAGAGCTGCGACGTGCGCGCCCGGACGAGGAAGAGGGGCTCGCCACGCGCCGCTTGGGGCGCGTGCTCACGGCCGTGGGCGAAGCCATGTTCGAAGACGCGGAGGCCAAGCGGCGCCAAGCCCTGAGCCCCCTGCCCGCCCCCAAGTACGCAGGGCCCGCCGACGAGGACAAGTTCCTCGAGTTTCAGCGAACGACCGTGCGCGTGTGGCAAGAAAAGAAGCGCGCGGCCCTGCAACAAGCCGAGACCAACTACGTGGCGGTGCTCGACCTCAAGCCCTTCCCTCCGCCCAAATGGGTCGTGGCCTCGGCATCGCAAGTCGCGCGCATGTGGGCCGACCTCGCCGACGAGGTCGAGACCGCGTCGATGCCGCCGGCAACCCCAGCCATGGCCGCGCTCCGACGCAAACTGGAACCCGTGGCCCGCGCCGTCGGAGACGACGCGCGGGACAGATACACCCGGCCGCGCATGCGCAAGTGCGTCGAACTATCGGCCAAGCTCCAATACACCAGCAGCTACGCCGAGAGTTGCCGGGCCTGGCTCGACGCGCACGACCCCGAGCACACGACGCCCCCCGACGAGCTCGCCCCCAAGGTCGCAGTGCCCAAGCCTGGCCCGTAAGGGTATGTTGTTCGGCGCAGTGCGCCTCGTCCTCGACACCAACGTGCTCGTCTCGGCCCTGCTCGGACCCGCGCGGGTGCCGGCGCAAGCATTGGCCGCGGCGGTGGCCCAAGGGGCCACGTTCCTGATCGACGGGCGCATCGAAGCCGAGTACCGCGAGGTGCTCGGCCGCCCCAAATTTGCGAGCGCGCCGGCATCCCGGCGCGAGGAGATCCTGAGACAGGTGCTGGCGCACGCCGAATGGGTAGCAGCGCCCACGCCGTTCCAGGGTGCCTTGCCCGACCCCGACGATGCCTTGTTCATCGAGGTGGCCCTTGCGGGCGGTGCCTATGCGTTGGTCACGGGCAACGTGAAGCACTTTCCCGAAGGCCTGGGGTTCCACGTGTTGCCCCCAGCCACGCTGCTGGCCGAGCTCACCGGCCCCTCGGGGTAGCGCACGCTGGGCGCTGCTCGGCCCTGGCCAGTCGTGCTATGTGCCAAGGCATGAGTGAATCCGCCGAAGAGCCGGGCATCGTCGTCAATCTGGTCGCCGACTTCATCTGCCCGTGGTGCTTCATCGGCAGCACGCGCCTCGATCAGGCCATCGACCGGGCCAAAGCCATGTTCCCCATGCCGCAGGTGCGCGTGGCCCACGCACCGTTCATGCTCGACGAAGAGACCCCCGCCGAAGGTCGCGATCTGCGCGCGTACCTCAAGAGCAAATACGGCGCGGACCCTGACACCATGTTCGTGCGCGTCGAGCAGGCCGCCAAAGAGAGCGGCATCCCCTTGGACTTCTCCAAGATCACCCGCGCCCCCAACACCGCCAAGGCCCACACGCTGGTGCAGCACGCGCTCGAGCGAGGCACCCAGCGTGCGTTGGTGCGCGCGCTCTACGAAGCCTACTTTCTCCAAGGCAAAGACATTGGCCAAGAGAGCGTGCTCGTCGACCTGGCCGAGCAGCACGGCTTTTCGCGCGACGAAGCCACGACGCTCATGAACGATCCGAAAGAGGTCAAAGAGACCTTCCAAGAGGCCGCCACGGCCAAGGCGCAAGGTGTCACCGGAGTGCCCTTCTTCGTGTTCGACGGGCGCTTCGGCGTGTCCGGTGCCCAGCGCGCAGAGGTGCTCATCGAAGCGCTCAAGCGCTCGAGCGTGCCCCAAGAGCCCGACGCGCCCACCGCAAAGCCGCCCGCGGTAGCGAACTGACACGGCGCAAATGCAACCGCGTGGTGATGGCCCGCGTGCTCCGACTTGGGCCGCGCGGACTACTGCGCGGCAACGATGCCGCGGATCAACGCGTCGTACTCGTCTTTCATGGGTAGCTCGTGGTCCGTGAACAGCACTTTCTGGTGCCGCTTGGTCACGGCACCGGTGCGCGGATCGGTGCCCTCTTTGTCTTGAAGCACCCAACGAACGGCACTGCCCCGGCGCTCCCAGGTGGGCACATTGTTGAAGTTGATGCCGTTCTGGAACAATAGCTCGTTGCGCTCGGCCACAGACACGCCCTTGAGCCTTTGCGTTGCGGCGTCGTCGCTGAGCCCTTGCCCCCGCAAGAGCCAGTACGAGTGCGCGTTGAGCGCGTTGCGCGTGGCGTCTTCGTGCCGCCAGCGGAAGTAGTCGACCACGTCTTGGTCCGTAGGCAGCTGCGAGATGCGCGCGTCGAACACGCCCATGGCGCCAAACAGCAACGAGAACTTTGCGCTGGCTTCACCAGCCAACACGCTCAAGAACTTGCGCAGCTTGCGGCCAAAGAGCGCCTCGTCACGCCGAAAGAGCACGTTGAGCTCGTCGCTCTGCGTGTACCCATAGAGCACCGAGAACCCGGTGTCCGTGGCCAGGTGACGCAGGGTGCCCACCATGCAATCGCGGAAGCGCAAGTCGTAGGGGGCGTCGAGCTTGTGCGCAACGCGGGTGAGGTGCGAAAACGAGCGCCCGTCGATGCGCGCCACCATGTGCACACCGGGCAGCACGCTGTGGTCGTGGGCGGTTTCGTAGACCCGCATGCGCCGGTCGAGTTGCTCGAACTTCATGCTGGCGTTGGAGCGTACCACGGCGGCCGCGGGGCCAGACGGGAGCGCGCACACATGGTACGGCGCTGTCGGGGCGCACTTTTGGGGGCTCCGTTCGGCCTCGGGTTCTCGTACGCTGGCGGGCCGAGACGGAGGCTGAGCATGACCGAAAAATACAGGCTGGTAACGCGCAGTGACTTTGACGGACTTGTGTGCGCCGTGCTGCTGAAAGAGCTGGGCATGCTCGACGACATCAAGTTCGTGCACCCCAAAGACATGCAAGACGGCAAGGTCGAAGTGTCGAACCGGGACATCACCACCAACGTGCCCTACGTGCCCGGCGTGCACCTGGCCTTCGACCACCACCTGAGTGAGACCAAGCGCGTGGCCGACAAGCCCGCGAACCACATCATCGATGCGTCGGCCCCGTCGGCGGCCCGTGTGGTCTACAACCACTTTGGCGGCAAAGAGCGCTTCCCCCGCATCAGCGAAGAGATGATGCACGAGGTCGACAAGGCCGACGCGGCGCAGTTCACCCGTGACGAGATCCTGAACCCCAAGGGCTGGGTGTTCTTGAACTACCTGATGGACCCGCGCACGGGCCTCGGCCGCTTCCGCGAGTTCCGCATCTCGAACTACCAGCTGATGATGGAGCTCATCGATGCGTGTTTGAACCTGAGCATCGACGAGATCCTGAAGCTGCCCGACGTGAAGGAGCGCGTGGACCTGTACAACAAGCACCACGCCGAGGCCCAAGATCAGCTCTTGTGCTGCTCGAAGGTGCACAAGAACCTGGTGGTGCTCGACCTGCGCACGCAAGAGAACATCTGGCCCACCAACCGCTTCATGCTCTACGCCATGTTCCCGCAGTGCAACATCTCCATCCACGCGCTCTGGGGCCTCAAGAAGCAGAACGTGGTCTTCGCCACGGGCAAGTCCATCCTCGACCGAAGCTCCAAGACCAACGTCGGTGAGCTCATGCTCAAGTACGGCGGCGGTGGGCACCAGGCCGCGGGCACCTGCCAGGTCGACACCGACAAGGCCGAGACCGTGCTGGCGGAGCTCATCGAGACCATCACGACCGACGGCTGAGACGCCGGGCGCAGAGCGCGACACACACACCGACGAGCAGCAGAAGATGTGTGTCGGCGCTGCGCCCGGGAAACGCCATGGCGCAACTGCGGGCCTTGGGTTCCACTGTGGGGGCCTCCCCGCAGCGCGCCGTTTCGGGTCGGCGGCAACGCACGGCTTCTTGGTCCGAGCGGGCGGCGCGAAGGCACTCGGATTCGGCTTGCGAAAGGCAGAGCGGGGCTTCTTCGCCCGCAGGTGTACCAGCGTCTGCCGCGGCCCGGGCGCTGCCGGCAGACAGCGCGAACGCGAACACGGCAGCGCACAGATACCTGTGCGCATGCATGTTCAAGAGGGCTTTCGTACGAAACGTGTGCCATCGAAGGCGTAGACCCCTCGCGCGGCGCACACCCGCGTGACGAGTTCGCGGTCGAGCTCCTTGGTGGGGCTCGGTAGGGTCTCGGTGCTCTTGCCGGCGCACGGGCCGCGTGCGTCGCCCACGCGCAGCGTGTCACCCTGAACGTCTACCGCGAGTTCGAGCTCGACCACGCCATCGACCACGGACGAGTAGCCCACGGGGAGCTGAAGCACGCGACGCAGGCCGCCGGTGCCGCTGGTCCATACCTCGAGCACCATGAGCGAGCGCGCGGATTCCCAGGTGGCCGTGCGCGCGGAGTGCGTGAGTAAGGGAGCGTGGTGCGCGGGGTAATCGAGGGTGAGGGCTGCAAAGGTGGGCACGCCCACTTGCGCTGTGAAGATCTGCGGCGGCCTTTGCGACGTAGACTCGGGGAACATGGCCGTGCGTATCGCTCCCTCGATCTCGGACTCTTGCAACACCGTTGGGTTCTGCGCAGCGGACGGCGGCGGGGTGCTCTCGAAGGAGCGACCGTTCCACGCGTAGCGCCCGCGGTTGCGGCACACCTGGGGCACCACATGGCGGTCGAACACATCGAAGGTCGAGTTGCCTTTGATTTTGGCCATCTCCGCGAGCGCCTTGTCGCAGTTGCCGGGGCCGAGTTCCAGGGAGCCATTGAGTTCGCTGACGCTGGGGTCGAGGCGCGCCAAGGTGCAGTCGTCGAAATCGCAGACCATGGGTGCGAGGTGAGACGCTCGCTGAAGGACACGCTTGAACTCGCCCGCACGCACCACGTGTACCTCGGTTACGCTGAGCACGCGCCCCCCCTCCGCCGCTTCCTGCGCGGCTGCCGGGTACCCAAGCATCGCGCGAAACTGAGCCGCCGGACGCGCCCGCCCAGACAGCACGAAGAGCTCGCCGCCCACGCTCCATGCGCGGCTGATGCCCCCCTGAAGGTGGTCGTTGAGCAGCGGCGCCAGCGAGCGCTCGGAAGCGTCTGCGGAGGGCACTGCGGGGACGTTCGAGAGCCCGGACGGAGTGGCACCAAACGGCGGCAGCGCCGAGGGTCCCGTCGCGACCGACACCACCGCCGAGGCCGATGGAACAACCTCGGCCACCGGGGCCAACGAAGCCGAAGGCGCGGCCTGCGTGCTCGCCGGCGGACGACCGCAACCAGCAAGAGAAGTGATGAGCAGCAAGAGCGAAGTGGAACGATGGATCGGCATGCGCGGGCCCTCCAATGTAGCCCGACGAAGTGGGCGCGCGTGATGGCGGCGGTGGGGGAAGCGTGATCCATCGCCGGGTGCCCAGCGCCTCGCGTGCGTCGGGCCCGCGCGCGGCCGACTGCCTGGAATTTTCCATACAATCGAGAGCGATCCACCTTTGCCTACATGGGCACGGAAGCTGCTTGTTGATCGACCGTGCGCTCGCTCCTGCGTCTCGTGTCTGTTGCCGCCACCTTGCTGCTCGGGGTGGCGTGCGCGCCGGCTCAAGACGAAGACGCGAACCCCGAAGGGGCAGAGAGCGGCGACAATGAGGTCAAGGTGGACACGAGCACACCGAGGGCCCGGGCGCAGTACGACGCGAACGTGAACTTCGCCGCGGCGTACCGCGCGCGGTGCACGCCCAAGACCGGCCGCAAGCGGGTCCTTGTCACTGGCTTCGGTCGCTTCATGAGCATCGACAACAACGCAACCGGGCGACTGGTGAGCGCGCTCGTCCCCACAGCCAAGTATCCCGAGACCCATGCCCCCGCAGACGGCCTCGTCGACGATCCCGCGCCGCAGTTGTCCGTGGCCACCGAGACATTGCAGCTCGATGGCGTTGGCGCCGTGGATGTGTGCGCGATGATCTTGCCAGTGTATTGGGATCTGGCCGGCGCGCTCATCGCCAAAGAGCTCGATGCCTTTGCACCGGACCTCGTGCTCATGAACGGCGTGGCCGGGTCCCGGCAGCCCATCTGGATCGAGCTTGGCGCCGTGAACCGCGCAGCGCCGCTGGATGATGGGTCCAGCCAGCTTCGCCCCGCGCTGGACCGAGGGGCGTCGTTTGCGCCCATCGTGCAAAGCTCCAAGGCCGAAGACAACGCGCGCAGCAACTTGTTGTCGTGGGACCGCGTTCGTCGCGCGGCGGAGCAAACGGCCACGAGGTCTCGGGCCGTCACCAACTCAGACGGCGTGCCCTTCGCCGAAGTGCTGGATGGCGCCAAGCTCGCCGGCTTTCCGCGCAACTCCAATACGTACCTGTGCAACAACACGACGTACGTGGCCGGCTACCTCATGGACCATCCGGGCAAGACCGTACGCCTCATGCGCGCGAGTCGCCGGCAGCCGGGAGCCCTCAACGCCCTGGACGTGACCGTTCGCCGCGATCTGCGCAACACGCCCCGGGCCTTCGTGCACTGGCCCAGCAGTCTCGACGGGGCGCACGTGAGCGCGGCGGCGGACGTGCTGCGCAGCATGATCGCAGCGCAGCTGAGCGCTGGCAGCAGCGACGCCCCCTCACGGGGCGACAATCGCCAAGCAGACCCAAGCCTACAGGGCGGCGAGTTCTTCTAAGGCGCGGACGCTCGAGTAGCCAGCACTCTTGGGGGCGGCGCGCTTCGGGGCTCGCACGCCTCAGCGGCGGACGGGCAGCGACTCGTCCCAGACCTGGAGCTGCACGCCAGCGTGCGCCGTGCCCGCGGCGCCATACACCGGCAGCGTCTCGAGTGATTGCATGGTGACCGCCCGGGCTTCTTGGAACAACGGCGCCGAAGGGCGCGAGGGCACGTTGGCCACGAAGGGCTCGGCCCCTTCGGTCTCGTCCGACAGCAAATAGTAGACGTGACCGCTTTCGAGGGTGATGTGCTTGGTCGGCGGTCCGTAGGTAACGCCATCGTCGTCGGGGGCGCCGGTGCGCCCGTCCACGCGGGTCTCGGCAATCACGGCATACGATTCGTCGAGCAAGACCATCCGATGTGAGGCCTTGGGCTCGGCGGCAGTGCGACGCCCGAGACGCGAGAGCACCAGAGGCTTGGCCCCGACGCGCAACCGAACACCTGCCCACAAACGATCGGTGCGCATGCTCGAAGCTTGCTCGAGCTCGAGGCCCCGTCGCAGAGGTACCGGGACGGGTTGCCCGCCCAGATCGAGTGCCGTGCCCCCCAGTGAGCGCGCGTCGATGAAGCCTGCTTGGAAGGCACGTTCTTGCCGGACGCCCAGGCGCCCCAGGTCCACGCGGTCGAAGACTGCCCGGGCAGCCCCATTGAGCTCGAGCAGTGCCCCAAGCGGTGACGCCGCGTCGTCCTGTGCCACCGTGGCGTTCTTGACGAAGAGTCGCGAGGCTCCTTCGACGCGAACATTGGCCGCAAGGAGCTTCAGTTCTTTGGTGCCCGTGGTGCCCTGGAGGGCAAGCTCGGCCCTATCCCGAAGCAGCACCGATCCCACACGCGCCCGCCCAGACACACTGGCGCGTGCGCCCGGCCCCGACAGCGAAAGGCCCCAAGACAACGCGTTTTCGCCATCAAGGGGCAGCTCCCGCGACAACGTGACGTGTCCGAAGGCCCCAAGGACAGCGCCGTGGGGCACGAGGTCCAGCGCGCCAAGGAACGGACGTTCGACGCTGGCGTCGATGATGATGTTGGGAAGCACCATCGAGGACTCTTTGAGCCGATAGGTCACCGGAGCTTGGGCGCCGGCCTCGCGAACCCCCGAGAAGAACAGCAGCCACAAGGGCACCGAAGAGCGCTCGAACTCGACGGCGAACATCGCTCCGGGCAAGTCTGTACCCAGCATGCCGCTGGCCCGGCCCTTGGGCAAGGTGAGCGCGACGGCGCCGGCGGCCCGCGAAGCATCGAAGAACAAGCCGAGCGACAGGTCTGAGTCCACCAGCTTGACCCGTGCCACGGGGGCCGGGCCCGAGGTCTTGGCAGCCCCCCCCTTGAGCAACAGGTGGCCCGCGTTGGTGCCGCGCCCCAAGGTCTCGGCGTCCACGGAGCCGTCGAACACATGGACGCCCTCGGCATGCTGGACACAGGATCGCAGCGCCCGAAGCGTGCCATGCACATGCACTGCCGCGGCCTGGCGCTGGTTGCCGCCAACGAACGATTCGATGGCACGCAGCTCGGCGCCTTTGGCGATGACCAGGCCGGCCTCTGCAGCCTCGACAGACACCACTTCGAGCACCGTGTGATCGAGCGTCAGCCGAGCACCAGGGGCGATGTGCAAGGCGCCGTGAACCACGACGTGCGCGTTGCTCCAGCTGGTGTCGCGCTCGATGCGTAGAACGCGCTCGTTGGCCTTGGGCAACATGTCTTGCCGCGGAAGCTCGGGCACCTGCTGGCAACGAGGCGTGGTTTGCGCCCAAGCCACAGAGGCGTCGGCGGCCGGCAACTCCACGCCCGCGGCGCTCGACTCCAGCTCGAGTTCCGCGGCTTTCGCACTGGGTCGCAGGCGCAGCCCCACAACCACGCAGGCTGCGCAAAGCAGTACGAACGACGCCGCATACAGGGAGCTTGGCTGCACGGTGCGCACGCTCGCGTTGACTCCTTTGCGGCGACCGCGCGGCACCATGCCACGCGTCACCCCAACGCGACACGCAATGTACATGCCCGGAGATCTCGACGATTCCGAGCCCAAATTCCTGCGACACGGCAAGAATCCAGCACGCATGGAATGTCCATGCGGTGGATCTCGGAGTCCCCAAGCTTGTGGCCGAGCGACCGGCGGGAGACCTACTTGCCCGTCGAGCGGCCGATGACGTAGCCCACGAAGAAGGGGCCCATCTTGGCGATGAACTCGCTGGTCTGCCGCGTCTTGCGCATGGCCTGGACCAGGTGGGACAACGGGTGCAAGTCGTGGCCGACGAGGCCAATCAAGAACTCGTTGTCGCCGCCGTCGAGGCCGTGGCAAGCGAGGCGGATGTCGTGCCCGAGCTCTTGCTGCCCGTAGGCCATGCCCAACGTGGCGTGCTCGCGCAGAATGCCCACCTGCTCTTCGTGGCCGAGCTTGGCGAACGATCCCGTGCGGCGCAGCGGGTACCAAACGTGCCATGGGTACGACTCGTTCATGACGTTGGCCACCGGGCGTTCGAGCAGCATCCACTCGAGCTCGGGCTCGTGCCCCGACGCGTAGGACCGGCCGATCATGTCGAAGTCGTGTCGCAGGTGCACCCGGGACAGCGCGTCGTGGGCAAAGAAGGGGCGCACACGCGTGACGAAGTGCGCCGGGTCTTCGGCCCAGGTGAGGAGCCCGAGGCCGCGCGGCGACGTGGTGTCTGCGTACACGACTGCGGGCACCTTGGACTCTTGGGCCAGATGCGTGAGCGCATGCGCCACCACGTCGGCCTTTTGCCCGGCCTCGACGTCGAACACATTGAGCTGCATGAACAAGCGACGGTTGGTCTTCTGCCGTTCGCCGTCTTTTTTGCCCCCGTACTCGTACACATCGATGGTGGGGAGACCCTTGGCCATGGGGTTTTCGGGCTGCGTCATGCGCGGCAGTCTAGCCCATCGCACGGGAAAGTGCGCGAGGCAGCTGCATCGCGGCACATGCAAAGCTGGCGCCTTTGACGCAGCGCGTGCGCCCCGGCCAACGGGCTACACCAACGTCTGGAACGAGCCCAAGAAGAACTCCCGGGCCACCAACATCTCGTGCACCTCGTCGGGCCCGTCGGCGATACGGGCCGAGCGTGCGAAGCGGTACCAGCGGGCAAAGGGCATGTCTTCGCTGTAGCCCAAGCCGCCGTGCATCTGGATGGCGTCGTCGAGCACCTTGCAAAGCGTGCGGGCCACATGGGTCTTGGCCATGGACGAATACACCCGGGCCTCTTTGTCTTTGCCCTGCTCGAGCATGAACGCGCAGTGCAGGGTCATGAGGTTGCCCATATGGATGTTGCTGGCCGCTTCGAAGATCATCTTCTGCATGAGCTGATGCCGGGCCAGCTCTTTGCCGAAGCTCTTGCGTTGCGTCAGGTACTCGCGGCAAAGGTGCAAGGCGCGGTCGGCCCAGCCCAGCCAGCGCATGCAGTGCGTAAGCCGCGCCGGCACTAGGCGCATTTGCGCCAAGCGGAACCCCTGCCCTACGCCGCCAAGCACCGCGCTGTCGGGCACCCGAACCCCCTCGTACAAGAACTCGGCCTCGCGGTGCGCCAACACCGGCGGGCTCATCACCGGAATGTCGCGCAGCAGCTTGACCCCGGGGGCGTGGCGGTCGACCACGAACATGGTGGCGCCCTCTTTGGGGTCATCGCTGGTGCGCGCCATCACGATGAGAAACGACGCGTCGGCGCCGCCGGTGGTGTACCACTTGTGCCCATCGATGACCCACTCGTCGCCCTCTTTGCGAGCGCGGGTCTTGAGGTTGGACGGGTCGGCGCCCGCGCCCGGTGCGGGTTCGGTCATGGCGAAGCCGCTCGTGATCTCGCCCCGGACCAGGGGCATGAGCCATCGGTCGCGCACCTCGGGCGAGGCCACCCGGCGCAGCAAGTCCATGTTGCCTTGGTCCGGGGCATCGCAGTTGAACACCGCGGGCCCCACCAGCGACCGGCCCATCTCGCGAAACAGCGCGCTCATGCCCATGACCCCAAGGCCCAGGCCCCCGAGCTCTTGCGGCAGGTGCGGCGTGAAGAGCTGCTGCTGCCGGGCCAGCTCCCGCAGCTTGTTCAGCGTCGTGCGCTCTTTGCGCTCGTCTTCGGCCAAAATGGCCGCTTCGGCGGGCAGGATGTGCGTCTCGACGAAGGCACGCACCTTGTGCCTGAGGGCCTCGATGTCCGGGGAGAATGCAAAATCTACCATGGCTTAGGTACCGCTTTCGATGTCGGCCCGGGTGTCGAAGCGCGGGCTGTTGATGGCGAGCTTTTCGATGAGCGTTGCCTTGATGTGCGCGAACGCAAGAGAACCTGGAGCAACGTCGAGTGCTCCTTCGCGGATGGCCTTGGCGAGCGCCGCGTTGCCCTGGGCGATGACCTTGCGCGAGGCGCCGCCGGGGGCAGCCTCGCGCAGCTCGGACGGCCCGGCCTCGGACAAGAGCGCCACCAGGCGACCAAGCTCCGCTCGGTCTTGCGCTTCTTCGCCATCACATTCTTGGGCCACAGTGGCGCAAAGGTGCGCCGCGATGAGCAGTCGGAAGGAGACCTTTGGGTCTTTGACCAATGGCCGCACCTCGGTGCCAAGGAATTTGGCGACGGCGAGCAACATGGTCTCTTTGTTCGGCGAGTCTTGCATTCTACAATCTTCCTCGTTCGATGAGGCGCACAGCTTCGAACTCCATCTCCGAGGCGCGGCGGCCAATGGCCACGAGCTCGAACTCGTCGACGCCCCCGAACACGTAGCGTTCGCCTTGATACACAGCCCCGACGGCCCAATTGAAGTTCGCGAACACCTCCCAGAAAAACAGCAGCTTCTGGTCGAGCACGCGGCCGCTCGCCGACTCGTAGGCCTCGTAGAACGCTTGGCGCGAGGCGAAGCCACCAATGGGTTTGTGCAGCTGCCCAAAGCGCCAGTCCCGGGCACTGATCCAGGTGAGGTCTTCGTAGGGAGAGCCGAAGTGCGAAAACTCCCAATCGAGGACGGCCTGCAGGCCTTCCGGGGCCACCATGAAATTGCCCGTGCGAAAGTCGCCGTGCACCAACACGGTCTCGCTTGGCCCCGCGGGCGCGTTCGATAGCAACCATCGGTGCACGAGCTCCAAGGCCGGCCGGGGCTCGTGCATGGCATCGATGCTGCCGCGAATGCGCGCGAGCAGCGACCGCGCCGCGTCGAACCCTGGCGCCAGGGCGGCAGCGGCCCCCGCCACGTCGGGCATGTGCGCGGGCGTGAGGGCGTGGATCTTGGCCAGCTCTTGCGCCAAGGCCGAAGGGAGCGACGCCCGGGCTCCTTCGAGTTCGGGCGACGAGAGCACCTTGCGGCCAATGGCCTCGCCGGTCACCCAGTCGAGAAAATACGCCGAGGCCCCCGGGCGCGTTAGGTCCCGGGCAAGAAAGCGGGCCCGGGGGGTGCGCACTCCCCGGTGTACCGCATGCTGCAGAATCGCGAACTCGGCGGCCCGGTTGATGCTGCCCGGCAGTGAGGTGACGGCATCGCTGCGCAGGGCCAACCGCGTGGGCTTGCCGCCAAGGGAGAGTTCCACCTTGAAGTTGTCTTGGCAGGCGCCCCCGGCGAGCGGCGAAACCACCACGTCTTCGACGCTTTCCCCGGCCTCTTTGCGAAGATGCTCTGCTACACGTTGGGAGAGAAGCTCGATGTCCAACACGCACTCGTCATACCCCTCTCTCGAAGCACACGAAAGCGCCTTCTCGGCGTTCCGCCCGGTGCCCAAGACCGGCGTGATTTTTGTCACCACCGAGGCCACCAAACTGGGCTTCTCGGCGGCAGACCAAGATTGGTGCAACCTGGGCCAAGGCCAACCCGAAACCGGGGACTTGCCCGGCGCGCCGTCCCGCGTGGGCCAGGTGCCCATTCATGTCGACGACCAAGAGTACGCCCCCGTAGCCGGCCTGTGGGAGCTGCGCGAGGCCATCGCCGAGCTGTACAACCAGCTCTACCGCAAGGGTCGCGGGTCCCAGTACACCGCCGAGAACGTGTGCGTGTCGGGCGGGGGCCGCGCGTCGCTCACCCGCGCCGCAGCCAGTCTCGGGTCCATCAACCTCGGGCACTTCTTGCCCGACTACACTGCCTACGAAGAGCTGCTCGACATCTTCAAGGCCTTCACGGCCATCCCCATCTTGCTCGACGGCGATCGCGGCTATGCGTTCTCCGTCGACGATCTGCGCAAAGAGATCATGGGCCGCGGCCTGTCGGCCCTGCTCTTGTCGAACCCGTGCAACCCCACGGGCAAGCTCATCGGCGGCGAAGAACTCGAGCGCTGGGTGTCCGTGGCCCGGGAGCTCGACTGCACTTTGCTGCTCGACGAGTTCTACTCGCACTACGTCTACCGCAATCGCCCGGGGCAGCTGCCCGTCGAGAGCGCGGCGCGCTATGTCGACGACGTGAACCGCGACCCGGTGGTGGTCTTCGATGGCTTCACCAAGAACTGGCGCTACCCGGGCTGGCGCATCACTTGGGCGCTGGGGCCCAAGAGCGTGGTCGAGCGTTTTGCCAGCGCGGGCTCGTTTCTCGACGGCGGCGGCTCGAAGCCCCTGCAGCGCGCTGCGGTGCCGCTGTTGTCGCTCGACCACGTCATCGCCGAGACCAACGCCATTCAGGCGGCCTTCCGCGACAAGCGCGACCGCATGCACTCGCGGCTGGAACGCCTGGGCGTGCGCTTCGACCGCGTGCCCGACGGCACCTTCTACTGCTGGGGCGACGTCTCGCAGCTGCCACACCCGCTCAACGACGGCATGGGGTTGTTCCGCGAGGCGCTCAAGAAGAAGGTCATCTGCGTCCCCGGAGAGTTCTTCGACGTCAACCCCGGCAAACGGCGTCACGCATCGCGGTTCAAGAACTACGTGCGCTTCTCTTTCGGTCCGAACATGGCCAACATCGACAAGGCCCTCGATCGGCTCGAAGCGTTGGTGGCCCGCTGACGAACGTTGCCACGGGCACGGGGCGAAGATCCTCTACCGTGGCATCGAGCGCAACATTCCACTCATGAGCATTGCGCCGGCGAACGTTCGCCGTACACCGCACGTCGGGTGCGGGCGGCGAACCACGCGGCGCCAACGCCCACCGGCAACGCTACAAGGTCCGACGGATCGCGCACGAGACGAATGGTCTCGCTCCACATAGGGCGCTGGAACACCAGCGACAGCACATAGCGAAAGGGCGCACGGCAGAGCGCCGCAGTGGCCTCATATGCATGCGTCGCCGGTGCCCAAGTCTTGGCTGCGGCGAACAGCAGCCCCACGACCAACGCGGCCACGGGGGGAGCCAGCAGGTACCGTCGGTCTGCGGCCATCCGCGCCGGAGCCAGAAGGTCCATGACGCCGAGCAAGAAAATGGGAGCCACCCACATGCCCGCGATGTCCGACAACTTGCCCGTGAGGAGCCCGGGGAAACAAGCCTTGAGCGCGTGATCGTTGAGCACGAGCAAGAAGGTGAACGCGACGGTGAGAGGGTGCGTCAGCGCGCGGCGATGGATCAAGGCTCGACCCTCAGGGACTCGATGCGCAGCGTGCCTGGCGGCGCGCAGGCAGCGTCGTCTTTGCACAGGCCCAAGCCCACGACCTCGACGGTGGCCACCGCGTCGATCTTGCGGGGCACAAGATCGTCGGACACCAAGAAGAAGCAGTGCGAGCGGGTGGCCGTGGGGCTGCTCTGATCGAGGCGGCAGTTCTGTTCGTCGGTGAAGAGCGGCGTGCCCCCGCCTTTGGGCGCCACCACGAACTTCGCACGAATGAACGCCGCTCCCTCGGTGGTCAGCAAGAAGCGCGTGCCGATCCAGTCCTTTGCGTGCTGGGGCAATGGCGTGTCGAGCTGAAAGGTCTTGGTATCCCGCCAACCCATGGCCTCGCGGGTTTTGACCCGTACGAAGGCGTCCGTGGGGGGCGCACACTTGCCATCGCACCCCTTGCAGGGGCCGCCCGCGGTCACGCTCTCGAGGCGCAGCTCGGCCGGAAAGACGCACGTGAGCGGCTTGCCCGCGCTCCAGTGTTGCAGGCAGGGCGTGTCTTTGTCTCCCGTGGCGTAGGTGTCTTGGGCGGTATGCAGCTGCGGCGGAGCGCTCGATTCGACGGTGATCTCGAGCACACGGTCCGATCGCGCAGCGTTGGGGTGCGCGGGGGTCGCGGTGACGGCCCAACCGGCGGGTTTCGACGTACCGAGCAACGCCAGCGTGCAGAACAGAAGCGAGATCTTGGGCGCCCATGCCCGCAGTGGTTTCGATGTCATGAGGCTCCGACGCGCTTCGAACGTTAGGGCAACACCGAGGTGGGAACCGGGATGGCCCCAGACCCAACTTTCGTCTCGTTGCCCTCGAAGGACGTGCTCGACGATACACGAAGTTCTGTTTCGCCGAGATCGCCGTCGTCGTCGGCGCTCTGGAGTGTGGAGCCATCTTGCACGTGAATGGCCACGCGGTTGCGCACGAATGCGCCGCCGGCCACGCGCCCAGCGCCGCCAACGCCCGCAAGGCCCACCACCGGGCTACCGGAGATCACCGTGTCTTCGAGCTCGATGGTGGAGCCCGCGCCCCCCGCAATGCCGTAACCGAACGAGAACTTCGGACTCAGTAGTGTGTCGCGGACAACACTCTTCTTCAGCCGAAACACGCTCCCGGCGCCACGCACCGCGAGCACGCCGATGCCCAGGGTGCGCTCGACGATGAGCCTTTCGATCTCGATGGTCCCTCCCTCACCCAATGCAACGCCGGAGCCCGTATCCATAGGGGTGCCGGCGGCGATGTCCCGGACGAGCACTGCACTTGCCGCAATGGAGGCACCGCGCCCCGCAGAGATACCTGCCAGGCTTCCTTTGCTGATGCTGAGCTGTTCTGCGCGCAGGGAGCCCGCGTTGACCAGGACCCCAAGCCCATAACTCAGCGTGTTGGTCTGGATGCGCTGCGTATCGAGCACGTACACGCGCGGGACCGTGGCAGACGTCTGGTCGACCTGGATGCCGAAGCCTTGGGCCCGCAACACCACCACGCCCTCCATGCGCAGCGTGGCCTTGTCCGTCACCACCGCGCCGATGCCGCTCTTCTCGCTAGAAACACGCAGCTGTTCGTCTGGCGCCTGTGCCGACGTGGCCGGGCCTACGATCACCGAGTCCCGCAGCTCCAATGTGCTCTTGTCGTTCTGGCAGACGGCACCAACGCTCTCGTGGTCGATGAGCGACGAGCCGGTGACTCGCAGCGCGCCACCCTGGAACGCAATGACACCGTGGCCTCGGGCCAGGTTGCCTTGCACCCGCGAGCCGCGGAGCACGGAATTGCTGACGACGCCGGTGCCGCCATCGGCCACGATGGCGCCGTCGCCGATGACGTCACGGACAACACTGGAATCGACGTTGACCTGCCCCTGGACAACCACGCGAACGCCCGAGGCACGGTTGCTTCCAACGGGACTCTGCCGCGCGATGACGCTTCGGGCGATGTCCACCTGTGTGCCGAGCGTCGAGACAAAGACGCCGTCGGTGCCGCGCAGGATGGTGACGTCGTCGAGAGTGACGGTGCTCTTGGCCCCGGCAGCAACGCCCCACCCCTGTTTGCCTGCAGCGTTTACCCGTGTGTCGTCGACCTTGATGCGCCGAAGGGTGGCTTTGGCTGCATCCACCAAAACACCGCTGCCCCGGGCCTCGACGACAATGGAGTCTTCGAGGGTGAGGTTGCCACCTTGCTGGGCGTGGGCCGCAGCCACGGGGTAGCCGCGAAGCGTGACGCCGCTGACGCTGACCGCCTTGCGCGCAACATAGATTCCAGGTTGATCGCCACCCGCGGGGCTCCGCAGCTCCACCATGGCCGCGCACTTGCCCACAATGCGCAGCGGCACCGCCGGTGCCACGGACTCTTGGTACACGCCCGGCGCGACGGCGATCACCGCATCGGCCGGGGCCACCTTGACGGCGTCCCCCAGCTGGCGAAAGTGCGTGGCATCGAGCTGCGCATCGGAGAAGGCCGCATCGACGAAGAGCGTCGCGTTGCTCGGCGGGAACGGCGCGGCGCAATCGCCGATGGGGGCGCACGCGGCAGAGCTTGCGGTCTCGCGCTCGGAGGGCCCACAGGCCGCCGCCGGTGGTGTGTCTTCGCAACCAAATCCGGCGGCCGATGGACTTAGGCCCGGCGCACACGCCGCAGGCCCAACGGGCACACATCCCTCGTTGCCGACAAAGGGGGCCGTCCCCGGAGCGCAGTCCGCAGCAACCGCAGGAATGCACCGTACACCGTCCATCGGGACGAAGCCCGCCGTGCAAGAGATGCCTGCGTCTGCATTGCCACCGTCGAGCGCCGGCGCGACGGGCGCTCCGGTATCCTGGCCGCAGGCCGCGGCACCGGCCAACGCCACCAGGGCAAGTCCAATCGCAATGACCTTGCGGGTGGGACTCACTTTGCTTTCGCCTCGCACAGCGCGACGCACATCTTGTCTCCTTGGCCTTTGCAGATCTCGCCAAGGAGCTTGATCTCGGCAACCGATGCGTTGCCTGCGAGTACCTTTGGTTCGAGCAGAGCCCGCGCCTTCTGCGGCTGTTTGGCAGCAACGAGCTCTTTGGCGCGGCCTAGGTCCGACGCTGCCGCTCCGGCGTCGCGCGCGCCTGCATCGGGGCGCATGGGCGCTGACACCTTGCGCCCCAACTTCCCGGCACAGTTCTGGACGCAAGCGTCGTCGCCCTGGCGGCTACACAAGTCCAAGAGGAGTTCGAGTTCCTCGCGGGTGCCTTGCGGCGAAAGCGCCCGGGGCTCGATGAGGAGCCGGGCCATCCACACCTGGCCGTTCTTGGCCAGGTCCCGCACATGAGCGACGTCGCTCTCGTCGCCCACGCCGGCTTCGAGGAACGCCGTGACCGGTGTCGCCTCGATGAGGGCCACGGAGGCCGGGGGTGCTGGGCGCTTGTCGTCCGGGGCCGGTCCGGGTTTGCACGCCGCGCACATGACAAGCCCAAGGCCAAGCAGCAACCCCTGCGCACGCGCCCGCATCACGGACTGTAGACTATCACTCTGCGTAGCCGCGCAAGCGATAGACGACACGACCCGTGGCCTCGCGCAAGGCGGCGCTGCTGCGCTGCAGGGCTTCGGTCCGAGGCAGCGAGAGCAGTTCGGGCAACGCCGCTGGGGTCCGGTAGTCCACGGGGAAGGCATCGACGGCCAGGCCAACTTTGCGGAAGCACCCGAGGGCGCGTTTCATGTGAAAAGCACTGGTGACCACCAGCACGCTGGACCAGCCGCGCTCTTGAACGATCTTTTTGCTGTAGAGAGCGTTTTCGTAGGTATTGAGCGATCGGTCCTCGAGCACGATGCGCGACTTGTCGATGCCCCAATGCTCGAGGGCCCGGGCGAGAACCCGAACCTCCCCCGCGTCTTCCGGGAGTCCGGGCGCACCGGCGCTAGAGATGAGCACGTTCTTGGCTCGACCATCTCGCAAGAGCTCGAACACCCCGGTGAGCCGCTCGGAGTTGTCGTTGTAGCTGGCGGAGCCGGTGACAAGACTGGTGCGCTCGTCGACCACGCCACCGAGCAAGATCACGACGTCGTAGGTGACGTCGGGCTTCGCCGTCTTCGGGGCACCGGCCTCGAGCTGATGGAAAAGACACGACGATACGCTGGCCTGCGAGAACACGAGCAAGATGATCGGCGCGGCAAGGGCCAACCCCTTGCGTCGTCGGTTCATCTGTTGACCCCTGCGGTAGGGGATCGCCGCGAGCCCGCAGACAATCGCCCAGGTGAGCGGCGTCAGAAACACATCGAGGAGCTTGGACAGGAAATAGAACATGACGCGATGCCGTCGCGGTGCGCTGGCGTTGCTTAGCACGGCGTCTAGGCAGCGTGCTGTGCCTGGATCGCCGTTGACGATGTTGGCGATGGCGGCGTGCGCAAGCACCGAGATGCAACCACGCGGTGGCTCCGACGCGGCCTTACATCACATCGCAGCAGCGCCGAGGAGTTCAGATGCGCAGTGGCGCACGCAAAGCCCATTTAGTTTCCGCTATACGTCGAGTCTGGGCACAACCGGGGACCGCCAAGGAGCATCGGAGACCGCTCACGGTTTGGTTCTGGGGGGCAGAGCAAATCGGCCGCAGGGAAGAATAGGTGGCGCGCGCTTCATCGCCAAGCGAGGGCACGCGCAGATCGCTTTTCCCTGCGTGCCGGAGTACGCCCTTCCAGTCGCGAGAGCTTGGATTCGAGGAGGGGGCGACATATGGGGGACGAGGCCAGCGAGCAAGCGGACACGGGTCGCGCTCTGCAGGACATCCGTGTCGAACGGTCAGCGGCGAAGGAGTCGGGCGTTGGCGTGCAGACCATGTCTCGTGATGTCGGCCGTCGGCGCACAAGCCGCGGAGACATTGTGGGGTGCGCCCCCGCGTTGCTGCACGCCGTCGGTGTGCTGGACCGCGTCGCGCCGTCGCCGTGCACGGTGCTCGTCACTGGCGAGAGCGGCACGGGCAAAGAGAGTCTGGTCGGTGCGCTGCACGACGCAAGCCCGCGGCGGCACGCGCCCCTCGTGGCCGTCAACTGCGGGGCCATCGCCAGCGAGTTGGCAGACGCCGAACTTTTTGGCCACGCGCGGGGGGCGTTCACCGGAGCCAGTAGCGCACGCGCTGGCTTCGTCGCGGCGGCCGAGGGCGGGACGCTCTTCTTCGACGAGGTGGGAGAGTTGCCCCACGCTATCCAGGTCAAGTTGCTCCGCTTGTTGCAGCAACGCGAGTACGTGCCCGTGGGCGATACGCGTGCACAACGCTGCGACATTCGGATTGTCGCCGCCACAAACCGCGACCTCGAGAGCGAGGTCCAAAAGGGTCGCTTTCGCGAAGATCTCTACCATCGTCTCAACGTCGTCCATGTGCGGGTGCCTTCGTTGCGCGAGCGCATGAGCGATCTCCCGTTGCTGCTCGAGCACTTCCTTGGTCGGTTCCGAACCGCCTGTGGGCGAACAGACCTGCTGGGCCTCGCACCGGAGGCCCAGAAGGCCATCCGCGAGTACGCTTGGCCTGGCAACATCCGAGAGTTCGAGAACACCATCGAGCGCGCAGTCTGGACAGCGGAGGGACCGCTCATCGCCGACACGGACCTTTTCCCGGTGCGCAAGGCTGGGCCCGCGAGCCTCCCCGCGGAGCCGGCAGCGCCGCGAGCCGGGCTCGCAACCACCAAGAGCACTCGGCCGCAACGCCGGCACTCGTCCACCTTCCCGGCGGTTCTGCCCGACGCCGGCATCGACATGGTGCGCGCCGCAGAGCGCTACCAAAATCACTTGATCGAGCAGGCGCTCGTGCGCACGGCGAACAACAAGAACCGAGCGGCGCAGCTCTTGGGCCTCAACCGGACGACCCTCTCCGAAATGATCCGCCGACGCGGCATCAAGAGCGGCTAGGTCGCACGCAAGCACGCACGCATGCACGCACGAGAAGCGCGCTTGTCCGGAGCACCTTGCGCGCCCGCGCGATGGTTGCGCCCGGACTTGCGTCCATCGCTCCGGCGCCACGCGAAGCACCGGGGCGAACCAGCCGACAAGCGCTCGGGAGCGTCCGTGGACGCCGCCCATCGAGGGAAAGTGCCAATGCACAATTTGCATCCCGCGGACGGCGACGTCTGTTTGAGCACCATCACGCCCAAATCCCCCCTCATGTAAGCAAGTTATCCCTCCCGCCGGTCAATTCGACGCGAGCCCATCGGTAGATTTTTGCGCTCAGTGAAACCTCATCATTCGCGCGAGACTTGCCGCCACGCGCACATCTTGCGTGCCGCGCCAACGCTGTTCGGCATGGACAGACGCAGACAGCGCGCAATCCGCGGGGACCCGCGCGAGCGGGCCATCGTCGGCACGGAACTCGCTAAGCCCCGGAGACCGTCTGCCCCAACCGCGGGGCGGGCGGCTTCACTTCGGCGGGGGAAACCGCCAGTTGCGGGGGAGCTGGGTCATGATGGATGATTCTAGGTCGGGGGATGATCGAACAGCGTGCGAGGTGCGTCACCCCGCAGGCATGCACCGGGCGGTGGCGCCAGCGAGCGAATCACACGCGGCGCCCAAGACCGAAGCTCCGCTGTGCCGACGCACCAGCCGCGGAGACATCGTGGGGCGCGCGCCCGCCGTGCTCGACGCGCTGAGGGTGCTCGACCGCGTGGCGCCGTCGCCCTGCACAGTGTTGATCACGGGGCACAGCGGCACGGGCAAAGAGAGCCTGGTGGGCGCCCTGCACGACGCGAGCCCGCGGCGCCATGCACCACTGGTCGCCGTCAACTGCGGCGCGATCCCGAGTGAGCTCGCCGATGCAGAGCTATTTGGTCACGCGCGCGGTGCGTTTACCGGCGCGAGCAGCGCACGCGGCGGTTTTGTGGCTGCCGCAGAGGGCGGAACCTTGTTCTTCGACGAGGTTGGCGAACTGCCGCCCAACATCCAGGTGAAGCTGCTGAGGCTGTTGCAGCAACGCGAATACGTACCGGTGGGCGAATCGCGCGCGCAACGCTGCGACATCCGTGTGGTGGCCGCCACCAACCGCGACCTCGAAAACGAGGTCATCAGTGGTCGCTTTCGCGAAGACCTGTACCACCGACTCAACGTTGTGCACGTTCGCGCGCCCGCGCTGCGCGAGCGCATGGGCGATCTGCCGCTGTTGGTCGAGCACTTCCTCAAGCGCTTTTGCACGGTCTGCGAGCGAACGGACATTCTGGGCCTGAACGCCGAAGCGCAACGGGCGGTCCAGGAGCACCCCTGGCACGGCAACATCCGCGAACTCGAGAACACCATCGAGCGTGCAGTCTGGACGGCCGAAGGGCCATACATTGCCGCGAGCGACCTGTTCCCCCGTGGCAAGGCCGATGCCGCAGCGGGGCCAGCGCCCGTCTCGGGCGTTAGCATCGTGCAACCGTCATCGGGCGCAGCGTCATCGGGCGCAACGTCATCGGGCGCAGCGTCGTCGAGCCAGGCATCGGCCGGCCAGGTATCCTCGGCCCCGGTGCTGGCCAGCGCGGCGTTTCGCCGCCGCTCATCGACGTTCCCAGCGCTCTTGCCGGATGCCGGCATCGACATGGTCCGCGCGGCGGAGCGCTACCAGAATCACTTGATCGAGCAGGCGTTGCTCCGGACGGCCAACAACAAGAACCGGGCTGCGCAGCTCTTGGGGCTGAATCGCACCACGTTGTCCGAGATGATCCGACGCCGAGGCCTGAAGGGCACCTAAGGTCGCTGCAAGCTCGGGAGAACCCCCGTCTCCCGCGAAAGCCGGACGGCCAAGGCCGCCCGGCAAGCGTCCGCGGCCGGCTTGACGGCGAAGGGCCCGCTGGGGCAATGTATCTGCACATCCAGATATGCAGATGGATCTCGCCCAATATGTCGGAACGCTCAACCTCTTGGGCGACGAGAGTCGCTTGCGGTTGTGCGCGCTCTTGCGCGAACGCGAGCTCAGCGTCACGGATCTGGTGCGCGTTACGGGGATCTCGCAGTCCCGGGTCTCGACGCACCTTGGTCGACTGCGCGAGGCTGGGTTCGTGCGCGATCGCCGCGACGGGCAACACGCGTTCTATGCGTTGGCGCTCGACCGACTGCCCGACACCGCCAAAACCGTGTTGTCCCAAGCGGCCGGCGCCCAAGATGCAACGCTGCTCGGCGACCAAGAGCGTCTCGCGCGCCTAGAGGCCGAGCGCCGCGGCGGCCTGCCCGAGTCCTTCGCCGGCGAGATGGAGCGCCACTACTCGCCGGGGCGCACCTGGGAGTCGTTGGCCATGGGGCTTTGCGCGATGCTTCGCCTTGGCGATGTGCTCGATGTGGGCTCCGGCGACGGCGCCGTGGCGGCCTACCTCGCGCCCCAGGCCCGCTCCATCACCTGCATCGATGCCAGCGCGCGCATGATTGCGGCGGCGGAGGCGCGCCTCCGGGCCTGTGCCCACGCACGCACGCTCGTCGCCGACGCCGAGCAGCTGCCCTTCAAAGACAAGTCCTTCGACGACGTGTTGGTGTTCCACACGCTCACCTATGCCCAACGCCCGGAGCGCGTCGTCGCCGAAGCTGCCCGGGTGCTGCGGCCCAACGGCAGGCTCATGGTGCTTTCGCTCGATCGCCACGAGCACCGCGAGCTGACGGCCCCCTACGGCGAGCGGCACCAGGGGTTCTCGCCGCAGAAGCTCCGCGGTTTGTTCGGCCGCGCGGGGCTTGCGTGCCTTCGTTGCGAGGTTGTCTGCCAAGAACCCAAGAAGCCCCATTTCCGCGTTGTTCTCGGCATCGCCGAGGCCTGCTAAGTCATTGGCCCGTCCACGGCCCGCACACCCAAGAGCCCCTCAGGTCCCCCACCATGTCTCTTCATCCGCTCGAAAAGCTCATCCAAGAACGCATCGTCATCATCGACGGCGCCATGGGCACCACCATCCGCACCTACGGCATGAAAGAAGCCGACATCCGCGGAGAGCGCTTCAAAGATTCCAAAAAAGATCTGCTCAACAACGGAGACCTGTTTTCGCTCACGCAGGTCGACATGATCTCGGACATTCACCGGCGATTTCTCGAGGCCGGCGCCGACATTATTGAGACCAACACCTTCGGCGCCACGAGCATCACGCAGAGCGAGTTCTTCGTGGACGACCCCCGAGAGCACGGCGGCCGCAAAGACCCAGACTTTTACGCGAAGATCATCGGCGACCCATTCCTCGAGGGGCTCGCCTGGGAGATCAACGAGCAATCGGCGCGGCAATGCCGGGCCATGGCCGATCGCGTGGCCCAAAAAGACGGACGCCAGCGCTTCGTAGCCGGCGCCATCGGGCCGCTCACTGTCTCGCTGTCCAACTCTCCAGACGCCGACGACGCTGGCTTTCGCGTGGTCACCTTCGACCAAGTCAAAGCAGCCTACGTCCAGCAGGTGCGCGCACTCATCGCAGGCGGCTCCGACGTACTCTTGGTGGAGACCATCTTCGACTCGCTCAACGCCAAGGCGGCGCTCGTGGCCATCAGCGAGGTCTTCGACAAAGACCAGGTTCGGCTTCCGGTCATGGTGTCTGCCGCTGTGGGACGCGGTGGCGAGACCATGATCTCCGCACAGACCGTCGAGGCACTCTGGAACGCGGTCAAACACGTAAAGCCCATGTCCATAGGGCTCAACTGCTCGCTGGGACCGGACCTCATGTTCCCCTTCCTGCAAGAGCTGTCCGAGAAGGCCAACGTGGCCATCTCGTGTTACCCCAACGCAGGGTTGCCCAACCCCCTGTCGGCCACGGGCTTCGACCTCGAGCCGCAAGACATGGGAAGGTTCTTGGGCGACTTCGCCAAGCGCGGCGTGGTCAACATCGCCGGCGGCTGCTGCGGCAACACCCCCGAGCACATTCAAGCCATTGCCCAAGCCCTCCGGGGCCAAGACCCACGCCCCCTTGGCGCTGGCTCCAAAGTATCTGTCCCCGTGCCCGCGGCGCTGACCCCCAAGCCGCTACGCCTGTCGGGCTCGCTCCCTTTCACGCAGCAACACGGCGTGTTCATCATGATCGGCGAGCGCACCAACGTCGCTGGCTCGCCCAAGTTCGCGAAGCTCATCAAAGAGGGCAACTTCGAAGAGGCCGTGGCCATCGCGCGCCAACAAGTCGAGAACGGCGCCAACGTCATCGACATCTGCATGGACGAGGGCATGATCGATGGTCCCTCGGCCATGGCGCGTTTTCTGTCGTTGCTGGGCAGCGAGCCCGAAGTGGCCAAGGTGCCCTTCATGATCGACTCCTCCAAGTGGGAGGTCATCGAGACGGGGCTCAAATGCCTGCAGGGCAAAGGCATCGTCAACTCCATCTCGCTCAAAGAGGGCGAAGACAAGTTCCGCGCCTGCGCGCGTACCATCTTGCAGTACGGCGCTGCGGTGGTGGTCATGGCCTTCGACGAACAGGGGCAAGCGGCCACCTTCGAAGACAAGATCCGCATCTGCAAACGCGCCTACGACATCCTGTTGTCCGAAGGCGTCGCCCCGGAGGACATCATCTTCGACCCCAACGTGCTCACCGTGGCCACGGGCATCGAAGAGCACAACAACTACGCCGTGGACTTCATCGAGGCCACGCGTTGGATCAAACAGAACCTGCCGCACGCCAAGGTCAGCGGCGGCATCTCCAACGTGTCGTTCAGCTTCCGCGGCAACAACCATGTGCGCGAGGCCATGCACTCGGCGTTCTTGTTTCATGCCATCGGCGCAGGCCTCGACATGGGCATCGTCAACGCCGGCATGCTCGAGGTGTACGAAGAGATCGCTCCGGAGCTCCGTGATTTGGTCGAGGACGTGCTGCTCAACCGCAGGCCCGACGCCACGGAGCGCCTGGTGGAGTTCGGCGAGAAACTGAAGCAGGCCGGCACCGGCGCGGGCACATCCAAGAAAGAAGAAGAAGAGTGGCGTAAGGGCTCCGTCGAAGAGCGACTGTCGCACTCCCTGGTCAAAGGCATCGACACGTTCATCGATGCCGACACCGAAGAGGCCCGTGCCAAGCTCGGCAAACCGCTCTTGGTCATCGAAGGCCCGCTCATGGACGGCATGAGCGTGGTGGGCGACTTGTTTGGCGCGGGCAAAATGTTCTTGCCGCAGGTGGTCAAGTCGGCGCGGGTCATGAAGAAGGCCGTCGCGTACCTGACGCCCTTCATGGAGGCCGAGAAGGCCGCGCAGGCGGCCGCCGGGCAGGTGGTCAAGACCCAGGGCAAAGTTGTGCTGGCCACCGTCAAGGGCGACGTCCACGACATCGGCAAGAACATCGTGGGTGTCGTTCTGGCGTGCAACAACTACGAGGTCATCGACATGGGGGTCATGGTCCCCTGCGAGAAGATCTTGGCCAAGGCCAAAGAGGTCAACGCAGATCTCATCGGCCTGTCCGGCCTCATCACGCCATCGCTCGACGAGATGACCCACGTGGCCCGGGAGATGGAGCGTCAGGGCTTCAAGCTGCCCCTGCTCATTGGTGGCGCCACCACCAGCCGCGCCCACACCGCCGTCAAGATCGCGCCCCACTACAGCGAGCCCGTGGTGCACGTGCTCGACGCAAGCCGCGCGGTGCCCGTCACCACGAGCTTGCTCAGCGACGATGCGCGCGCGGCGTTCGTGGCCCAACACCGGGCCGACTACGAGGGCCTCCGGCGCATGCACGGCGCACCCAAACACGAGCTACGAAGCCTCGAAGAGGCCCGGGCGCAGCGCACGCCCATCCAGTGGACCGCCCAAGACATCGCCGTGCCCGAGCGCACGGGGGTAACGCCCATCGAGGTTCCGCTCGGCACCTTGCGGGCCTACATCGACTGGACGCCGTTCTTTCACACGTGGGAACTCAAGGGCGTGTACCCGCGGATCTTCGAGCACGAAAAGTACGGCGATCAGGCCAAAAAGATCTTTGCCGAGGCCGGTGAGCTCTTGGACCGCATCGAACGCGAGAAGCTGCTCACCGCCCGCGGCGTATACGGCTTGTTCCCCGCGCATGCCGACGGCGACGACGTCTGCGTCTTCGCCGACAGCGCACGCAAGACGCAGCTCGCGAGCTTTCGGTTCCTGCGTCAACAAACCGTGCGCGAAGCTGGCAAGCCCCAGCAGTCGCTCTCCGACTTCGTGGCCCCGGCAGGCGCCGGTCTCGCCGACCACGTCGGAGCGTTTGCCGTCACCACGGGCATTGGCCTCGATGCGCTGGTCAAAGAGTTCCGGCAGGCGCACGACGACTACAACGCCATCATGGCCGAGGCGCT
>JBIKNA010000032.1:0-31353 GCA_044358965.1 Polyangiaceae bacterium
TCATGCTCGGCGATTTAGCGTTGCCGCTGGCGGGGCCCACGACCATCAGGGAGCTGGGCGCGTTTGGAGCTTGGGAAAGAACTCGCGTGGGGCGCGGCCAAAGCGTTGCCGGAACGCGAAGGTGAACGCTGCGGGGTTTTCGTACCCCACGCGGGTGGCGATCTCGCTGACGCTGTATGCCCCGCTGCGCACGAGCGCCAGCGCTTCGTCGAGCACACGGTTGCGCCACCAAGCACCCGGGCTCATGCCCAGCTCTTTGCGGAAGGCCCGGAGCAGCGTCGCAGGGCTGGCCCCCGCGTGTTGCGTCAGATCTTGAAGGTCCCGGTGTTCGAACAAGTGGGCTTCGATGTGCGCCAGCGCCCGAACCACCCGGGCGCTGTGCCTGCGGTAGGTGCTCTCGCGCTCGGCGCCTTCGTCCCGATCGCGAAACAGGAAGTAGACCTCTTTCAGGATCTCGGTTTCCAAGAAGCGCGTGGCCTGGTTCTTGTGTTGCCCAAGGGTGGCCCGCTCGAACACGTAGCGATGGACGATCTCGTGCACCCACGCCGTGCGCGGCAGCAGTGCGACGTCCTGTGTCCATTTTCGCAGACGAGACTTGTCGAGCCCCAGGCGCTTGTAGAGCCGGGCCACGTTGTCGAATGCCGGATCGTGGAAGCTGAGCAGAGCGACGCGGCAGGCTGGGCCTCGGGCGAGCAAGTTGGCGCGCGCGCCCCGGGGAAGCACCACGCAGCCCGAACGATCCAAGAGGGCCAAGGTGCGCCCCACGGACACGTCTGCGAGAGCCGCCTCGACGGTGAGCAACAGCGCGGGCGCTTGTGGCTCGACGATGGCGCGCCGCCCGGCACTCAGACCCAGCATCGAAAGAGAAACAGGGCCTGACGCAGAGTGTGTGACCATTGACGCTACCTCGATAGTAACCGGTGGCGCCCAGAGGTACAGCACTAGCGCCACAATGAATACGCATCGCGCCGCCCTGTTCCTCGCTGTCCTGTTCACCTTGCTCACGTCCTGCGCAAATACCCCCACAGTCGAGCCTGCCGGCGAAGCCGCGCCGTCGGTGCCGTCATCCGTGCCTCCTTCGCCGCCGGAACGGGAACCGGTGCGCGAACCGGCGAGTGGCCCCGCTGCGTCGGTCCCACCGGTGGCCGCCCCGGTGGCGCCCGCGGCCCCGGTCCCCTTTGCGGTGTGGCGGCAGCGCGAGCCCATCTACGAGCTGTACGTTCGACACTTTTCTCCCAAGGGGGACTTCAAAGGGGTCACCGCCAAACTGCCGGAGCTCAAGGCGCTTGGCATTGGCATCGTCTGGCTGCTGCCGGTGCACGAGATCGGCAGCATCACTGCGGCCAATGGCGGCGTGGGAACGGACGCGCCGCATGGCAACCCCTACGCGGTCAAGAGCTACGAGAAGCTCAACCCGGAGTACGGCACGGAGCAGGACCTCAAAGATCTGGTGAACGCGGCCCACGGCCTGGGCATGCACGTCATCATTGATTGGGTGCCCAACCATACGGCTTGGGACAACCCGCTCATGGCGCAGCACCCCGAATGGTACGCCCGCAAGAACGGCGTGGTGCAGCCCGTGGGCGAGTTCCCCTGGATCGCGCAGCTCGACTGGTCTCAGCCGGGGCTCCGCGCGTACATGCTGGACGCCATGGACGCCTTCACCAAGAAGTTCGACGTCGATGGATACCGCATCGACTACGCCCACTCGATGCCGCTGGCCTTCTTCGATGCGCTAAGGGCGCGCCTGGAACAGCACAAACCCGTGTTCCTGTTGGCCGAGGCGGGGGCCCGAGACTTTCACCCCACCTTCGACATGACCTACGACTGGAACGTGTACCCCATGCTCGGCGACGTTGCTTGGGGGCACCGGCCCGTCAGCGCCATCGACGATGCGCTCTATCACACGCAGCTTCTGCCCTACGCAAGTGCGCCCAACGGTCTTGTGATGCGCATGACGTACAACCACGACGACAACGGCAAGTTCACCCTCGGCGCTCGCTACCGCGGCGGCATCAAGACCTTCGCCACGCTGTGCACCCTGCTTCCGGGCAAGCCGCTGGTGTTCGATGGCCAAGAGGTGGGCATGAACGTGTTCGACGGATCCCAAGTCAAAGCGAGCATCAACCTGGGGCACGATCCCGCGGTGAAGATCGACTGGAATGACCCGGATGGGTTTCGACCGTTCTACACCAAGCTATTGCAGCTCTTCCGCGCGAACCCGGCGCTGCATCAGCCCGGCATGGCGGACTTTCGCAAGGTCCACACGCAGCCGAGCAATCCGGCCTACGCATTCATGCGGCGCGCCGGCGACGACGCCGTGGTCGTGGTGCTCAACCTGTCGGCGCAAGATCTGCCCGCGGTCAACCTGGTGCCCGAGGCCAACGTCGGCGCGTTCGCCAACGAGTACACCGAGCTCTTCAGTGGCGCCAAAGAAGTGCTGACCTACGGCAAAACCGTGCACCTCGCCCCCTGGGAATACCGCGTCTACGTTCGCGGCCCCATCGGTCTTTAGGTTCAAGCGCACAATCGCGCGGCTCTGGGGCAAGTGGCCGCCCAGCGCAGGTGCCCGGAACCACAAAACGGTAGCCGCGGCACTGGGAATGGGTCTCGAAGCACGAGCGTTTCCGCGCTTGATGTTTGCCCGCATTCCCCCGCTGCTTCGCAACCTGTTTGGGCTCACCGTTGGCTTGTGGCTGGCCTTCAACGTGTATTACGCGCTGGGGGGCAGCGGCGTGCGCTCCCGCGGCGGTAGCGTCAAGGTCGACCGCAGCAAAGACGTGCAGCTCTTCCAGGTGGACGACAAGTACGCCCTGCGCACCACCGACGGCGAGTCCTTCGACCTTGTCACCTTCAAGCGCGGCACCTTCCCCGTGTGCCCCGTGTGTGGCACCTGGGAGCGCGACAAGTTCGTGGTGCACAACGTCGGGTTCCGCCAGGGCGATTGGTTCATTGCCACATACGTCATGCCCGACGGCGCCGAGGCGTTCAACGTGCGAACGGGCGAGGCCATCGAGATGCCCAACGTGCCCGGGCGGGTGCTGGACATGGAGGGCAAGCCAACACCAGCCGCCCGGAGCAAGAGCGCTGCGGCGCCCTTCGCGGCTCCCTCCAAGCCCATCGGGGTGGACGGACTCGAACCCCTTCGGTCGATCAAAGAGAGCTGCATCATCTTCAATGCCAGCTTCATCTTGATTGCCTTTGGCCTGGCCATCGCCATCGGTGTTGCGTTGCTGCGAAAGCCCAAGCCACTGGCCGGCTGAGGGGCGAAAGCGCGCGCCGGGGGCGCTACCAAGGTCCGAAGCTCAGGCCCGAGACCGTTGCCGTGCGTTCACGCCCGGGGCAACAGATGGTCACGGATGGTCTCGCAAGTGCTGGAAGTCTGGTGCCGGGGCCGGTGGAATGGCCTGTGCACCGCGAATGGGCCATGAAGGTCGCTGCGCTGCTCGTGGTTCTTCTATCGTCCGTTGCCGGGTGTGCCGCCACCGAGCTCGATCCGGGCGCCGAGCGCGTGATCGTGAGCCGCACTCCCGCAGCCAAAGAGTGCGTCTACATTGGCACCGTGATTGGCGAGCAGGGCGGCGCACTGACGGGGCCGTACACCAGCAACGCCAACCTGGCCGAGGGCGCGTTCAATGATCTCAAGAACGAGGCGCACGCTCGCGGTGCCAACTATGTGGTGCTCGAAGACACGCACGCCGGCACCACGCAAAGCCGCGGCTCGTCCACGCAGACCGACGTGACCCACGTGGGCAACGCGTACAAGTGCCCCGAGGGCTGAGCGTGATTGCCTAAGTTGTCGGGCGCGAATCTGACGGCGCCGTCTACGCAACATGTCTCCGGGGTGGGACATGTTGCATGCGCGATACACGCAGTCGTTGCACGAGACGGCAAAGATAGGTCGCTCGCGCGCTGTTTGCCGCGTAGGGTCCGCCCACCGGGAGGTCCTCCATGCGCCGTGTTGTGTCCTTGCAGAGCTCCGATGAATCTGGACAACGGCCAGGCAGGTTCCTGCGTGTGGCCGCAGCGCCGGTCGCGCTCGTGACGCTGTTGCTCGCCTGCGGCAGCGAGAGCGGCCGCGGCACGGGCTTCGAGGGCACGGATCCATCTGATGATGCGCCGGTGCAGGGACCCGGGGCGTCGAGCTCTGGTGGCGCATCGGGTTCCATTGGCGCGGGCCTTCACAATGGCGGTTCATCGGCGCCAGCGGCGGACGGCGGCGCATGTGCACAGACGGTCACCGAGGCCAAAGACACACCGGTGTACATGGCGTTCATCTACGACCGCTCCAGCAGCATGCAGGAGTCGTCCAAGTGGGCGGCATGCAAGGCCGGGGTGCAGAGCTACTTTGCGAGCCCCGCGTCCAAGGGCACCTTTGCGTCACTCACGTACTTTCCGCAAGCCAGCGGTGACAACTGCGCGGCGGGCAACTTCAGCACGCCGAAAGTGCCCATGACTGCGCTGCCCAACACCACGGGCCTCAAGCAGTCGCTCGACAAAGAGACGCCGGATGGCAGCAATACGCCCACGCGCGCTGCACTGGAAGGCACGCTCAACTTCGCCAAAGCCCAGGCCGCCGGGCCCGCGAAAGATGGCAAAGTGGTTGTGGTGCTGGTCACCGACGGCGAGCCCACCGGGTGTGTCTTTACAAACACGATCCAGACCATCTCCGACGTGGCCAAGTCTGCCAAAGACCAGGTGCCCACGTTTGTGATTGGTGTCGGCAACATCGCCGGTCTCAACGCCATCGCTGCGGCGGGCGGCACCAAACAGGCCATCATCGTCTCAACCGGTAACGCCGCGAAGACCGAGGCTGACCTCAAGAAGGCCATCGAGAGCATTCGCGAGTCGTTGTCTTGCGACTACACCATGCCTGCGCCGCCCGAGGGCGAGACCTTCGACGCCAAGAAGGTGAACGTGGTGCACACGCTGCAGAGCGGCCAGAAGACCGAGCTCCAGTACAACCAAGATTGCAACGGCCCCGGCTGGCGCTACGACAACGTTGCGGCGCCCAAGCACATCTTGATCTGCGACAGCAGCTGCACGGCGCTCAAGGCGAACCCCGGCAAGGTGCAGATCGCATATGGCTGCGAGACCAAGGGCGATCTCGTCAAGTAGGCTCAGAAACGAGGCTCGGGCGCCCAGGGCGTCAGACAAAAGTTCCCACTGGCAGGTGCGTGTATCCTGCAAGGCCTAGGCAGTCGCCAAGCGAGTGCACGCGGTGTGGCCAATGCCCCGGGAACACCACGGCGGAGCCGGCACGCTGGTGAAGCACGTGGACGCGGCCCCAGCGCGCAAAGTTGTCGGCGGTGATGATGTCCGTGATGCTGCGCCCGGCGAGCCACTCTTGGGGGGCGGCGAAGGGCTCGACGAACCACCAGTACTTTTCGCCTTCGGCCAGCCAGTTGTAGGTGTGCACGAACCCATCGGAGTGAAACAGGGTCTCGGCCCGGGCCGGCGAGAGCAGGTAGCCAAGCCCGAAGGGGAAGCGTGCCTCGTTGGGGTTCTTGTGCCGAAACACCGGCGGCGCGGCTTCGGGCGGCAACTTTGCCGGGGTGTCGAAGATGTTCAGGTCGAGGGTGCCTGCACGCAGCCGTGCAAGGGCCTCGGCGCCGGCGATCCACACGGGGTCGAAGCGAAGCTTGGAGCTCGGGTGATAGGCCTGAAGCGGCGAGGTCTCCCGGCGCAAGGCTTGCTCGAGCCGCGGAACGTCCATGTCGAACTCCTCGCAGTTCGGCACCTCGAAGGGTTCGCACGCACCGGTGGCGCGCAGGCCCTCTTCGATGCTGGCGTAGGCCTTGACCGTGCGCACCGGGGGAAGCTCGGGGTCGAAGGGGAGCTCTCGCGCGGCTTGGTCGCGTAGCGCGAGATCACTGTCCATGCTGTCGTAATGCCGGGCCAAGCGCTCCCGAAAGCGCGCGGGGGTGCGCTGCGGTCCGCAATACGAGGGCAGCGATACAAACGTTTCGAGGTCCCCCGCATCGAAGTCGTACTTCCACGAGTGCTCCGAGTGGCTTGTGCGCCATGCGTCGAGCGGCCACTCGCGCTGCACCGCAACGCTCATCAGGCTTCGGCCGCCACGCTCGTAGGCAGACAGGTCCAGGCCCGCGAGCCCCGAGGCGCCGTCTTTGAACCACACGCAGCCGTCCGGGTCCCCGTAGGCGTGACGGTCGAGCTGGAGTCCGCTTTTCTCCGCATCGAAGGCATCCAAGAACGGTCCGAAGTCTTGCGCCAGCATGGCCACGTCGATGTCGTTGTCCCAAGGAATGATGCCGCGGTGACGTATGCAGCCCAGCAGCGTTCCACTGTCGACGAAGTACGGGGTCCCGGTGCGAAAGCAATGGAGCGAGAACGCCTCGAGCAGGCGCAACAGCGACACCAAGTGCTGGGTGATGCGCGCACCGCGATCTTCGCAAGCCGTGTGGTACCCGAGGGGCACGTCCGAGGGCGATGGCTCCATTGGGGAACAAGCTATCCCAGTGGGTTTTGCGCTGGGAAGTGCCGCGATGTCGCGCCCGGGTGCTTCCAGCGTTCTTTCGAAGATGCTCACCGATATACTTGGCGGGCAACCGGATGATCCGCCCCCTGCCGCACGAGCCATGAGTTCCCGAAGCCGTGTCTGGCGTTGGGCCATGGTGGGGGCGGTGCTCTTCGTGGGGCATTTTGGTGCTGCCGTGGGCGACGTGGTGGGGACCAGCGGTCTTGTGGCCACGGGCGGTCCAAGCTCGCTCTTGGGGCTCTGGCTCCTGGACGCAGTGGTGGCTTTGGTGGCTGCGGGGCTCGTGGCCACGGTGGTCGATCGCTTCGACCGTACGGTGCTCACTCGGCGCATCGTGTTGGTGTACGCCGCGACGGCGCTCCTTTACGCGGCGCTCTTGGGCATCGGCAAACCAGGTCCCGTCACCTTTGTGGTGGTGGCCGTGGGCGAGCGCCTGCAAAACTGCGTGGTCTACTACACCGCATGGTCCTTGGCGCGCGACGCGTTTGGCACCAACGTGACGCATCTTTCGCGTCTGCGCGTGGTGTCTACGGCGGGGCAGCTTGCGGGAGCCGCCGCCGCGGGAGCCACCGCCGCTGCCGGACTGTCCCGTGCGGCGTTGTTCATTCCCCTGGCGGTTGCATTCGTCGTCGTCGAGCGCATCTTGGCCAAGGGCCAACACGAAGGCGCGCTCGAGCCGCAACAGAACGCCGGCGCTTCGTCCCTTCCGCCGCCAGCTCCGGCCTTTGCATCGCTGAGACCCACGATGGCTCCACCGGGTGACGCTCCGGTCGCCGCGCCACGGTTCCTGGGGCTTCGTCGTATCGTGGCCTACCTGCGCGAGAGCCGCAACGTGCGCAACCTGATGGTGCTCGGCATCTTCAATGGTGTGGGCTTCAGCATTCTGGCGTTCGTTCTGGCGCGCGTGCTCGATGCCGAAGGGGGGCGCAACGTGGACGCGTTGCAGACGCAATACGGACTACTGCGTGCGCTGGAGCCGCTGGCCTATGCCGCAACAGAACTGCTACTCGCGCCGCTTGTGGTGCGCAGGCTCGGCACGGCCAGGGTCATGGGCTTTACGCCATTTGTGCTGCTCGCCGCTGTTTCTGCGCTGTGGGCACGGCCTCGCGGGGGCGTGGGCATTGCTGGCTCTGCGGCGTTGCAGGCAAGCTTTGCAGTAGAGGCGCCAGCACTCTCGGTCACCATCTCGTCGTTGCCGGCGCGACTGCGCGGTCGCGTTGGGGTGCTGCTCGACTCGACCCCGTACTCGCTGGGGTACATCCTTGCGGTGGTCATTTTGGGCGTGTTCTTGTTTGTCGAGCGCGAGCTCCAGCTGTCACCCAACACGGCGCGGGCCGTGTGCTCGGGCGTTGGGGTGTTCACGAGTGTTGCGGGATTGGTTGCGGTACGCAAAGTGGTGGCCGCACGGCCGTCGCAAGGCGAGACGGAGCGCATGGGGCCGCCACGGCCGCCCTCGGTCTAGGGGGTAGGGTCTAAATGACCGAGCGCGATTCGACTACAGACGCGGGGCGCCATTTGGGCTTGGGACCCAAATGCCAGGAGGTGGGGCCCCAGCGGCAATGCCTCTGGGGCGGAGGACAGCGTCCTCCGATAACAAGGGAAGCTAAATCGCTCAGCTTGATCGAAGATCATGCTCGGTGATTAGTGCGTAGGGTCGAGGGGGGAGAGCGAGGCTGCAGGCTGCCAGGACGAGCTTAAGTGCGCTGCCACACCCAGGCGGGCTGTTCGTTTGGGTCCGCTGGGTCGTCCCAGACCTTGAGTCGGTGGGCATCGACGGTGGTGCGGCCGGGCAGCGCGCGGAGGGCTTCGGTGTACCACTGGGCGCTGCGATAGCGGCAAGGGTGGACGCCTGGGAAACGAGGCCAGTCGCCGGGGTGATCTTGGTGGACCTTGACGCAGGATTCGCGAAACACCAGTACGCCGCCTGGCTTGAGCGCGTGGGTCACGGCGCGGAGGGTCCGGTGCACCTCGTCGTTGGACAGGTACATGAAGATCCAGCTGGCGAAGACCAAGTCATTGTCGCCGGGCAACTGTGCTTCGAGCACGTCTTCGGCGCGCACGTCGACCTGCGTGAGCCCGAGCGCGCGACACTGCGCAAGGTTGGCGTTGCAGAAGTCTGCGACGAAGTCGTAGGCCACCACGCGACCGGTGGGCCCGGCGATGCGTGCCAGGTGCGGCGTGAAGCGCCCGACACCAGCGGCAAACTCGATGATCTTGGCCCCGAGAGCAAGCGGCGGGACCAGCGCCAAGACCTCGGCGGTGTCGGCCTCGCCGTCGCGTTCGGCCTCGCTGGGGTTGTCCATGAGCAACATCTTGCTCATGGGGGTTGGGTACTCGGTGTCGCTGGGGACCGTGTCCCAGTAACGCTTGTGGAGCTCTCGTTCGTGGCTCATGGGCGCAGTGCTCCGAGGGCTTGTGGTACTGCGTTGACATATGCAAAGGCGGCATCGATGGCCCGCTCCAGCGCTGCTTGTTCCGGACCCGATGCATCGAATGGCGAGGCTCCGCGGCATATCGGGGCACCACAGCAGCACGGGAACTGCGGCTCTCCCGGCATGGCGAACTCGGCGTAGTCGTTGGTGAGCTCCTCGCCCGCAGCAATGTCGCGGAGTGCGACTTCGAAGCCTCGGGCGGTGCCGCCGCAGTTGGGGTCACACGAGTGGTTCATCAGACGTGCGTGGTCCCAGGTGTGCCAGATCTCTCCGTGCACGAACACGCCGGTGCGGTGCAGCAGCTCGACGTACACGCGTGCGAGCCTTTGGTATTCGGCCATGGTGATGATCTTGTCGAGCGGGTCTTTGACCCAAACGAGTGTGCCCTTGGGCAACGGATGCGTGGCGAAGACCCCAGCACCCACCTCGGCAGATCTGCGTTGAACGCGCGTGTGCGGGTGAATCACGGTGACGATGAGGGGGTACGAGGCCGCGGGGCCTTGGTTGCGGGTTGCCGAAGGTAGCCGCGGGCGCTGGGTACGGCGATGGACTGCCCGGCGCGCAACGCTGCGGCCAGGGGCTGGTCGATGGGGGCGAGGCGCGCGAAGGGCAAAAGGATCTGCTCCATGCCGCAGGCTGCGTCGAATGCGCTCTGGGCCCGGGCATCCCATTCGTCCACGAAACGTTCGGCATCGTGCGCCGAGATGCGCCCACGACACGACGCTGCGCCGCAGCGGCAATCGAAGGCATCCAGCATGTTGAGAATGCCGTAGTCGCAGGTGACTTGTTCACCTTCGGCTACGTCGCGGACGGCGATCTCGAAGGCGTCGGCAACCCCGATGGTGACCGCGTCGCAGGCGTGGTTCATGTAGCGACCGTGGTCCCAACAAAGAATGTGGCGGCCGTGGCGATCGACATAGCTGTACCGGTCCATGACGGGACGAAGAAGCTCCGGAAGACCATCGACCTCGTCCGGTGTCATCACGCGGTCGAGCTCGTCGAGCACCCACAAGATGGTCCCCTTGCGCAGGGGCCGCGTCGCAAACGTGCCCGCGCCAACCACTGCGTCAACCTCGCGGAGCTCGATGTGAGGATGAATCATGGTGCGCGTACGCCGCGACCCGAGTGCAACGGGTCTGCCTTCGGTTGTACCACGATGGCCTGGCGCACGCCTTGCAGCGCCATGGCCGTATGTGGCGAGCCGCCTGCGGATCCGTGGTCTTCCTGGTACTTGCGGCCTGCTCGGGCGAGGGCGGCAGCACGCAGGTGCCTGGTTCTGCGGATCCGGGATCCAGCAGCTCTAGCTCTAGCTCGGGTAGCTCTGGGGCACCGCCCGTGGGGGGCGCCGATGCGGCTCCGAGTCTGCCGGGCGACGCGGGCGTGGTCTCCGATGCCGGACAAGTGCCCGCGGCCAACTATGGCTTTCCGGCCATGTGGATCGACGGCACCGCTTGTGCCACGGAGCCCAAGGTTCAGGTTTGGAAGTTCGACGACAACACGTTCATCTTGCGGCAGTCCCTGTGCACCAACTTCGAGGGACCGTTCATGTACCTGCTCTTGGGGGCCGACAAGGCGCTCTTGGTGGACACGGGTACCGGCGCCGTGAACATGGCGTCCGAGGTGCAGCCGCTCGTTGGCAACCGCGCCCTCGTTGTGGCGCACTCGCATAGCCATGGCGATCACATCGGTGGCGACGCAGCGTTCGCCGGCAAGCCCAAGACCACCGTGGTGGGCACGCAGACCGCTGCGGTGCGCAACTTCTTCGGCATCAAAGACAACGCGCCGGTGAGCTACGACCTGGGGGGGCGCTTGATCGACGTGATGTCGATCCCGGGCCACCAAGCTGCGCACGTTGCGTTCTACGATCGCAATACCAAGGTACTGCTGACCGGCGACACCTTGTACCCGGGGCGCCTGTACATCGATGATTTTGCCGCGTACCGCGGCAGCGTGGCGCGCCTCGTGGGCTTCGTCGACGCGGGGCACGAGGTGTCTTGGGTGCTGGGCGCGCACATCGAGCTTGCCGCCGCGGGCAACGGCCAAGACTTCGCGCAAGGCAGCAAGGCGCACCCGGGCGAGCATGCGTTGCAGCTCAAGGTCGACGAGCTGCGCGACTTGGCCTCTGTCGTCGGCCCCATGACCACCGCCAAACGTACGGTGCGACCGCACTTCATCCTGTCGCCGTAAACGGGCCCGGGGCCTGGCACGGACGCCCGCCTCGACTTCTGCGCGCGCCTCGGTCAACCTTAGGCCGTGGCCCTTCCGCCTGCATTCCAGGGACGCCGCTCCCTTCGTAACCTCAACGTGGCATCGGTGGGCCTATCGCTGGCTGCCGCCACGGGCTCGGTGCTCACCACCATGTTGTCTTCGGGCGGCACCATGGGGTGGCTGCCGTTTTTAGTGTCGGTGCCGACGCTGCTCATCGGCGCGCTGTGGGCCGGGCTTTTGCGGCTCCCTCGCAAGTTTGGCACTTTACGTATCGGTTGGTGGCTCTCGGTTCCCTTGGCCATGGCCAACGCCGGCATTGCGTGCGCCAGCATCATGGCCGGCGAAGGAGGAGACAGTCTGCCCGTGCGGCTGGCCGGCGGCTTCGTGCTTGGGGCGTCTATCGGCGCCTTTGTGTGGATCCCCGCACTGTTGCTCACGCTGCTGTTCTTTGGTGTGCCCATTGCGTGGAGCCAAAAGCTGGCGGCCAAGGGTCTGGCCGGCGCCGAGCGTGGCGAGATGGTGGTTGGCATCGCGTCGGCGCTCGTATCACTCCTCTCCGTGGTCGTTTTGTCGAAGCTGTCGCCGCGCCTCGATGTCCACGTGGGGCCCAGCGACACTGCAGGCCTGGCCTTCTTGGTTGCGCTTGCGGCGTCAGGCTTTGTCGCCGGCGTGCTCGCCACGGCGCTCGCCATCGCCAGGCAGCATCGGCGCAGTCGCTTCGTGGCCGAAGTCTCCGAGGGCAAGGTGCAGGGGTTCCGCGTCGACGAGAGCGCCGAGGGCAAAGTGCTCATTCGTGTCACGTCCATGGGCGAGGGCTACCGCGTCGCAGACTTCCACGAGGAGCTATACGCTCTGGACGAGCAGGGCGAGGCCAAACACGCGCTGCACGCCGTGTCGGCGGAGCGCAGAACCTAGTGTCTAGGTGAGACCGGAAAGATTGCGCGTAGTCGAATCGGGCGCGGTCCACTAGCATTCGAAGGTCTCATGAGTGCTCTTCTGCCGCCCGAGGTCTCTGCCGAACCACCGCCCTGCACCTGGGCCAATGTCTCGGTTGCCAATGGCATCGCCGAGGTCGCGCTGGTGGCCACGGGCAAGGCGAGTCGTCAGGGCCCCGCGTTTTGGCTCGAGGCGCCGGCGCTGTTTGCGTGGCTCGATGCTTCGCCGTTGGTGCGCGTGGTGTTGCTGCGGGGCGAGGGCGAGGGGTTCAGTCACGGCATCGACCTCATGGCCATGGCTTCGGATCTGGGCGGCGTTGCAGCCCCCGGTGTCGGCGCACTCGAGCGCAGCAAGCTGTTCGATCTCATTTCGCGCATGCAGCAGGCCACGTCTTCCATCGCGCGATGCAAGAAGCCCGTGGTTGCCGCAGTGCATGGTCACTGTATTGGCGCTGGCGTCGACATCACGTCGGCCTGCGACGTGCGGCTGTGCTCCGCAGACGCCAAGTTCAGCGTGCGCGAGGTCAAGCTGGCCATCGTGGCCGACGTGGGCACCTTGGCGCGTTTGCCGGCCATCATTGGCCAGGGGGCCACCCGCGAGCTTGCGCTCACGGGTGATGACTTCGACGCCGCACGGGCGCTCTCCCTCGGGTTCGTCAGCCAGGTCTACGACACCCCCGACGCGCTTTTGGTGGCCGCGCGGGCCATGGCCGGCCGCATCGCCGAGAACCCGCCGCTCACCACCCAGGGCGTCAAACGCGTGCTCAACGCCATGTCCGAACCCGAAGCGCAACGCAGTCTCGACTACGTGGCCACATGGAATGCGGCGTTCTTGCCGTCCGAAGACATGGCCGAGGCCATGATGGCATTCGCCGCCCGGCGACCACCCTCATTTCGTGGCAAGTAGGCTCAACCTGCAAAGCCTTGCGCGCAACGAACGAAGGTTCGTGTTTCGGCGCGCAGATCGCCTAGCCTTTGCCCATGCGCGTTCATCTGCTTGCCGCCGCGGGCCTGCTCTCTGTTGCCGTCATTGCCGCCTGCGGCAGCTCTGCACCGGACAATGAGTTCCCGGCCAATCCTTCGTCGGACGGGGGCGCGAGCAGCAGTGGTGCCAGCGGTCGGCTGGGCGATTTCGAAGGAGGCCTACGGGATGGCAGCACGGGAAATCCCGTCAGCATCAGCGCCCTGCGTCTCGAGCCCCAAGACGCCAGTTTGACGTTGGAGCCGGGCAAGCAGCTCACGCAGCCCTTCAAGGTGTTTGGCTCGGTCAACGGAGGCGCCGAGCAGGAGCTCACCAAGAGCTTCGTGTTCTACGTGCCCGACAACTATCTGGTGGGTGGCTTTCCGCTCGACGGGAGCGCCACCTTCGCAAGTCGCCTGCCGGCCAAGGCCGACGATCCGCCGCAGCGGGGCGGAACCGTCACCGTGCGCGCGCAGGCGCTCAACAGCGACGGCACCCTTGCGGAGATCACCACCAAGCTCACGCTCAACTTGGTGGCAGCGCTCGGCGATCCGAGCGGCGCTCAGGTGCCGGCAGACAAGAGCAAGTATTTCCAAGGCACCGCTGCAGGCAACCGCGCTCCGGTGCTTGCGTACCCCAACGACGGCGCCATGTTGCCGCCCAACCTCAAGAAGCTCGAGGTTCACTGGCAGCCGGGCTCGGCGCAGAACCAGCTCTACGAGGTGAGCTTCAAGAGCAACGTTGCGGACATCAAGTACCTGGTTCGCTGCGGCGCGCCCCCGGCCAACACTGGCAACATGAAGGCTGGCTCCTGCATCTTGTCTCTCGACGAGGTGGGCTACGGCTACCTAGCCGAGTCGAACCGCGGCGCGGGCCCGGTGCAGCTCAAGATTCGCGGCACGGACGACGCCGCGGCAGGCTGGGGCGAGTCCAGCGCCATTGGCGTGCAGTTCGCCGAGAGCAGCGTCAACGGTGGCGTGTACTACTGGGACGTGAGCAATACACGCATCATGCGCTTCGATTTCGGCGCGGGCGTTGGTCAGGCCGAAAAGTTCTTGGACGAAAAAGAGTTCGGTCTGCCCGACACCTGCGTCGGGTGCCACGCCATCTCCCGGGACGGCAAGAAGTTCATCGCCTCGCTGGGTGGCCAAAACGACGGGCGCTTGGTGTACCTGAACGACATCGGCAAGAAGCCCGATGCCGCCTTGGGGCGCAACGATCCGAACTACCTCACCAAAAAAGGCGACGGGAACAACAAGATCCAGTTCGCCTCGTTCAACCCCGATGGCTCCAAGTTCACGGCCATCTATGGCGACACGGACTTGCCCGACCGCAACAAGCTCTGGTTCCACGATGGCACCACGGGCGACCGCGTGGCCTCGGCGCAGCTCGCCTACGAGCCGAACCATCCGGAGTGGTCGCCCGACGGCAAGAGCATCTTGGTGAGCCGCGTGGGCGGCCACAATACCTCGCAGCAGGCATTCAACTGCGGCATCGAGCTACTGCCGGTCACGGGCGCCACGTCCGTGGGCACATCGCTCACGGTGTTGCCCATCGTGCCCGGCAAGAACCGCTACAACCCGAGCTTCGTGCCGGACTCGTCGTTCTTCTTCTACTCCGAGTCCACCTGTCCCAACGGCGACAACAACAGCAACTGCGACACCGATGTGGACGGCAACATCAACGCCCGCACCTGGGCTGCCAAGCCCGAAGCTGGCGCAACGCCCGTAGCGCTCGCCAACGTGCACAAGCCCGGTGTGGCCGACCAACAGGCCGGCAAGACCGAGCTGCTCGACACCGGCCCCAAGGCAACGCCGTTCCAAAGCAAGCAGGGCACGGGCAAGCTGTTCTGGTTCACTGTTGCGTCGCGGCGGGAGCCAGGCCTTCGGGCCCGACAGAACGCAACGCAGCAGCTGCTGTGGATGTTCGCCGTAGACCCGGCCAAGATCCTGGCGGGGCAAGACGGAACCCTGCCGGGCTTCTTCTTACCGTTCCAAGACCTCAAGACGTCCAACCACATTGCGCTCTGGACAGAGCAAATCGTGGGTGGCTCCGCGCCGCCTCCGCCGCCCCCACCGCCTCCGCCGCCCCCACCGCCTCCTCCGGCGGTGCCCAAGTAAGGCCCTGCTGCAGTTTGGGCCCGCTGCGCCGCGAGCTGGTATCGTTGGCGTATGTACGGCGGTCCCCAGTATCCGCAGCAGCCCCCGCGTCCGCAGTATCCGCCGCAAGGCCCGCAAGGGCCCTACGGTCAGATGCCGCCGCAGCGGCCGGCCGCGCCTCCCAAGAAGCGTGACCCGGAAGCCACGCAGCGCTCGGTGGGCAAGGTGCTCTACTGGGTGGGCATGTTCGGCGGCCTTTGGCTGCTCGTACAAATGTTCTTGCTGCCGCCGCTCTGGTCCAAAGACCCGGGGCTCGAATACGGGTCCATGCTGGTGGGCTTCCTGTTGGCCATGCCGCCGTTGGTCATCTACTTGTTCATTCCGTGGATCGTCGATCGTTACGATCCCGAGCCGCTCTGGGCGCTGATGATGGTGCTCTTCTGGGGCGCCATCGCCGCGTGTGGCTTCTCGGCGCTGGTCAACACGCAGATCCAAGTGGGCATGACGCAGCTGTCGGGCAGTCGTGCGTTTGGCAGTGCCGTGGGGGCGTGCATCAGCGCGCCCGTGATCGAAGAGGCCACCAAGGGCATCGCCGTCTTCTTCATGTTCTACGCGTTTCGGCGCGATTTCGACGGCGTGGTCGACGGCATCATCTACGGCTGTTTTGCGGCGCTGGGCTTCGCCGCCGTCGAGAACGTGATCTATTACAGCCGCGCCGTGAAGACCGAGATGATCACGAACCGCGAGGGGATCTTGGCGGGCACCTTCGTGGTGCGTGGCATCTTGGCGCCGTGGGGCCATCCTTTGTACACGGCCATGACGGGCATTGGCTTTGGCGTGGCGCGGGAGACCGACAAGGGCTGGCTCAAATGGGTGGCGCCCATGGCCGGTTACTGCGCCGCCATGTTCCTGCACTCGGTGTGGAACACCGCGGCGACCATCTCCAACACTGCGGTGTTTCTGATGTTGCCGCTATGGTTCATCTTCGTCTTCGCGTTCTTCTGCATGGTGGTGTGGCTCGTGCGTCGCAAAGGCAAGATCATCCGCAAGCACCTCGAAGACGAGGTGCTGATGGGCATGCTCACGGTGCAAGAGCTCGATCTGGTCACCTCGCCCATCAACTGGTGGAAGACGGGCAGCTGGGGTGGGGCCCCGGCGCGTCGTTTCGTCGAGGCCGCGGCGCGGCTCTCGCTGTCCAAGTGGCATGCTGGACGTGCGTCCAGGTCACGCAAGCTCACCGTCAGCGCCGACTTCGTGGTGCCGCTGCGGCAAGACTTGGCCAAGTACCGCGCCGAGATGTCTCGGGCCCTTGGGCGCCAGCTGCCGCAGCCGCAGCCCTGGACCCCTGGTTCGCCGCCACCGTTCAAGCCCACCAAATAGACGGGCGCCGCAAGGGGCACCCGGCGCTTGGCGCCGGGCCTTTGGGGGCCGCCCGTCGCCGTGCATACTTTTCTTGGCCGGGGCGTCTAACGCGGGTCAGGATCTCTACTGGGTATGGCAACGCGCAGGCGCATCGTCGTTACGTCTCTGGTCGCCGGGTCGGGCCTGCTCTTTTTGGGCGTCAGCCTGGGCGTGCTCTACCAGGTCAAACATCGTGCACACACCGGCGCCACCTCGCAGCTCGGGCAGACCCCGCGGCACGAGTGGCGGGTCATCGACAAGAAGCACTGGCAGGCACTGGCCGAGGGCGCCGAGACCGAAGCGGCAACCGATGCGCGCGAGGGCACCCGGGGGCCTTGTGCGCCGGGCATGGTGCACGTGAATGGCAAACACTTGCTCGACGCCCAAGGGCGCGACTCGTCCGGGGAGATCGAAGAGCTGCAGAACAAGACCTGCAGCAACTGGATCAGCAAAGACTTCCCCGCGCGCTGCCAGACCTTCGACCGCGGCGCATGGCTCGAGCTGTCGGCGCCGTTGCCCCGGCGCAACATGAACTACTGCGTCGACCGCTTCGAGTACCCGAACAAGAAGGGGGCCAACCCCGTCATCGTGGTGACGTACACCGAAGCTGCGGGGCTCTGCAAACAGAGCGGCAAGCGCCTGTGCTCCGAGGTCGAGTGGACGTTTGCCTGCGAGGGCGAAGAGGCCATGCCTTACCCCTATGGCTACGACCGCAGCGCAGAAAGCTGCGTGGCCGATCGCCCCTGGCGGCAGTTCACCGAGGGGGCCATGGCCCCGCGCGATGGCGAGCAAGCGCGTTTGGAGCTCGATCGCTTGTGGCAAGGTAGCCCCTCGGGCGCCCACCCCGCTTGCCGAAGTGCCTTCGGTGTCTACGATCTCACGGGCAACGTCGACGAGTGGACGCGCTCGGTGCGCTCATCGGGGTACGCGTCGGTGCTCAAGGGCGGCTACTGGGGGCCCGTGCGCGCCCGCTGCCGTCCGTCCACCCGCGCGCACAACGAACACTTCGTGGCCTACCAGCAAGGCTTCCGCTGTTGCGCTGATACCCCTGCGGCCGCGGCCCCTGCGCCCCCGCCCGTTGCCAAAGGCGACGCCGGCGCGCCCTCCGCCGATGGCGGAGCACCCGCAGCCAAGCCCGAGGTCCAAGCGTCCGCCAAGCCCGCGGTGTCGGCGCCCAAAAAGCCTGGTGCCGTGCCCAGCGGCAAGTTCACCCCGCCAGAGGTGCCTACCGCCGACGAAGGCGACGACGAAGAACGCGTGGCCTTCCACGAGCTCGAAGAGCTCAAGACCCGCGTTGGCCTTACGTGCACCATGCAACGCGGGGCCACTGGGACCGACCTGGTGTCACCGGCCATCGTGGTGGCAGCGGTGCTGTTCTCTCGCCGTCGTCGCCGCCCGCCTCGCTAGAAAACATTCTAGGGGAAGACGCGGGCGCGATCGTTACGTCTCACTCGCAGCCCAGGTCCGCGTCCGGGCAGGGGCGCGGCGTTGGCGCGGCAACGGTGCTCAGCGTTCCCAGGCGCGCGGGGTTCGCCTCGAAGTTCACAGCAACGGACAATGCGTTGCAAGGGGCTCCAAGGCCGTCTTTGGTGAAGTCCTCGGCGAGGTCTCGCACCGCGCATAGATCGCGCTTGATGATCGAGAGCGCTCCAGGGTTGTCGCAAAGTTTCCCCGTGCCGCCGAATGGATCGGGGAATCCCCTAAGGAAGTCTGCAACCCTCACGCGCCCAACGATGAGTCCGTCGCGAAGGCGAACTCCGCCGTCTTCTTTGGCGAGCTTCGCAACAACATGGCCGGCGCGCAGGTCGACGACGGCCGTAAGCCCCACGGCGATCGGCAGGTCGAAGGCGCCCACAAGCACTCCGTCGGCCACGTACGCCGCCGTGTCGCGCGCGATGGCGCGACACGACGAGATGGTGCACGGCGTATCGTCGGCCGGCGGATTCGCCACGGTGCTGCGGAGGACCCTCCAATAGTCCGAGCCGTCGCGGACGGGGAGAACCATGGGGCCCGACGGGTCTGGGCCACCGTCGGCAAGGGCCGCCTGCGTGTACGTTCGAAAGAAGACGGAGAGCGTCACCTGCCGATCGTTGCGCCCGCCATTGTAGTCTTCGAGCACGAAGATCAGCCCAGACTCTCCCCGGGCGTATTGCGCCGAATTGCGCTCGTCCAGCGCGTCGAACCCCGTCTGCCGCAAGAACGACAAAAGTGCGTTGTCGCGTCCGCCGGGCCCATCGCACGCAGGATTGCCCCCCGGAGGCAACGCGCACGACGGTTGACCCGGGCAGGTGGCCACGCGGTCCAGGTCCAAACTGCGTTCGTCCGCAGAAGGGCCGCCGTCGCGCGAAGGGTCAATGGCAACAGAGGACGTGGCCAGGATGAACGTCAGCGATTCGGTGCCGTCGTCGTCACTGGGACGTGCGGGGATGGAAGCGAGGCCAGCGCCAGCGTCGGCGCCAACCTCCTGCGTCGGACCTGCCTCCACTGGGGTGGGGCCGGCATCCGACCCAGTGGCTTGCGCAAGTTCGCTCGAGTACTGCACTGCACATGCAATCGTGCAGGCCGTGCCGGCGAAGAACGTAGCGAGCGTTCGCAACAAGGCACGTCCCATCCCGTAAAAGGATACGCCATCGCGTACCTCCGGCGAGCTCATGTGTAGACTTCGGCTTCACAGTTGGTGGGTGCTCCCCCGTGTGTGCGGCGCCGGTACGCACCACAATGAACCGCGGCAAAAGGACCCAGGATGGCTTTGCTGTAGGTCGGAGTGTTGGGGCGAACCCCTTGTCTCCTGGTGAAGGTGTATTCCGCACGTAAGTGCGCGAGCGCGTGGGGCGGCCTGCTGGCGCGCGTGGCCCCAGGCCCCACACGGCCTTCAGGGGTTCGTGCGATGCGACCCTTGAAGCGACCTAAAACGAAAAGCCGTAGCCCAGCTGCGCGCCTTGGGTGCTCACGTTGAGTCGCAGGTTCTGCAGGTCTTGGTATGCCGACCATGTGCGTGGCGGCAGCAGGTAGGGCAGCCAGGTGCCGCCGAAGGCCACCGCGGCAGGCAGCAGCACGTTGAGGCTGCGCTCGTACACCGGGCGAATGTCATCGGTCTGGCGTACGCCCTGGAACAACGCGATGACAAACGGTGCCGTGAGCATGGACACCATGGAGAGGCCCACGGTGAGCGGCCATTGCGCGCGCACTTCGCCCTCCGGGGGCGGGTGGTGCACATAGAGCGGATCGCACTTGGGGAGCGCGAGGTAGGTGCCGCCCACGAAGATGCCCCACGCGAGGCCGATGCCGGATGAGCCCACGAGGCGCAGGCCCGGCTCGCCGGTGCGACCAAAGTAGCGACTGTCGAGCGCGATGGACCCGGCCGTGAGCGCCATGGTGCCGGTGATGTACAGCCAGTCGTGGTGGTCGGCCTTGGCGCAGAGGTCTTTCTCTTGCTGCGTGACGGGACGGAAGTCCGTGGCTCCGTACGCGTGCGCCGGGGGCTCTTTGTCGTACACGACGGGGGGCGGCAAGGCGTCCAAAACGGCTTGGATGCTAGCAGACTTGAACCGGTGCAGGGGGCACTTGGTGCCAGCGCCATGTCGCGACGGCCCTACGCGCTTGCGCTTTGCGGTACACTCGCCTGTGCGGCAAAAACGAGGGACACCGTATGAAACACATCTTTCGCGAGTACGACATTCGGGGCATCGCCGAGCGCGACCTCACCGACGACACTGCGTATGGCATCGGCCGTGCCTTCGCGCGGGAGCTCGGGGCGCCCGCGCAGCCGCTCACCTTGGCCGTCGGTCGCGACTGCCGCGTGTCGAGCGACCGTTTGTTTGCAGCCCTGGTGCGTGGTCTCACCGAAGGTGGCGCCAACGTCGTCGACATCGGGGTGGGGCCCACGCCCATGCTCTACTTCGCGGTGCACCATTTGGGCACCGGCGGCGGTGTCATGATCACTGGGAGCCACAACCCCGGCGACGAAAACGGCTTCAAGATGATGCGGGGGAAGGCGAGCTTCTTCGGCAAAGACATCCAAGCTCTGTACGCACGGGTCTCGCAAAAAGACTTTGGCGCCGCGGCCACCACCAAGGGGTCCGTCACCCAAGAAGACGTCAAGCCCGCGTACATTGCGCAGCAAAAGAAGAGTTTCTCGTTTGCGGGCAAAGGGTTCCCCTTCGTGCTCGATGCGGGCAACGGCGCTGGCGGTCCTTTGGCCCTTGCCACCTTCGAGGCCCTCGGCCTCAAGGTCGATCCACTGTTTTGCGACATGGACGGCACGTTCCCCAACCATCACCCGGACCCGACGGTTCCCAAGAACCTGGCGGCGCTCATCGACCGCGTCAAGCAGACGGGGGCGCGGGTGGGCTTGGCCTTCGACGGCGACGCGGATCGCCTGGGCGCCGTCGACGAGCAGGGCAACATCATTTGGGGCGACAAGCTCATGGTGCTGTTCTCGCGCGCGGTGCTCAAAGAGCACCCTGGTGCGTCCATCTTGGGTGAGGTCAAGTGCTCGCAGACGCTGTACGACGACATCGCCAAACATGGCGGCAAGCCCATCGTGTGGAAGACGGGGCACTCGCTCATCAAGACCAAGATGAAAGAAGAACACGCGCTGCTGGCTGGCGAGATGAGCGGTCACTTGTTCTTCGCCGACCGGTACTTTGGCTTCGACGACGCGTTGTATGCCGCGTTGCGCCTGCTCGAGATCTTGGCTGCAGACCCGCGCCCCATGAGTGAGATGTTGGCCGATGTTCCGGTCACCTTCTCGACGCCCGAGCTGCGCGTCGATTGCCCCGACGCCATCAAGTTCGACGTGGTGCGCTCCGTCACGGCGCACTTCAAGGCCGAGGGGCTCCCGGTGCTCGACATCGACGGCGCCCGCATACAGTTTGGCAAGCCCGGCGAGCCCATCTGGGGCTTGGTCCGTGCATCCAACACGGGCCCCATTTTGGTCATGCGCTTCGAGGCCACCACTCAGGCCGAGCTGACGCGCATCCAAACCCTGGTCGAGGACTTGGTGGCGCGCGAGAGGAACAAACTTGTCGGCTGAGGCCGACGGCCCCGAACAGCGTTGGACGGTGGGCTCACTGGTTGCGTGGGCCGCCGACGACTTTCGCGCGCGCGGCATCGAAAAGCCCCGGCTCGACGCCGAGGTCATCGTTGGCTTCGTGCTTGGCTTGTCGCGCACGCAGATCATCATCGACGCCCAACGGCCCCTCGAGCCCACGGAGCTTGCGCGCCTGCGCGGCCTGGTCAAGCGGCGCCGGGCCCGGGAGCCCGTGGCGTATTTGCGCGGCGAGCGCGAGTTCTATGGCCGCACGTTTCGTGTCGACAAGCGCGTGTTGGTGCCGCGGCCAGACACCGAGATCTTGGTCGAAGTGGCCCTCGCGCGATCTCGCGCATGGTCGCTCTCGGCGCGGGTGCTCGACTTGTGCACTGGGAGCGGTTGCGTGGCCATCACCTTGGCCCGGCAGCGACCGACCACCCAGGTGCGCGCGACGGATATCTCGGCGGACGCCCTCGACGTGGCCCGCGACAACGCGCTGCGGCTCGGGGCCTATAACGTGTCCTTTGCGCAGGGGGACCTGTTCGCCAGTGCCCGAGGGCAATACGAGCTCATCACGGCAAACCCTCCCTACATACCGTCGGGCGACATTGCCACGCTGCAGGCCGACGTACGCGATCACGAGCCCCGGCTTGCTCTCGACGGTGGTGCCGACGGTTTGGACTTCGTCCGTCGCATTGTGGACGACGCGCCGACGCACTTGGTGCCGGGTGGTGTGCTCGCCCTCGAGATCGGCGCCGGTGAGGCCGCCGACACGGCCAAGATCCTCGCCGACCGTGGCTTTGCACAGATCGAAGTGGCAAAAGACTACGGCCAAATCGAGCGCGTGGTGTCCGGCCGCTTTGGGGCACCATAGGGCCCATATCTCGTGCGCGCGCTCTTCACCATTGCCTTGGTCAACGCGTTTGCGCACTTGGCCTTCGTGCAGCTCTTGCTGGTGTCGTGGCCGCGGCTGCGCAAACACCAAGACACGCTGCGCGCGCTTGCGTTGATGCTGGGGCCCTGGCCGCTGGTGGGCCGGGTGCTCGTGCAGCAAACCGGCGCTTCGTGGGCGTTGTCGTTCGAGGCGGCGGCATTCATGGAGCGCGGCATCGTGGGGCTCTCCACCTTGCTGACGCTGCCGGTGGTTTTGCTTTTGCGTCGAGCGCTGCGAGCGCCGGCCCCGCGCGTCGAGCCCGCACCGAAGGTGCCTCCTCCTGCGACCGCTGCGGGCAACGCCGAGGCTGCGCCGGAGCAAGTGCCACGCCGCGAAGCGCTGGTGCGCGGGATTACGTGGGGCACGTTTGCAGGCGCGGGGACCATGCTCGGCTGGGGCATGACCAAGGGGCGCCTTGGCTTCGAGCTCGAAGAGGTGGTCGTGCGCATCCCCGGACTGCCGCGGGTGCTCGATGGTTACACCATCGCGCAAATCAGCGACGTGCACGTGGGCGCGTTCATGCAAGAGGCCGAGCTCCGCGCGGGCTTCGAGACGTTGCGCGCGGCCCGGGCCGACTTGGTGGTGTGCACCGGCGACTTGGTCGACATCGACCCACGGCAGACGGCGCTGTTTGCGCGCATGCTGGACACGGTGCAGGCGCGTGACGGCAAGTACGCTGTGATCGGCAATCACGAGTACTACGCCGGCAAGGCGGAGGTCATGCGGCAGCTACGCGCCGCGGGGATCCCGGTGCTCTTCAATCAGGGCGTCCGGGTGCGTGCAGGCGATGCCGGGGGCTTTGCATTGCTCGGCGTGGACGACGAGATGGGAGCACCAGACTTGGATCTCGCGATCTCCCAGGTGCCCCAAGAGTTGCCTCGCATCTTGCTGGCCCACCGGCCGGACTTCTTTTTGCGCAGCGCAGGCCGCGTGGCTTTGCAACTGAGCGGGCACACCCACGGCGGGCAAATTGCACCCATGGGCATCACGCCTGCGTCGGCGCTGCTGCGCTTCAACCGCGGGCGCTACGATCGCGATCGCTCGGTGCTGTGGGTCAACCGTGGCTTTGGTGTGGCGGCGGTGCCCGCGCGCATGGGCGTGCCCCCAGAAGTCACCAAGATCGTACTGGTCGCGGGCTGAGTTGAGGCTGCCGGCCGGAGGTGGCTCGCTACCCGTGCGTCTGCTCGGCGATCTCGTACCAAGCGGGCTTCGCCTCGGAGAACACGTGTTTGATCACGTGCCGAGGCAGGGTCTTGTCGAAGAGGCCCACGGACACGAGCACCTTGGGCGAGCCTTGGGGGTCTTTGCTCAACCGGCTGCCACATTGCGCGCAGAACGATCGGCGTGCCTTGGCCGACGAGCTGTACCACCGGATGTTCTCTTCGCCGGACCACGTGGCCTGGGAGCGGTCCACGGCCAGCATCGCAAAGAAGTTCCCGTGGAGCTTCTGGCAGTCGCCGCAATGGCATGCAACCACGCCAACGGAATCTGCGGGGACGGTGACAGAGATGGCTCCGCAGTGACAGGCCCCAACAATGGTGTCGCTCATGTGTTCTCCGATTTGGTTGCAGGGTAGATAAATCGCGCGAGCCACCGGGTGAGCCGCGGCATCAGCACATACGTCATCAAGAACACCTCGATGGTGATGGTCACCAAGAGGCGCAGGGGCATGGGCGCGGGCCCCAAAACGCGGGCCACAAGAGTACCGATGGACAACACGAGCCCGTAGACCACGCAGATCATGACCAGCGCCATCCGGAACCGCGAAGGCTGGGGCACCACGGTCCCGGGGGGCGGCGTAAACCAGAACTCGAGCCCCGTGAGCTTCTGCCATACGGCATCGGCCTCTACCAATGTGGCAACCTCTCGCAGCGCCCGGTGTCGAAACTCGCTGTCTTCGAAGGCACGCAGGTTGGCCACGGAATCGAAGCGAAACACCGAGGTGTACTCCGTGGGCGCGTTGCCGGTGGGCCGATACACATTGGTGCCCAGGTACCCCGGCAGCGCGGCAGCCTCAGCGATCAGCGCGGCGAGCCACGCCTCGTAGGCCTGCGCCTTGCCGGGCAAGACGCGCCGCCGGACCACCACGGTCACCGGACCCGTCTCAGATGACGTTGCCGTGTCCAACACGACCCTTAGCGACCCAGGGTCTCGATGATCAGGTTCGCGGTTTCGGTGCCCGAGAAGTTCTGCTGCCCGGTGATCAGGTTGCCGTCGCGAACCGCGAAGCCTCGCCACAGACCTGCTTGCACGTAGTTGGCGCCAAGCGCCCGCAGCTCGTCTTCGATACGCCAGGGCATCAGGTGTTTGTCTCGGGGCAGCGCGCCCATGTCCCACACGGCGTTGTCGGCGAAGTCTTCTTCGACGTTGGCAAAACCGGTCACGGTCTTGCCCTTGGCCAGCGGCTCGCCACTCGGGAGCCGCGCGTACTTCAGGATGGCCACGCCATGGCACAAGGCGCAGGCCAACTTGCCGGCTTCGTAGAACTCCACGAACTTCTTGTGGAGCGCAGTGGCCTTGTCGAACGAGAACATGGGCGCCTGGCCGCCCGCCACAACGATGGCGTCGAAGCGATCGACCTTGATCGCGGAGACCGGCTTGGTGTCCTCGACCAGTGCCGCAAGGCTTGGGGTAGACAGGAACCCCATGCTGATGAGATCGCTCGACGAGTAGCCACTTGCGTCGCGCGGATCGCTCATGCCGTCGGCGGTGCACTTGCCGCCGTCGGGGCTATAGATCTCCACCTCGTAGCCTGCCTCGTGGAAGGCAAAGTACGGGTGCGTGAGCTCGGACCACCAGAAGCCCACGGGCCACCCGGTGGTGCTCGACGCTGCGGGGTTTGCGATCACAATGGCCACGCGCTTGGGTTGGCTCTTGCGGCTGACGTTCGGATCTTTGAGGCTCATGGGGGCGGCTCCTTTTGCCGCCGCGGGGGCGGCGCGCTGGAGGTGAGTATCGGCAGCCGCGCACAGATGAACAACGGGAACAACGTGCAACCTATAGTTGCACGCGGTGCAACATTCAGCGGCGCCGCGTGGGCCGACGTCGGGCCCGCCCGGTGGTGGGGTCCGACGCGTCGAGGCGTGTGCGCGGGCCCTGGTGCTGGTCTTTGGCAACTTCGGCGGCGGCGCGGACGAAGACCTCGCGCAAGAACCGGTGCGCGGCATCGCCATCGAAGCGCGGGTGCCACACCAGGCTCAGCGCGTAGGGTCGCAGAACCAGCGGCGCTGGCAGGATGCGCAGGCCCAACGACGGGGCGAGCTTGCTGGCGATGCGCTCGGACACCGTGAGCACGTAGTCCGTTTGTGCGGCCAGTTGGAGTGCGGTCACAAAATAGGGCACCGCCCGGGCAACCACGCGCGCCTGCCCCATGCCTTGCAGCAAGTCGTCGATGTAGCCGCCAGGTTTGCCGCGCGGCGCAATCTGGATGTGCGGCAGCTGTACAAACTGCTCGAGGGAGAGTCGCTTGCCCACCGTCGGGTGATCGGCCCGCACCACACACACGAAGCGGTCCGTCAGCAGCTGCCGGCTGCGCATCTCCGGGGGCAGGTCTCCGTAGATTCCGACGGCGAGCTCCGAGGCTCCGTCGCGCAAGTGCACGGCGTCGTCTTGGGTATTGGGCACAAAGCGTACGCACACGCCCGGGGCCTCGCGGTGCAAGATTCTGTCGACGCTGAGCCCAAGCACCGTCAGCACGTAGTCCGTGGCGTGCACCACGAAGTTCTGTGTCAGCTCTTGGGGCACGAAGGGTCGCGCTGGAGCAAGCGCCGCCCGCGCCTCGGTCACCACCGAGTGCACCTGGGCCTTCAGTGCCAGTCCTCGCGGCGTCAAGCGCATGCCGCGTCCGGCACGCACCAAGATCGGATCGCCAAGTTGCTCGCGGATCCGCGACAGCGCATGACTCATGGCCGGCGTAGACAACCCCACGCGGCGTGCAGCACCGGTCACACTGCCTTCTTGCAGCAGCGCGTCCAGATGCAGCAACAGGCCAAAGTCCACAGATTCCATCGCCCGAGGCTCCGTGTGCGCGCGAGCGTTGCGTTCAGTGCTTTGCGTTGGCCCAGCTCTCCGGCGGCAAGATCAGCGCATCGATGGCGGCGCCGCGCTCCGCAGGCTCGTCGTAGTCGATCGCCGTGCGGTCGAAGTCCGTGGCCAGGTAGTCCCAGGTGGCGTCCGTGTACCCGCGCGCCGAGAGGGGCCCCACTTCACGGCCCCAAGAGTTCTTGAAGCGCAAGAACTCGATGGTGGTGTTGGGGTCCAAGGTCTTGCCCAGTACCTTTGTGTCGGTCACCGGCGTGCCCGCGGCCAGCAGCTCGCCGCCCGGGAGCCTGAGCTGGTAGTCGTGCACGATGCTCGAGTGCCAACCGCCCTTGCGCGACAAATCGATGGGCGCATGAAACGAGGCTTCGGCGCCGCGCATGCTGGCCCAGGCCGGGTACCAATCGATGGGCACCGGGAACCCGGCGTTTAGCACCTGCTTCATGCGCAGGACTGTTGCGGCGCGCTCGGCTGCGGTGCGCCCAAAGTCCACACGCTGCCATGCGTACTTGCCCCGGCGCTCACCGCGATCGCGCGAGGCCGACAGGGGCCGCGTGTCATCGAGATCGCCCAGGGCATCGTCCAGGGTGATGGGCGTGCCATCGCTGGCAGTGGCCACGATCATGGTGGCCGGATCATGGAAGCCTTTGCTCGGCAGCGTCGCGCCCTTGCCGCGGGTCTTGGATAGATCGAGACCAAAGGATCGCGTCAGCTGCGCCGACGTGGACTTGGGCAGCTTGAAGGCGCGGTTGAGCACGCTGCGCACGTTCTCGGCGTTGCGTCGTTTGTCCGGGGTGCCAAGTTCGCCACCGGGTTTCAGCGCGGCCTTTACCGTGGCCTCCGCGGCCTCTTGCCGCGCAGATCGGTCTTGGGAGCCCTCTTCGGCAATGAAGGCGCCCTCGTCGAGCAAGCCGTAGCGCTTCACGAGCTCTTGGCCGTGCCCCACGAAGTCACCCGTGTTGAAGTCGCCGGCCTTGTCGAACAAGAAGCGCTCGCTGGTGATGCGCTGGAACCAATGCAGGTACGTCAGGTACGACTCCGACAGGTTCAAGGTCTCGCCGCTGTGTGCAAGATGCATGGATTCGACCCAGCCCAGCGTTGCGTAGATCCAGCAGTTGCCAACGCTCTGCTCTTTGGCGTCGGTCTGCTGCACCTGCGTGATGTCGTCGGCGTTGGTCGACGTCGAACTTGGCGCCGCGCACCCCCAAACAGCAGTCACCGTCGTCAGCAGCAGGCCAGCCCATCGTCGCATAGCGCCCATGTATGCATTTCTCGTACTTCAATGGAGGTCTTGAAATCACTAGGGTTCTTGGCGGGCGTTGGACCCGATGGGGCAGGGCTGGGGGAGCGCTGATCCACCTGTCCGCGCGTGACGCCTGGCTGCCCGCGCGCGTTGTTTTGCGCAGTGCGGCAAGAAGGCCGCAGGTGCCGCCAGCGGACGCGGGGCAGTTGCGGCATGTTGCCCGCAGGCTCGACGCCCAAGGTCTCGATTCCTTTTGCGGCGCGCCGTTTGCACTGCGCCGCGGGTGGAGTCCCTTCGTATGCACTCGATCACTGCGACCGCTGTAGCCCCAGGCATGCTCATCGCCGACAAGTACCGTGTCGAGCGCGTGCTCGGTCAAGGCGCCATGGGGGTTGTCGTCTCGGCTACGCACCTCACGTTGCAACAGACCGTCGCCATCAAGGTGCTCCGGCGAGAACTCGTGGCCGACACGGGCATCGTCGCCCGATTCCTCCAAGAGGCGCGTGCGCAGGCGCGCATCCAGGGCGACCACGTGGTGCGCGTGCTCGACGTGGCTGACTTTCCCGAAGTGGGCCCCGCCATCGTCATGGAGTTCTTGGCGGGCGAAGACCTTCAGGCGCACGTCGACGAGCAGGGGCCGTTGGCGGTGCCAGTGGCCGTGGACTTTGTGTTGCAGGCTGCGGAGGCGCTGGCGCAGGCGCACTCGTTCGGGCTGGTTCATCGCGATCTGAAGCCGCAAAACCTGTTCTTGAGTGCGCACCCCGATGGCTCGCCCCTGATCAAGGTCTTGGACTTCGGCATCTCGAAGGTGACGCTGGCGCCCGATGACACACGTCGCGAAGGCCTCACCACTGGCGGATCACTCTTGGGGTCGCCGCAGTACATGTCGCCGGAGCAGATCACCGACCCTCGGGGGGTCACACACAAGAGCGATCTGTGGTCGCTGGGTGTGATCCTCTACGAGCTGCTCACGGCCAAGATGCCCTTCGACGGGCAGAACGTCGTGAGCATTCTCACGGCCATCTCGCTCGAAGAGCCCCGAGACATCCGGGAGCACCGGCCGGATCTTCCGCAAGGTCTGGCCGATACGGTCATGCGTTGTCTCCAGAAGGTGCCGGCACATCGTCCGGGCGACATCGCAGAGCTGGCCGAAGGGCTCGTGGTCGACGCAGCCTCCGAGGCGCGGGCCAACCGCGTCGCGCACATTCAACGGCGGTACTCGTACCGACCGGGGCCCCCGCCCTCAGGGGTCGAAGAACCTCTCGCGAGTGCGTTGCGCGCACCCAGGCTACCGGTGCTTGTGCCTTCGGTGCCGCCCCCGTCGGTGGCGCTGCCCGCGGCGGCTCCGCCCGCGGCCACGCGTGCTTCGGATCCGGGCCAACTCGAGTGGGCAAGCCCCACGGTGGTCCCTCCACCGCCGGTCACGGGTCGCAAGCGTCGCGCATGGGCTCGCGCCTCGATGGCCGCCGCCGCCGGTGCTGCGATCTCTTTTTCGGCCATCGTTGGTGTGCGCTGGGTACCCAACCACGCCTTCGCGCGCTCTGCGTCGCCGCCCACGGGTCTGGTCGCGCCGCCTCCGCCGCCGGTCGAGTCTGCGCCGCGCCTCGACATTCCCGAACCGGTTGCCGTCGAGGTCGCCCCACTGCCGACACCTGCCGCCGCGACTCCTGACGCCGCGGCCCCGCAACGCATCAAGCCCAAGCCCCGCCCCGCCCCCGCGAAGGTCGCCGAACCCGACAGCCCACCCGCGGACGCCCCGGCACCCGCACCCGTACCCGCTCCGCCCGCCGAGGCAACCCCGCCCTCCGCTGACTAGCCCCGCCTCATCGCACCTCACCAACGTGCCCGTGCCCGTGCCCGGTCTTCCGGCTCTCTCCATCGCCGCGCCAAGTCTCTTCGCACGCCTCCTTGCCGCATCGCCGCACGCCATTGTCGCGGCCCGAGGCCCCCGCACCGCACTTCTCCCCGTGCCCATCGGCCCAAAAATGCGGTAGATCCACCGGCCCCGTGCGCCTCTCTCTTGCAAGCGTCCTGTTGGCCTCCCTCGTCGCAGGTTCGCCCGCAGCGGCCGCGCCCCTGCTCCCCGGTGCCGACGGCTTCCGCCAAAGCGGCCATCGCGCCATTCGAGGCGTCACCATTGGTCCCATCGAGAACGCGTACCACGAGGGTCTCGGCTACGGCTCCGCGGCCTACGACCGTTCGACTGTAGAGTGCAAGCAAATGGGCGCCGGCTGGGTTGCCCTCACGCCCTTTGGCCGCGTGGGCGACCTCAACGGGCGTGGCGTCGATCTCACCTTCGAGCAGCCCTTCGAGCGCAACCGCGCCGATGTGCTTCGCGCCATTCGCATGGCGCACCAGCGTGGTCTCAAAGTCATGTTGGTGCCGCACCTGTGGGTCGAGTCGGGGGGGTGGCGCGCAGAGATCGACCCCAAGACCGACGATGGATGGCGCAAGTGGGAGGCCAGCTACCGCAGGTTCCTGCTGAGCTGGGCCCAAGTGGCCGAGGAATCCCAAGTGGAGATTCTCTCGGCGGGGGTCGAGCTACGAAGTTGGGTCACCACGCCGCGCGCGCCCAGTTTTGCGCAGCTCTTGCGCGACGTGCGTCGCACCTACCACGGCCTGCTCACGTACTCCGCCAACTGGGACGACGTGGAGCACACGGTCATCTTGGGGCAGCTCGACCTCATCGGCATCAACGCGTTCTTTCCGTTGGCCGACAAAGACGGCGCGGGTTTTGCCGAGTTGCTCGAAGGCGGACGCCGCGTCCGCGACAAGGTGCATGCCTTGGCCGAAGCGTGGGCCCGCCCAGTGCTGTTCACCGAAATCGGCTACACCACGCGCAAAGATCCGGCCATCCGTCCCTGGGAGTGGCCCGACAACATGGTGGGCGTGGTCCCCGATCAGGGGGCCCAGGCCACGGCCTACCGCGCGCTCATCGCGCCGCTGCTCGACGAGCCCAACTTCGCGGGCTTCTTCGTGTGGCGCGTATACAGCGACCCGGACGATGTGTCCCAAGAGGCCGAATGGGGCTTCTCTCCACGCGGCAAACAAGCCGAGCTGGTCATGCGCGATGCCTTCCGTACCCGCTGGGCCGCAGACCCGACGCCATTTGCGTTCTCGCGCTGGTACCGCGCCCGTGTTCCGGGCATGTGGCCTTAGACAGCGCGCGGTGTGCGGTTTAGCGCCGGACCACCTGCTCCCAAACCGAAAGGCGCAACGCTTCGGCGTGTGACGTTGCCTTGTCCGGCGCGCGCAGCGACGCCCGGAGCGCAGCCGGCGCCGCTTCGGATCTCCACGCGGCCTCGCTGCGCGCCGAGGCGGCGGTCAGGCGGCCCATGCGGTCGATCTCGTAGTCCACCGCCTCGACGGCTTGCTCCATCGTCGAGAACCGGTCCATCACCTTGCCGTCGAGGGTGATCTCCCAGACCTTGCCGCGACCCGCACGTTTGAGCACCGTGACCGCGCTTGAGACCCCTGCGCGGCGTTGAAAGTGGAGGCCCACGCCATGGCGCCCCAACGAGAACCAAGCGTTGCCGGAGATGGCCCACACCTCGAGGTTGGCCTCCAGCGT
>JBIKNA010000686.1:0-2835 GCA_044358965.1 Polyangiaceae bacterium
CACGGTTCGTTTCGAACGCCCCGCGGTTCGGCGTGTCGACCTCGTCGGCGAACGCCAACGCGGTCGCACCGGTTTCCATCTCGGCGTACTTGCCCGAGTCGTGGACAAAGCGCCGCTGAACGCCGAACGCGCGCTCGTAGAACGACACCGCGCGGGCGACATCGGGGACGTAGATGATCACGTAACCGAGCTTCGGGGGTTCTTTCGTCGCGTTCAAACGGGCCTCGCTTGGGAAGAAGGTTCGATGCGAAGAACTACCGGTTGGGCGCAAGCCCGTCTTGAAGAAATCCGACACAACGCAGTTCCCTAGGCTTCACGCCGAGCAACTGGCGAACCTCGCGGGTCAGGTGGGCCTGATCGGCGTACCCGAAATCCGCGGCGATCATGGCGAGCGGTCCGCCGTTGCGAATGGCCTCTCGCGCAGCCCACACGCGCTCGATACGAAGGAACGCCTTCGGACTGAGCCCTACCCATCGCCGGCACGCCCGTTGGAGTTCTCGTTCGCGCGCCGCTGACGCGTCTGCCGTCAGTCGCAAGGAGCCCGCCGCGGACCGCGCCTCTTCCACGAAGTCAGCGACGATGTTTGGCCGCGTTGCGTGCGCCTCTACAGCACTGACGACAAGAGCCTCGAGTTCGTCGGGACAAGTCATCGCCGCGCCCACCGCGAGCCTCACGAGGTCGGGCTGTTGCAACAGCACCGCCCCGAATCCCGGGCGCAGACGAACGCCGATGTGACGGTCCCCTGCAGCGACGGTCGCGTGATGCGCACGAGGCACCGGGGTGTACACGAATGCCGAAACGCCGCAGCTGTTCGCGCGCACAATCAGGTCGAAGCACCCATCGGCTGCAACAAGCGTCGTGCCAGGCGCGTCGGCCACACTGGACCAGACCGCCGCGACCGCGGGGTGACGCCCGGGCTGCTCGTGGTACCGCGCCTCCGTTGCACCCATCGCACTCAGTATCCGCCCCGCTGCGTGGCTTGACCAGTGCTTCACACGCCATGGCCCCTACGCGGCCTCTTTATGGGTCAGCATGGGTCAGCGCCCAACGCCGCCGTCGACAAGTTGTGCGGGCACAGGTCCACGACCGCGCTGAGCCTTGGCAAGGTCTGCGCGTTCATGGGCATCAAGCCCGGAGGCTGCGGGTGCTGCGTGCGCAGCCATGCGCTGTCAGTTTCGGCGGTCAGCCGTCGCCATAGTAGCGGGACGCGGAGAGCATCCGCGGCGGCTGCTCGTACTGGAGGTGGAGCCCGAACAGTGCGGCGCCCCCCAAGAGCAGACCGAACATGCCCATCATCATGACGACGATGCCGAAGGCCGACAGCAGGCCATGCACGGGCAGGACGCGCCCGAGAACCCGTCGGGCTCCGTCGGGCGATGGCTCCGTCGGGTAAACCACGAAGGCGTGCCTGATGCGGGCCGTACGAGCAAGGACCGGGGTCCCCAGATCCTCCGCACCAGCAATGTCCGAGGCAAGACCCGAAGGCCACACCAACGTGGCCTGCACGCGCTGAAACCAGAAGAGGACGAGAAAGGTCACGAGGCTCGTCGCCATGAGCGGCAAGGCGGCCTCGAAGGCATGTTCGGAAGAAATCAGTGGCGCCACGACGAGCGTAGACCCAAGGGCCAACTGGCATCCGATGAGCCAGCGACGAAGCTTGGCGCGCACCTTCGCCCGGAACATCCAGCGCATCATGAGCCCGAAGCTGCCGAGGCCCGCCAGAACCATCAACACATCGCTGGGCGCGAAACCAAGGTGCCTAGAGCGCGCCGGCTCGCCCCCGCACACGTCCGCGGACTCACCCAAGGCCTCACACTTCTGCCGGGCCTCGAGGGCCGCAAAGGCGCTGCCGTGGGCATTTTCGAACGCCCCGAGGGCCGCGTAGGCGAACGGATCCCCTTCCAGGTGACCTGCGCCGCGCAGCCGGCGCATGGCAACGAGACCATCCTTGGGGAGTCCTCGTTCACGCGGCTTGTACCAGGGCGACTCCTCCGCGAGCGCAGCGATGGCCGGCGACGGCGACCTCCCATCGACCCACGCGCTCGCCTCCCAGCGCGCGCGCTCGAGGTCCACATTGTCGGGATGACGCTTGCTGAAGTCCTCCAAGTTCGACAAAGCGTCGTCGACAGGATCGCGGACGACCCCGCACTCCGAGAAAGGAGACGCACGCACACTCCTTCGCCAAGTTCGATCACGCAGGGATCCGAGCGCCAGAACCCTGGCCGCGCGCTCAGCCTCGGCGCGTCGCAACGGCGCAAACGACTCCAGGGCCGACGTCGCAGCGAGACGTCTTGCGGTCTCGAAGTCCTTCTCCAGAAGTTTTCGTTCAGCCCGCGCCAAGAGCTGCCCCCGCGCCGCGTCGTCCCGCGGCGCCTCGCGCTCGCTGCGCTTGTTGGCAAAGCTTAGAGCGCCCAGCGCCAGACAAACGGCCGCCGCCAAGACAACCCAGCCCCCATGAACGCCCCTCTGAATGCTGCGCTGCATGGGTGATTCGACGAAGGGCGCGAACGTTGATTCCCGGCCCTCGTGCGGTTCACCGATGATTCACCGGAGGAAGGCCCGGCGTTCACACCGCGTTCACACGGTGGCTCCGGACCGCGACCCTTTCAGCGCTCGCATCCGATGGATCGGAAGGCGCCTCGGGGCCGGGCCCGGCGGGCTCGCCGCCCATGATCTTGGGCCAGTGAGCCAACGGTCCGACGCAGCTGGGGCGTTCGTTTCGCCTAGGGCTTTGCGGCTTCCGAGCGCTTGGGGGTAAACGAGGCCAGATATCCGTCGAGCAAACGCAGGAACTCTTGCTTGGCGCTGCCGGACTGCAATTGGTCCGGGTGCAGG
>JBIKNA010000033.1:0-31271 GCA_044358965.1 Polyangiaceae bacterium
GCCAAAACCGCGCGCACCGGGCATCGGGCTCGGTGCGCGTGCGCGTGCGCGTGCGGGCACGCGTTAGGGGCTGGGGCTGAGCCAGCGGCAGAGGCGGGGCAGAATCTATGCTGCACACGCTCCTAGTTAGACGCCGGAAGTCACCACCGGGCAACGGAGCAGAGGGCTACGGGTCCTGTGCATCGACACGAACCGTCGATATACCGTAGGCCTTCATCCAACTCCCATCGGAGTCGACCAAGAAGAACTCACTCTTCTTGCAGCCCGTGCACACGACAACATCAAAGTCATGTGACACCGGGCCGTTGCCGCGCTCGAAGGATGCGCGAGCCATTTGGAACTCGGTGCCCGCGCAGCGCGCACAAGGCTCCGTGGGGGTGCGGTCGACGGCGAGTTTGGCTTCGATCTGACGAAGCTCGGCAAGCGCGGCCCGAAGCTCCTGTTCCGCTTGCTCGTGTTCGTCGCAGAGCGCGCGGAGCTGCGTCAGAAGCTCTGCCTCTCGTTGCTCCGGCGACATCTGACTCTCGCGAAACGGATGTCCTGCACCTTCCAGGGTGCGCCGCGCAAGTTCGAGCTCCAGCTCTTTGGCCTTCAGCTGCGCCGCAAGCTCGCGGCTCTTCGTGGCGAACGGGACCACCTTGCTGCGGGCGGCCTGCACGACGGTTCGAAGGGACGAAGCGGTCATCTTCAGGATGGTAGCGCTGCCAGGGCGATCTAGAACGGGTCTAGAGCGCGTTGTCACCAATGCCCAGGCGGCCAGCCCGCCGAGCCCCCAAAGCCCCGACCCCAAAGCCCCGACCCCCGCTCACGCTCGCAGCAGCCCGAACCCGCTCGGACTGGGGCGAGTTCGGGAGCGGGAGCGGGAGCGGGACTCAGCGTGAAAGGCCGTCAGAAGGGCGGGCTCCCGCCTTGGCCTTCGGGCGCTCGCTACGGTTATGAAATGAGTTCTAGAGTTCGCCCTCTGCGAGCACCGTCTCGCTCTCGACATGGGGCGTAAACGGAGGCGTTTGCATGACGCCGGTGGCCCGTTGGTACACCAGGCGAAAACGCTTGGCGCGGGCGGGCACCGTGATGCGTGTGGCGACCTCGGGCGAGATGCGTGTGTCGCTGGCCTCGAAACGCGCCATCACCCCGTGCTCGTTGGGCTTGGCGCGAAACGAGCGCTCGAAGGGAAACACAGCCACCGCCCGGTCGCCTTTGTCGCTCTTGTCGCTCTTGTCGCTCTTGTCGCTCTTGTCGCCTTGGCCGACGTCGGTCTCGAAGCGGACTTCGAGGCGCCGGAACATGTCGCCGGTGGGCAGCCGATGCCCAACGTTGATTGCAGCAATGCGGAGGGTGCGAGGCCCGGGGCTCTGCCCTTCGACTTGTACCGCAACACTTGCGCGCAGCACGTTCTCGTCCCGAGAGACGGCAAACGCGTGCGACGATGCCCCGGGCTTGGCACTCATGTGACACGACGCACAAGAGTCCGCTGCGCGAGACGAAGCAGCGTGCTCGCGCATGGTCTTTTGCATGAGCCCCCGTTCTCCCATGCCCTCGGCGCCAGGGAACGAGAACTCGTGGCACTTGGCGCAGACCGCCGTGCCAAAGTCTGCGACCCGAACGACCGGATGGGGCGCGCGCGCGTTTTGTCGCCCAAGGCCCGAGCGCACCTCGGTGCCGCCGACCGTCACGTGGCAGGTGACACAAGCCACCCCGAGGTTCTGCGCCGTCTCCGACGGTTCGGCCTGCGCATCGCCTTCGGGTGCATGGCATGCGCGGCAAAACGCCTGGGGCTCGGCCACGTAGCCCCGCTGAAACGATGCATCCTTGAAGGCGACATGGTGCAGCGAGCGCTGGTGCTCACCGGCAGCTTGGGCGTGGCATCGCTGGCACGTGTCGTTGAGCTTCGCGCGCAGGCGCTCGCCCTCTGGAGCGGGCGAGAGCACCTGCGAAGCGATCTCGGGCCGCGACGAGGCCGGCGGCGAGGGTTTGGCGCAGGCCGCCCCCAACGCGAAGGGCAGTAGCCCCCTAAACAATGTGACGGAGCGGGAGCTCACGGAATGACGATGGGCTCCTGGGGCTTGCCCAAGCGCGCCACGATGGGCAGCGCGCCCTCGTTGCGCGACCAAACGCTGGATACACCGCACTGTCCGCTGACCCAGACGTCGCTCGGTGGGCGGACCACGATGCTCGCAGGCACACATGCAACGCCCTTGGCCCGTTCTTGGTCGGTGGCTGCGGCCCGAAAGCCCGTGCCGGTGGACTTTACGATGCGCGGCAGCGGGAGCAACCTGCTCTTGTTGTCGGGGCCAACGACCAGCAGCTGGTCTTCGATGGGTTCGCCCACGCAACGACGAATGGCGTACAGCTGATCGCCGACCAGCTCCGCGGAAAGGACCGCGCACGAATCGCCGCCCGCAACGGTGCGGGCCGTGCGCTGGTTGTCCGCGCCGACGACGAATACGGTGCCTCCGTTCACCGACCACCCGCTGTTGTAGTTGGACCCCGCAAAGACCGTGGTTGCGCTAGCCGATTGCCGGGTGCTGATGGAGTACATGTCGACCGCGCCATCGAGCGTCGGCAGCACGGCAACTTGCTTCACTCCCTCGGGCCCAATGCGCATGAGCTGGACCCCCATGCCCGTCCACATGGACTCATCTTTTTTGGGCGGTGCAGCCGTGGTGCCAAGCAACGACAACACGTCGCCGTGTGCACTGCCCGCCCACGCCATGAACAGATTGTGCACCCCCATGGTAGAGGTGCTGGTCTTGCCATCGGGACCAATGAACGTGATGAGCGTGCCCGGCCCCTCGGATGGCGAGTAGTAGGCCCCCGCGTTGCGTTGGATCTGGCTCGTCACCATGACGGCGCCGTCTTTGTAGGCCGCAAACGCGTGGGGGAACCAGCCAACGCCCGTGGACTCTGACTCTTTCCATGTGCCCGGCGCGTTGTCCGCAGCGTGGTACACAAAGACCGTGGGCTCCGGTGATTCGGCCCGCGTCGCGACCTCTTTGTACCGCATGGCAAAGAGCTTGGGGTACCGACCCACCACCTCCATGTGGTGAACGCCCTGCTTGTACGGGAGCTTCTCGAGCAGATCGTAGCCTTTGCCCAAGGGCCCGTCGCCGTCGGCAAACGCATCGAGACCTCGACCCGAAAGCCAAACGCGATCGCCGAGCGCCGCGAAGGCGATGATCCTGCCGCCGTAGGTCTTGCCTACGGCCACCAGCTCCAGGCGCTCGGTCGCCGTAGGCAACAGAGGCACCGTCGGAGCGCCGGTCTCTGCAACCGGGTGTGGTCGCCCAGCGTCAGCCGCAGAAGCCGCGGGGAGCGGAGGCCGCGCTTTGCGCGGACCACGGGGAAAGTCCGCACTGGCCGAAGGTGCCACGCTGGGCAATGCCACAGAGGCATCCGTGGCGACGTGAGGCACGGGCGATGGCTCCGCGCGTTTGCAGCCCAAGGCAGCGAGCCCGATCAGAAGATAGGCCGACGGACTTGTTGCGCGCAGTCGCATGCGGCCATCGTTGCACAGCTCGAGGCACCGCGGCATCGCGCTTCTGGTTCCATAAAGTTGGAAGAAAGGCCTTGCGCGTTTCTTCGAGAATGTTAGAAATAGATTCGTGAGCACGCGACCGAACCTCGAGTTCCACGCCGAGCAGCTGGCGGCCCTCGGGCATCCGGTGCGGCTCAAGGTGCTGCGCTTCGTGGTTCAGGGGGGCCCCGATGGCACTGCCGCGGGCGACATCCAAGCCCACGTAGACCTGCCCGCATCTACGCTCAGCCATCACCTCAAGCGATTGGTCGACGCCGGCGTGCTCAGCACCCGCAGCGAGGGCACGTTCCACTACTACGCCGCAGACTACGCGGCACTCCGCGGCCTCACGGACTTCGTCTGGGAAGACTGCTGCAAACGCGGCAAGAACGGCTGCTGCTAGAGGCACCGCACAACAGTGACAAGCGCGCGCTTTCGCGCCCTTTGTGCGCCCAATACTTCGACTTTTTTCGAATTACCAGTCAACCGATCACCGAAAGGCATCCCATGAACATCCTCAAGCCACATGTGTCTCTCAACGTCTCCAACATCGACGCCTCCGTCGCCTTCTACGAGAAGGCCTTCGGCGTCACCGTGACCAAACGTCGACCGGGCTATGCCAAGTTCGACCTCGCGGCACCGGCGCTCAATCTCTCGATGGTAGAGACCCCGCCAACGGGCACCAACGCGAGTCACTTTGGGGTGCAGGTGGCGAGCAGCGAAGATGTGGCTGTGGCTTGGACGCGTTTCAAAGAGGCCGGGCTCAAGACCCGCACCGAAGAGAACACGTCGTGTTGCTACGCACTGCAAGACAAGGTCTGGGTCGAGGACCCGGACGGCAACGAATGGGAGGTCTTCGTCGTCAAGGCCGACGCAGATCGCATGAGCAATGAACCCTCGGCCAAGTCGTCGTGCTGCGGCCCCAGCGCAAAGACGGCCGAACCAGGCGCGTAGAGTGCGTGCAGGCTCCTTGGGAGTGTCCCAGGCCTTCGCCCGCGCGCGGTCCGTGTTGCGGCGCGCGTAAGGGAAAGGCCTGGGCACGAGAGGATCCCCAGACAACACGCCTCGAACGAAAACTGGCATCACGAGCACGAACGGCAGGCCCCGGAAACCTGGCCCGGGCCACCCAGGATCTGGCCCCGGCCACCCGAGGCCCCCCAAAAACCCCACGCTTCGGGCTCCAGCCTTGGGCCCGATGGTTGCAAGCGTTGCGGGCATGCGCACCATGGCGGCACGCGATAGAATCAAGGCAATGGTGCCTTCTCCGCTTCGACAGGCCAGCGCAGAGACCGCGATGGCGTTTCTGCCGTCGGACTCGGAGTGGGACATGCCCGAGAGCCTGCGGCACAAACGGCTGTGCGAGCTGATGTACCTTGTGCTGCGCGCAGCGGTCGATCGGCAGAGCTCCGTGGGGGCCGACCAGTTCGTCTTCTTCGATCAACAGGACCCAGCGCAGAAGTGTGCGCCGGACGCATTCCTCAAGCTGGGCGTCCCGCAGACTTTGTTCGACTCGTGGAAGACGTGGGAGCACGGAGCGCCGGAACTCTGCGTAGAGATCCTGAGCCCTCGTGAAGCGCAGGAGCGGCTACCGTTGGAGCAGAAGCTCGAACGGTTCGAGGCCATGGGGGTGCGCGAGGTGGTCGCGTACGATGTAGACGCGGCCCCGGGGCAACGCCTTCGCGCTTGGGATCTTGCGGACAACAAGCTAGAGCAGCGCGTGGTCGAAGGCGAAGCAACGCCCTGTCGCACCCTAGGCCTTTGGTTCGTGCTGGCCCAGGGCATCGACGACGACGCAACGCTCGCCCTTCGCCTGGCGCACGACGCCCGGGGCGAGACGCTGGTGCCGACCCCCGCCGAGCACGAGCGCGCAGACAAAGAGCGCGAACGCGCAGACAAAGAGCGCGAACGCGCAGACAAAGAGCGGGCGCTCGCCAGGATTACGGAACTCGAGGCCAAGCTGCGCGAGGCCGACAAGCAAACCGCCGAACGTACCGGCCCAGAAAAATAGCGGGAAAGGGGGACTACGCCCGGGGCTCGCTGGACGCGCGCAAGCGTCGCGCGATGCGGTCTTCGAGGGTGCCGGCCTCGATGCCCAAGCTGGCCGCAGAGGCCAACAGCAGCGCGCGCTCTTCGGGCTCGATGCGACCGTCGGCCACGGCGGCCTCGACCAAGAGCGCCATGACCTTTGCCTGGGCGTCCGCCGGCAGGGTGCGCAAGGTGGATGTCGTGCGGCCAAGATCGCTGGTCATGACGCGATCGGCGCGATCGACGTCGGACAGACCAAAACGCTCGACCACCCGCCGCAGAAACGCGCGCTCGACGTCGGACACGACGCCATCGGCCGCCACCACTGCTTCGATCAGATCACAAACCTTGGAGCGCTCTTCGATGTCCACCGGCTGACGATACCTCAGACAAACACATGGCTCCAGCGCTTCGTCTTGGTTCCACAGGACCGACCGCCCAAGACGTGGTCCAATGCGGGTGATGATTCGGCACCGCCTGGCCTTTGCCCTCTTGCCCGTACTCGTTGCCGCGGGCCTGGCCTGCGGTGATGACGAGGGCAGCCCCGGCGGGGGCTCTTCGGGCACCCCCGACGGCGACGGCGGCTTCGTGCTTCCGGATGGCAACGTGGTGCCCATCGACGCACGCGCAGCGGACGGCAACATCATTGGGCCCACGGACCCGGATGGCGGCCCCATCCCCTTCGACCCCGACGCGAGCTTCGACGCCGGAGGCCCCGGCGGCACGTGTTCCACCATCGCCGCAGACGCAGCCGGTGCAGCGGCGATCAGCGGCTACATGGACAAGCTCTCCAGCAAGCCAGCGGCAGGTGCCACGCGCACGCAAGCCATCGAGGCCATCCAAAAGACCTGCGACGCGTTCGGGCCCGATCCGTCCAAGAACAGTGGATGGAGCAAGTCCCGATGCTGGGCACTCTTGGTCGCTGCCATCTCCAAAGAGTCCAACTACAACGCCACGGTCACGGTCAAAGACTCCTACGCCACACGCAACATCAACGGCACGCCGGCCAACGATCCAGTGGTGGGGCTGCTGCAGGTCCGCTTTAGTTCGACGGTGCACGAGGTCGTGGCGCTGGGTGCGCTCGATCGCTTGGCGTGCGCGGGCTGCCCCATTCCGGCCAGTGTCTCTGCGCGCGCCAACGAGTCCGGCAGCTCCACCTTCTGGGCCGTCACCGGCCCCACGCAGCACATGTCGCTGATGCAAAACGTGGCCTGCAATGTGGCCATGGGTGCGTGGTTCTACTTCGTGGCCGCCACGGGCAACGGCAAGGCGGCCACCACGACCTACCCGCCCGACTACTGCAAGGGCACGGGCACCGCCGGCAATCTCATCACGGGCCTGCGCTCTCACCTGCGCGGCTTCGAAGGCGGCCGGGGCATCGTGGCCGACCAAAATGCGCTCAACGCGCTGCAAGGTACCGACGGCGCCAGCTACGGCTACGTCACGGCGATCAAGACCTCTTGGGACAACATGGTCGGCCCCGTGGCCGGCGCACACCCGTTCTTCCAAGTGATGCCGCCGCAGCCCCAAAGGTACTGCAAGTAGCTTCAGCGCCCCAGCGTGCGCATCGGGTCAGATCACCGACGCGTGCTAGGCGCGTGCGTGCGCAGGCACTGAACTCTGCAGCGAACCACGGCACACCGAGCTCCGCTACTCTGTGCATCCGTATGACACCCGCGCGCATCGACCCCATGCAACGCATCGCGCTCACGGCCCGACCGGGCTACGTCGTTGCTGCACGCGCCGTGAACCTGGCCGGCGATGCCTTGCGCCTTTGGGTGAGCGAGGCAACCTACGACATGGTGATGGGCTGCGGCGCGGATGGTGCCAGGCTCCCGCGGTTGCCGTCGCACACCGATGCTCCTTACGACGCGATCGTCGAATGGTCTGGTGCCGGAGGTCGAAGCGAGGTTTCCTTGCGAGGCCTGCAAACGGTCTTTCCGCTGCTCACACAGATCTCTCGAGGCGGCGTGTTGGTTGCCTCCAGCCGATGTCGGTTCGCGGGCGAACGCACGCTTGCAAACGCCCAAGCGTTCGACGCCGATGGCAGAGCCATGGCAGCTCTGGTCCTTGGTGATGGCATCGCGCACGTGCAGGCCGACGAGCAAGGACTGGTGTGGGTCGGGTACTTCGACGAGGGGGTCTATGGCAACTTGGGCTGGGGCGACGGCACCCTGGCCGCTACGCCGATGGGAGCGTCAGGGCTCGTCTGTTTCGACGAACAAGGGCCAAGGCGATGGGCGTACGAGGCTCCTGACGACGCCGATGCCATCGATGACTGCTACGCCCTGAACGTGGCGCCTGGCGTCGTATGGACCCATTACTACTCGTCGTTTCCGTTCGTGCAGATTCGGTATCAAGCAGCGTTGCCCGGTGCGGCCCCAATCGCGTTCGGCACCAACGCCTGGTGCACCAACGCCGAGGCAGATGCCCCGCGTCTTGGCGGCCCCTTCGCGACCGACGGGCGCATTGCGCTGATGCACTTGGGCGGGGCTGCCGGCGCGCGCTTGGTCGCCAAGGGCCACATCATGGCACCGCACCAGCAGGTCACGTTCGCCGGCGTAGACGGGGAAGTGCGCCTGGCGGTGGGGCGCGGCTCCACGCTGCACCTGCTAACAGACGACGCAATGCATGCATACTCTCTCTACCAACAGCCCCCGGATGCCCCGTGAACCGCATAGCCGGTAGCAGCGCACCAAATCACACTGGCGCGCGGGGGGCCGCTTCGAGGGCCGCGGCAACCCACAGCAGCCGCACCGGGAGATCAAGCCTCGGCGCCGTGCTGCGCAAAGTGTAGCGTCTCCGCGAAGCGTTCCATACGTCGGAGCAGCGCAAGCAGCGCGGGCTCGGCGTCGGCTCCGGCGCGCATCGCGAGCTCTTCGATGCGCTCGCGACAGCCGAGATCCGAACAAACGAGAACACCGGCGGTGCGTTCACGGGTACGTCGCGCAGTGAGCAGCCCCACCTGCGTGCCCAGACCGGAGTGCTGACACCACGTGCACATGTGCGGCACCGGTGGCCCTGCTCCGCCAGCTTCGAACACGATGCCCTTGGGAGCCGCGCCAGGCAGAGCAAACACCAGATAGACCCGGCGCCCAAAGTGCCAGGTCAGGTAGCGCGGCACAAACGAGGGCAACCGTACGTCGTGGGTGACCACCACGTGCTTCCGGTCGATGGGCCGGAACGTCGCGAGGAGCGCGGCTTCGTTGGCGAGCTTGAACATGCGGCGACCTGACCATGATAGCCGCGGCGACCCCGCGCTAAATCCCCGAGCATGATCTTCGATCAAGCTCAGCGATTTAGCTTCCTTTGTTATCCGAGGACACTGTCCTCCGCCCCAGAGGCATTGCCGCTGGGGCCCCACCTCCTGCATTTGGGTCCCAAGCCCAAATGGCGCCCCGCGTCTGTAGTCGAATCGCGCTCGGTCATTTAGGCGCGCGGACGCGTGTAGGCACTGAACTGTTGCAGCAAGAAGTCCCACACGGCGGCGATGCGCGGCACATTGCGCAGGGCTCGATGCCCAATGAGCCAAAGCTCATCGGCGGGAAGCTCGGCAAGGTCTGATCGAAGGGCTGCGGCGGCGCGTAGGGGCACGAGGCCGAAGCGTGCCGCGGCAATGTCCGAGGTGAGCACCGCCGCGGCCCCGGCTTGGGCCGCCACGAGCTGCGCGCCGAGCGAGTTGGAGCGCAGGACCCGCAGAGCCTTGGGCGCGTGGTTTTCGAGCCACTTGAACGTGGGCAGCTGCGCGAGATCATCACCCCAGGTTGCCCACGGCAAGTCGTCCCAAGACTTTACGGTTCCGTGGCGCTTGGCGAAGGCTGGCGACGCAAACACCCCCGGCGCGGCGCTTGCGACGCGGACGCCAACAAGATCACCAGACGTTGGCCGCACCGTCCGGAGCGCAAGATCAGCCTCGCGACGCGTGAGGTCGGCAAAAGATGCCGAGGCATGGAGCTCGATGCGAATGTCGGGCAGCTGCGTTCGGAAGAGAGGCAACGCGGGCGCCAAGAAGGCATCCACCGCGAGCGGAGGCGCCGTGATGCGAACCAACCCTTCGACCTTGCCGTCGAGCCCCTCGGCCACATGAAGCACCGTGAGCGACGCAAGCTCCACCGCTTCGGCCGCTGGGAATAGCTGCTCCGCAGCATCTGTGGGGGTGACCCCATCGCGGCTGCGGTCAAAAAGTGTTGCCCCGAGGGCCTCTTCGAGCCCCGACAGGCGGCGACTGACCGTCGATGCATCGAGCCCCACCTTCGCGCCCGCGCCCGCCAAGGTGCGCTGGCGATAAAGAGCCAAAAACACGCGGAGATCGTCCCACCGGTAGTCCATGGCCAAGTGCTCCCGCGCTTTCGCAACGCTGCCTTGCATAATCCCGCCTTTCGGCAACGGCCGGCAAGCCGCAAAGTCTTGAGCATGACGCGCCGAACCTGGCTCTACGCTCTCCTCGCCATCAACACGTGCCTCGCGCTCCCAAGGCAAGCGAACGCCCAAGAAGACAGGGCCAGCGCAGTGGGGTCACGGGTCTCCCCCTCCCTGACGCTGGGCGGCGCGTTCCGCGCCTTCGGCTATGGCGAATACCGGACCGGCGCCATGCTGCGCGCGGCCATCGACACGCGTGTCGGAGGTGCAACGGAGCAACGGGTCGGCGGCGCGCTGTCGTTCACGCGCTTCGCGATTGCCGGCGCGACGCTGGACATGCCGTCCGCCGAGGCCACGTACCGGATCTACCCGTTGCGGTTCCCCCTGTATGCCGGAGCATCGGCCGGTCTGCTGGTGTCCCGCGAGACCTTCGACGTGGTCCTGAACCGAGGCGTGCAGATCACCGACAAGGTCACGCGAGTGGGTGCCCCCGGGAGCATCTCTGTGGGCGTGACGCTGTTTCGGCATGTGGACCTAGAGGCGTTCTATCGCCACGCAGTCTTCTTTGGCGGCGAGGGCTCGGGCTCGTTTGGCTACGGCGGTCTCGCACTCGGAGGTCGACGATGAACCGCGCAAGCTGGACCGTGGTGTTGACCATGATGCTGGGTGCCGCGTGCGCCGAGCCGCTGGTTGCATCGGGAGACGACGGCATCGATGCGTTGCCCGATGCGCCTGCCGCCCCCGCGTCGAACCCCACGAGTCAGGAGAAAGCCGAACTCGGAAAGCTGCTGTTCTGGGACGCGGTGCTCTCGGGTGATCGAGACACGTCTTGCGCCAGTTGCCATGATCCAGCCTACGGCTACGCCGACGGCATCGCCCGCGCCGTAGGCACCGGCGGCGCAATTGTGGCGCGCAACACGCCCACAGTGTTGCACGCGGCGTGGAACGGGTGGACGGGCAAAGGGCCGTTCCGCCCCGAAGACGCCCCGATGTTTTGGGACAATCGCGCGCAGTCGCTGGAAACGCAGGCGGTGGGGCCATTGCACGCCGAGAGTGAGATGCGCGGACAACATCTGGCCGATGCCGACGTTGCGCAAGAGTTGCCACGACGCCTCCGAGCGATCCCCGCGTACTCGCAACGCTTCGCCGCGGCATTCGGCTCGGCAGAGATCACCGAGGAGCGCATCGCCATGGCCATCGCAAGCTTCGAGCGGACCTTGGCGCGGGGCAGCAGCCCTTTCGACCGCTTCATGCGCGGGGAGCAAGACGCCCTCAGCATCGCGCAGAAACGTGGGATGGTTGGCTTCTTCGAGGCCGGCTGCGCCAAGTGTCACGGGGGCCCCATGTTCTCGGACTTCAAGGTGCACGCGCTGGGCGTAGATTCGTCGTTCCATGGCGTCGCCGACCGCGGCGATGGCCAAGGTCGCTTTCGCACCCCCAGTCTTCGCAACATCGAGAAGACCGCTCCGTACATGCACGACGGCTCCCTCGCGACGCTCGACGAGGTCTACGACTTCTACGCGCAGATCGACCGGGGTCTCGACCCGGCCCTGTCGGGCATTGGGCCAGTGGTAGGTACTGCCCGCGCCGACATGACGGCGTTCCTGCGCGCACTCACGGACACGGCAAGCACCGATGACGCCCCCACAGAAGTTCCAAGTGGGCTGCCCGTTGGCGGCACGCGCCGCGCGCGCCGCTAAATCGCCGCTGCGGCCCCATCTCCTAGAGCGCGTTGTCATCAATGGCCAGGCTAAGCGATCGCTTGCTGAGTCCCGCTCCCGAACTCGCTCCATTCCGAGCGGGTTCGGGCTGCTGCGAGCGTGAGCGGGGATCGGGGCTTTGGGGTCGGGGCTTTGGGGGCTCGGCGGGCTGGCCGTCTGGCCATTCATGACAACGCGCTCTAGTTGGGTCCCAAGCCCAAAAGGCGAGCGGGGCGAGCGGAACGTGCCTGATGGTTTGGAAGCACCGCCCGCCGCGACCAACGCTGCATTCGGGCGCGCAGTAGGTTGTGAAGCGCGTTCTAGGCAAAACGCGACAAGAACGCGATGGTGCGTGACCAGATGCCGGACCACTGCTCGTCGCTCGGGAAGTGGTCCACGTCGGGCAGCTCGATGTGCTCGAAGGCGCCCTTTGCGTGGGCTTCGTAGAGTGGCGCAAGCTGCGCGGCGAGCGCGCGGGCCGCGGCCGGCCGAACGTTGTCGTCGCGACCGCCGTTGAGCATCAAGAGCGGCGTGGGCGGAAACTTGTGCGGATGGCGCACCGGCGACTCTTGCACCACGGTGTGTAGATCCGAGGGGACCGTGCCGTCCCGAGGGGTCCAGTCCGGCGAGCCAAAGATGGACACGATGGCCGACGGGCGCGTGGCCCCCCACACCGACGAGAGCGCCGTGAACGCCCCCATGGAGATGCCGATGGCCGCAACGTGATCATGGCCCAGCGCTCGCGCGTGCTCGACCAGCAGCGGAATCTCGTCCCGGGCTTGCTGCAGCACCGGCATGAGCATGCGATGCCCTTCGATGGTGAACACGCTGGGCATGGTGTCCACAAGCGCGGTGCGCCGGCGGCCGTGGTGCGGGGCGTCCACCAGCATGGCCGTGAAGCCGTGCTCGGCCAGCGATTGCCCCTCGCGCTCGTGGTTGCTGGAGCTCGCACGCAGGCCGTGAAAGAACAGAACGGCCCCGCGGGGCTTGCCCTTGGGCGCGTACACGCGCAAAGGGATCTCGGCACAGGTGCTCTCGACAGGCGTGGGGACAGACACGGAGAACCCCAAGCCTAGCGCAGCTGCAAACGCCCGGGGGGCCGACACATCGCTCGGCCACTACCCGGGCACCAAAGTGCGCTATGCAAGACCCCATGACCGACCGAGATGATGTGCTCGATGGCTCCGCCGTAGACCTCGCTGCGCTCATCGCCCGCGGCGAGGTGTCCAGCGAGGAGATCACCCAGGCCTACCTGGGTCGCATCGAACGCGCAAACCCCACGCTCAACGCCTTCGTCACCTACGGTCGCAAGCGGGCGCTGTACGCGGCGCGGCGCCTCGATGCCGCGCGCCGCAAGCGCAGCACCCTGCCACCATTCTTTGGCGTGCCTACGGGCATCAAAGACCTGCACTTCGTTCGCGAGTTCCCCACGCGCTTTGGGTCCGCGGCCATGCGCTTGCCCTATGTACCCGTCGACGACCGGCTCACCAAACGCATGCGCGAGGCGGGATTCGTGATCATGGGCAAGCTCGCCACCTCCGAGGTGGGCGCGCTCCCCGTCACCGAGCCCATGCACCACGGCCCAACGGTCACTGCGTGGGGGCTGCCCTTGGCCCAGCGCCTTGGTCCCCAGGCACATCGATCGGCCGGGGGCTCCAGCGGTGGCACGGGCGCCGCATTGGCCGGTGGCCTCGTGCCCATTGCCCCGGGCAGCGATGGTGCCGGCTCCGTGCGCATCCCCGCGTCGTTCAATGGCCTCGTGGGCATCAAGCCGTCCCGCGGGCGCGTCTTCAACGCCTACGGCAAAGCCGACCAGACCATCTTGTACACCGATGGCCCGCTGGCCCACTCCGTGCGCGACGCCGCCCACTTTCTCGACGTGCTGGCCGGCATCACGGTTGGCAAACCTTCGTGGGCCCCGGCCCCGCACGCGCACTTTGCGGCGGCGCTCGATGCCACGCCGCGCCGGCTGCGCGTACGTGTGTCCTACACGCATTCGTTGGCCCCTACCAACACCGAGGTCGCCGCGGCCACGCGAAAAGTTGCCGATTTGCTTTCGTCCTACGGTCACGAGGTATCCGAGAGCCCTTGGCTCGACATCGAGCTCGACGAGTTCTTGCCCGTTTGGCAGTTTGCCGTCGCCGAGACGCGGCTCCTGGTGGGCGATCACCCCGTGCACCCGAGCACGGCGTGGCTGCGCGAGCGTGGCCGCGCGGTCAGCGCGCGCGAGGTGGAGGCGCTCAAAGCGCGATTGACCGAGCGCATCCGCACATGGTTCGGCGACGTGGACCTCTGGGTGTCGCCCACGGTCTGCGACGTGGCGCCGCAGGTGGGCCTTGCCAGCGACGCAAACGGCGAGACGGCGTTCCGGAAGGCCGCGCCGCTTGGGGCCTTCACGGCCCCGTACAATCTGTCGGGGCAGCCGGCCCTCACGCTGCCCGTGGGGCTCAACAGCGACGGGCTACCCATGGGCGTGCAGCTCGCGGGGCGCATGTACGAGGAAGCCACGCTCATCACCGAAGCGGCGCGCCTGGAACAAGCGCTGGGCCGACTACCGCGCGCGCCCCGCGTCGCGCCCTAAGGGAGCCCCAAGGGAGCCCCAAGAGACTTGCGCCCTACGCCCGTGCCTTGCGGCGGGCGATGCGCTGCGCCACCACCACGAGCCCCAGGCCCAAGGCCCACGACACATCGAAAGGAGCGCCGGCCCGACGCGGCGACGCCGAGCATCCCCAATGAGGATACATGCGCATGTCGTCGCCCTCGAAGCCGCCGTAGTAGGACTGGCTCCGCTGGCACTCGTCGATCTGCAGATCGGCCGTGTGCGCGCTCGCGTCTTTGTTGGCAAGCGAGAACGAGCGCACGTTGGACTCGGACACCGTGATGAGCTCGCCACCGTTGGGAATGGCGCGGCGGGCTTGGCCCCGCAGGGGCAGGTTGCCCCGAAGCGTCAGCGGTTGGTTGCTGTTGTGCGTCCAATCGATGAGCTGCACACCGCTGGTCACCGAGGCGCAGGCATCGCCCTCACTGTAAGCGCCCCAGTTTTGCGACGAGTGCGGCACGACAACTAGGTCGGTCCCCTGCCCGTCGCCGAACACCTTGAAGGCCTTTTGAATGCGGTCTTGGTCTTCGGGCAGCTGATACGCCGCAGCGCTACGGTCCGAGCCGCCGACGGGACCAAAGGAGACCCGCTGCCGCAGCGTGGGGTTGTCCATGTCGGTAACGTCGATGAGGGACACGTTCAGATTGCCGCGCGGATCGCTGGCATCGACGCCCAGCCCGAGCAGCTGGTTGCCGCGCGGTTCCATGTGGAACACGAAGCCGGGCATATGCAGCTCGCCACGCTGCTTGGGTTTGCTTGCGTCGGCCAGGTCGATGACGAACAGCGGGTCCGTGTTCTCGTAGGTGATGGCGTAGGCCCGGTCGGCGTCGAAGCGCACGGCCCGCAGCCCCTCTTGCCGGGGCAAGTGAAGCTTGGTGTGCCCCAGCGCTTGATAGCCCGAGCCACTTTGGTCGTCCGAGAGCCGGAAGGTCTCTACGGCCGGCATGTCTGTGCCGTTGGCGGTGTCGCCGGCGCCGGTCTGGCTCACCACGCGCAACACGCCGTCACGCTCGTCCATTTGCCAGCGGCTGAGCACGGGCCCGGCCACGGGAATGCGCGCCCCGGGTACCAAACGGCCATTCGGGTCTCGCACGTCGACAACTTCGATGACGCCGTCGAGCGACGTGTAGCCCCAGTCGTCGTAACCCGGCGCCTGGGTGTTCGAGAGGCCACCGATGTACATGCGCTCGGCGGTGACCATGATGCTTCGCTTCCAGGCGGTGCCCGTGAAGCTGTTGTAACCGGTGTTGTAACCCGACGCGAAAGAGAGCTGGTCGACCTTTCGGAGCTGGCTACTGTCCTTGAGATCGAAGCTCGACAACATGGTGCGCGGCGTCGAGCACTCATAGCAAGACGCACTCTCGTAGGTGGCCAGGTACAAGATGTCGCCCACGATGCGCGAGTCAGCGATCTCGCCACGGACGCGAAACGCGTCGAGTACCGACATGTTCGCTGGGTTGCTCACGTCGATGACCACCACGCCGGCACTCAGGTCCAACCCGTAGCCGTAGCCGTCGTAGGCGTAGGTGCGCGCGGCATTGGCATCGAGTCGGGCGCCAGAGGCCGAGAACGCCCGATTGCTCATGGCCACCAGCTTGTCGCCGCGGCGGTACATCTCGAAGGGCTCGCCGGGGATCCGAATCTTGCCGAGCAACGAAAGGCGGCCGGGTACGGACACGTCGACGATGGCCACGGTGCCAGACTTGGACATGGCGAAGAGCTTGCCGTCGGCCACTTGCACGATGTCGGCCTCGACGATGGCCCGTTCGGCGTCTTGGCTGGTGGAGCTGCCGGTTCCGTTCTCGGCGCCGCCGGGGTTGCCCTGTGCGGGCTCTTGGGACGATACGGCCGAAGAGGAGTCCGACGAGGCGGCGCAGCCCGAGGCAAGGGCAAGCAAGGCAAAGGCAAAGGCGAAACGAGAGGGGCGAGCGTTCGAGTGCGACATCGAGAGGAAGCTCTCGCAAGCCTTGGGCCACGATCTGACGCAGCGAAAATCGGCGCAAATCACGGTCTCGCTGCCGCGCAACCCGTGGCAGCCTTGTCATCTGACAGCGAGGTCATGGGTCGCCCACGGACGAGCCCCTATACCGGCGGCGCCGCTGCCCGGAGCGCCAAAAGAAGACCCGATCGCACCGTACCAGTGCGATCGGGTGGCAGAGCGCTTGACCTTTACTGACCGACCGCCAGGCCGGCCAAGGCCGTATTGCCGGCGCCGATGGCGCCCAGCAGCGAGGCAGCGCCGGTCACGAGGTCGATGCGGTACAGGCTCGTCACCCCGCCCACGGTGAGGGCCGCATACGCAGAGCCACTGGCAACCGCAGCATTGTTGGCTGCGGTGGTGGTGCTTTGCGGGATGTCGAAGCCGCTGACGCTCGTGAAGTTGAGCGGCGTGCCATTGAGCTTGATGCCGACAGCTGCAGCCAGGGTTCCGCTGTTGGGCACGCTGACCAGGTGGAGCGAGTCGGTGGCGGCGCTGATGCCGTACTCCGTGGTGACGCCGGCTCCGCCGACCGGCGTGGGCCCATTGGTGTAGGCAACACCATCGAGGCCCGTGCCCCCGCCAGAGATCGCGCCGTCGGGGTTGACCCCAGCGGCCACCTGATCGCCATCGATGGGAGCGCCCGTATTGGGATTGATGCGGAAGTTGAGCCCACTGGCGGTGACCACGCGCAGCCGGTCCACCGACGGGTTGAAGTCGATGCCATAACCTCCAGTGGCTGCGTCCGGGAGATCCACTGGTGCACCACCCGCCGTAACGAAGGAGATCTGGCCGGTGGCTCCGATGGGCGTGAGAGCACCCCCCTGCGGGTCCACAAGATAGAGCGTCGCCTTATTGGTCGCAGCGTTGACACCGAGGCCGTAGAGTTGACCCGTGGCCGGCCGGAAGTCGATGCCGACGAGTTGTTCGCCGGTAGCCAAACTGCCGACGCCGAGACCTTGGTTCACAACCGCCCCGGGCGAGCTATCGAGGAACCGAAGCAGCGTGGTGCCGTCGGCGGACAACCCGATGACCGTCCGCCCGGGCGCCTTGTTGAGCGAGAGCCCGCGGACACCGGTAAAGCCGAAGGTGCCAAGCGGCGTGACGGCACCGGACACGAGATCGATGGTGGCGAGCTGCTCGGCGGTTTGGCCGGTGAGCTTGATGACAGCGTGGGCAGCACCGGCGGCCACCGCCGCGTTGCTGGAGGCGGCGTTGACGCCCGGGGCGATGTCGAAACCGAGGATGGTCTCGACGTTGGGTGCGGCCTTCACGAAAGTCAGCGTCCCGGCGTTGGGCGGGTTCTGAATATAGATGGATCCGCCAGTGACCGTGTACTGCGTGGTGATGTTGCCGTTGTTGATGACGTTGTTGGTGTAGGCCGTCTCGCGGCCGTTGTTGGCGGCGCCGTTGATGGCGCTGTCGCGCTGGAGCCCCATCGTCACGGTGTCTCCGTCGATGAGCGCGCCGTCGTTGGGGTTGATCCGGAAGTTGTGCCCGCCGAGCGTGACCACGCGCACGCGATCGACGCCAGGATTGAAGTCCATGCCAAACGCTCCGCCGACGATGGCGGTATCGAAGGTGCCCGGTGCACCAACGGGGTACGCCGACGCTTGCTCGAAATCGATGTTGTAGAGCGTGACGGCGCCAGACGAGGAGTTCGATGCGATGCCGTAGAGGTAGCCGTTGTTCGGTCGGCGATCGATGCCCACAAGAGTGTCGTTGACCGCGAGGCCTGCAATGGTCTTGGGCGCACCGGCAAACGCCGCAAAGGCTGTGGACAGGGCCGCGATGCGATTTTGGTCCAGCAGCACGTGGGCATCGGCGGCGGGGAGGGCGACAACTTGCGTGAACTCGAGACTGTCGGTCCCGGCGGCATTGGTGGCCGTCACGGTGAACTTCACGGTACCGGGGGTTGTGGGGGTGCCGGAATACAAGCCCGCGGCCGAAAGCGTCATGCCCGCAGGAAGAGCGCCCGCGGTGACCGCCCACGTGATGGGGGCGTCGCCGGAACCTGTCAATTGCAGCCCTGCAACAGTGACCCCAGCCACGAGGGCCGGTAACAAAGCCGGGCTGCTGATCTTGGGCGCGGTGCCGGTATCGACGCTCGTGTCCGGCGAGCCCGTATCGGTCGCGGCGTCCGTCGCGACCGCGGCATCGGTGGAGGCATCGGGCGCCGGCGCCGTATCGGCGGAGGCATCAACGGTGGGGGCACTCACGTCGACGCCCGCATCCCCGATCACAACGGCGTCGTCGTCGCTACATGCAGCCAGCGCCGCGAAGAAGGGAACGACCGCAGACGAGATGAGCAGAGCACGTTGAAATCGCATCAAGAACCGCCAAGGAGTTGCCAGAGCCGAAGCCGCAAGAGGGTACCGGCCAGCCAGCGTTAACGGATGGCCATCGTCGGCGGATCCATGACTTTTTCGTCTCTGTACCGTTCTCGGCGCCCCTCGCGGCCCGCAAGCTCGCGCTGCGGGCTAGGTCTTGGGGGCTTCGTGCTGCATGGCCTGGGCTGCGAGGGCTTTGGCTTCGCTCTTCTCGGCGTCTTCTTTGCGCTCGCTGTAGCGGCTTGTCAGGTACGGCGAGCAATCGCGGAGCAACAGCGTGAACTTCATGAGCTCTTCCATCACGTCGACCACGCGGTCGTAGTAGCTCGATGGCTTCATGCGGCCGGCCTCGTCGAACTCTTGGAAGGCTTTTGGCACCGACGATTGGTTGGGAATGGTGAACATACGCATCCAGCGGCCGAGCAGGCGCAGCGCATTGACAGCGTTGAAGCTTTGCGAGCCCCCAGACACTTGCATCACGGCCAGCGTGCGCCCTTGGGTGGGCCGTATGCTGCCCGAGTTGAGCGGTAGCCAATCGATCTGGCTCTTCATGATGCCCGTGAGGGTGCCGTGACGTTCGGGGCTGCACCACACCTGCCCCTCGGACCAATTCGAGAGTTCTCGCAGCTCTTGCACCTTGGGGTGCTCGGGAGGCGTGCTGTCGACCATGGGCAGGTCTTTGGGGTCGAACACCCGCGCCTCGGCGCCATAGTGCTCGAGCAGCCGCGCGGCTTCGAGCGTGAGAAAGCGACTGTACGAGCGCTCGCGAAGCGATCCGTACAAAAGCAAGATGCGCGGCCGGTGGGTGGACCGGGGCGCCCCGAGCTTGTCCGCCGTGGGTACGTCCAGATGTTCGGGCTTGGCGTTGGGCAAATCGTTCGGAGACATGGCGCGCCAGCTCAGTTGGTGCACAGGTTCGGGGGTGGCACCGGCGGCGGAGCCAGTGTCTTGACCTCGGACACGGGGGCGCTCTCGAAGCCAAGGCCCAAAGAGATGGCGTTGCACCTGACTGTGGCCAGGCTTGTGCCATCGACACCGATGTCCGCGGAGAGCGCCACCAGGTCCAACAAGTCTTGCTTGGCGTTGGGATCGCAGAATTGGGTTGAGACGCGGTCGACCGCGGCCGTGAACGCGGCGCGCATGTCCGCCGAAGGAAGGACACCCGCGATGGTGCCTTCGGTGAGCGCGCCGTTGGAGACGCGTGCGGTGACCACGACGTTTCGCAAGGGCAGCGCCATGGTTGCCGTACCGAGCAGCATCGGAATGGGCAGCTGATCGAAGCGCGCCACCAACGCGCCGCCCACCACCCATGCGTCGACAGACCTGTGCGCAGCGCCACTCTCGACGGTGCCCGACTTGGTGGCACTTGGCAGCACGGGCCAGTTGTCGGCGCTCGTGAAGGTGGGCTTCTTGCCGGCATTCTCGGCAATGCTGGCAAAGGCCCCCGTGGCAAACGCGTCCACCGTCAAACCCGTGTTGGTCTGTGCAGCATCCATCGAGAGCCCGGACACCTGAAAGAGCGTCGTCGGGGATCCGGCGGCCAGGCCCGCGTTCTGCACAGCTGTGGGGTCGCTCACCAGGCCAAAGATGACGGGCATGATGTTGTGCCCGAAGGAGTTGTCTCGGCCCAGCTCTCCGTCGGACTGTATGTCGGCGAGGGCCCCCGGCAACCGTTGGCAGACATCGGTGGACTGAGAATTCGTGACCTTGCCATCCAGGTTGTAGCCAAACGACTTCCACGCTGTGGCGGAGAGCACGCCGGCGCGGGTGGTCTCTCCAATGTAGAGCGAGCGAATGGCAAAGGTTCGGAGGCCCGTGGCCGTGCTGGCGGGCGCGTTGGGCTTGGCGGGCGGCAGCCCCCCGAATTCCGTGCTGGGCGCATCTGCGGTGGCATCGGTGGTCGCGTCCACGGCCGGGCCAGCCTCTGGCGCGACAGGAGCATCGGTGCCGGCATCGGCAGCGGCGTCGGCACTGGCATTCTCGACCCCCGACGCGCTGCTACAGGCCACGCCCAACGCCACGACGGAGCCAACCCCCAGAGCACCAATCAGGCGTGCAATGTCCATGCACCCGAGGGTATGTCCGGCCTGCGTCGCGCGCAACGAGAGCCTTCTTTTTGCTCTACGAAGGCAGCCGCGCGCGGAAGGCGCTTGGGGTCTCGCCGCAGCGCTGGCAGAAGGCCGTGGTGAACGCGCCGACGCTCTGGAAGCCCACTTCGAAGGCCACGCGGGTCACGGGCATTTTTGCGTCGCTCAGGAGCTCCATGGCGCGCATCATGCGCGCGGCCTGCAGATAGCTTCGAAAGGTGGCCCCAAGCTCTTGGTCCATGTGGCGGCACAACGTGCGCACGGACATGCCCGCGGCTTTGGCGGCCGACTGCACCGTCGCGTCCACCAAGTGGGCGCGCACCCAGTCAAGTGCGCGCTGGACCTCGGGAGACTGCGCCGTGGGCAAGAAATAGGGCTGCGCCGCGGCGGTCCACTCGGGTAGCAGCGCAACGAGCGCGCCAAAGAATGCGTCTCGTGCGCGGTCGTGTGTCGGGCGCGCATGGCCCCCGGGCCCCCAGCGCATGGCAAAGACGAACATCTCTTTGGCCAACGGCGTGACCGCAAACACCGTGCACTGCGGGGGCAAGCCTCGGGGCACCTTGTTTCGTGCAATATACACCGTACGCAAGGCGATGCCCGTTGCGCTGGCGACGGTGTGCGGGGTGCCAGCGGGGATCCATGCCGCCCGCTGCGGCGGCAGCAGCACCGTCTTGCCAGCCGACGACACCTGCATGGTGCCGCTCGCGCAGAAGAGCACCTGGTGTTTCTTGTGCTCGTGCTCTGCAGACACAAACGGCCCCGCGTCTTCGGTCAGGCCAAAGGCCCAGGCCCGCTCGGCATCCACGTCGACGTGCGCACGCTTGGTCACTGCACCGCAGGATACACCTCAAAGTTCTTGCCAGGGGTCTGCGCCCAGATGGTGCCCACGTTGGTGTCCATGCCTACGGCGATGCCGTGCTCTCGCGCCAGCTTGAAGTCTGCGTCGCTCATGCGCCGGGCGTCGAGCTCGAACATGTCCAGACGCCGGTCGGCGTAGTATCCGCGCAGGGTCACGCCACGGTAGACGGGTGTTTGGCGTTCCCAGCGCACCTCGCCGGGGGTGCCCGTGGCCCGCGGCAGCAGCACGAAGGGCCGCTCGTAGCCGTCGAACCCCGGGTGCGTGGCGCGCAGCTTGGCGTCTTCCACCAAGATGCTCACGGACACGTACGGTGCCGTCGGGTAGTAGCCATAGGTTGGCGTGTCGATGAGCCCGAGGCGGCTCTTGACCTCGACGTCGATGCCCGGCTCCACCGCGCTCACCACAGATTGCTCGGTGCTCTCTGCCGTGTCTTCGGGGGTCGACTCGACCGCGCACCCAGCAAGCGTGGCAAACGTGCCGAGGGAGAGGGCGAACGCAAGGGCGGAGACGGAACGGCCTGCAAACATCGGATGCTCCTTTCGCGCCGCGAAGGTTGGGGTGCGGCGAACGAGGACCACTATGCGTGTGCGGGGCCCGGCGCGCTTTCGGCCATCGGCCAAGGTGTTCCGCCAATCGGCCAAGGGCGCTTGGGCTGCCAGTTCACCTTGGGGCCATGTGGCGCGTCGAGTCTGGCAACGCGATGGCACGGCATGTTTGCTGGCCTCGTTGCTGATCTCCGGCACCGACTCAACATCCCGCAACCAATCGCGCTGCCGCCGATCATCACCGACCGCCTCTACGCCCTTCTGACGGGCCTCTCACGCTGAGTCCCGCTCCCGCTCCCGCTCCCGAACTCGCACCATTCCGAGCAAGGCGATAGCGGCGATCTCTCGTGTGACCAAAGGGAATCCCTCAGGGACTCGCTCCCGCTTTGGCCTTCGGGCGCTCGCGACGGTTGAAGTGAATTCTAGGCTTGGGCTCTCGCGCTTTCACCCCTTGGTGCGTGGGGCGCTGACTTACCAGCTCATCGAGATGACCTGGGCCTTCGCCCTGCGACGCAGCGAAGACACGGACTTTGCGTACTCGTTTGCCGGCACGGCAACCAGCGCCGACTCGTACCGCACCTTCGAAGCGGGGCTTGGGCAGCTGGTGGAAAACGCGATCCCGTCCATGTTGAAGAAGTGGACCGAAAGCGGCGGCATGGATGCCCTGCGCGGCAAGGCAGCCCAGGGCGGGCTCGGCGTACGCTCGGCCGGCTGATGGGGCCTCGCGCGAATCGTCGAGGGGAATACTGCGCAATACATGTACTTCGCGTCGACAGCGTTCGGGTCAAGTGTCAGCGATGTCCTGAGGCGTACCGTGACGGGGGCTGGGTGCGGGTGCGGGTGCGGGTGCGGGTGCGGGGCTTGGGGGATGGGGTTTCGGGGACGCGGGGTTGGGTGCGCGTAGGCGTGCGGGGGCGGTGGGCTCAGTTTTTGGGGGCACACTCGGGGATCCCGAGGCGCTTGACGCAGACCTTGGTGGGGCCGCAATCGGTGCGCGTGAGGATGCGACGGGATTCGGGGGTTTCGCGGGTGCACTCGTTGGCGACGTTGCCGTCGCATTTGTTGTCGGCGTCTTCGCATTCGTCGAGGACGCTCTCGCAACCGAGCGGCACGAAGAGCACGCATACCAACGCGGTGCAGAGCGAGCGACGGAACCAAAGGAGCATGGGCCAGCGGCTATGCAACAGGCGGGCCTAGGATGGTGGCGGCTTTGCGCGGCCTATTTGGCGAGGTGTCGCCGGCGCCCGTTCACAGTGTGAACAGGCGGCCGGGCGTCGGGCTCTCGGGGCGGCGCTTGCCGTGGTCGACCACAGCTGGGCTACGCGCAACAGGGCGGTCCGCGCGGCGAGAGGGGGCTCCAGAGTTTAGCGGCAGGGCATCTCGGTGCATGCCACAAGCCCGCCCTGACGGCACTTGCACGTGTTGCAACCATCCGCGTCGGGGAACGATTCGCCAACGGCATATTGACGACCACCGGCGGTGCAGGTTGCGGCCTCGGATGGAGCGACACGGGAGCAACGCGCCTTGAAGCCGGTCATGAGGGGACTGTCGATGACGGGCACCAGCACATTGCCGACGTAGGTTGCGCTCGACTCCTTCTTCAAGAACACCATGCCGGACGCGGCGCCTCCGCGGAGGAACACGCCGTCGATCTTTGGTCCGGAGAGGGCCAAAGGAGCGTTGGTCTCCAGTTTTGAAGTGACAGGCGCCCCTTCTTGGGTCACTGCCTCGGCCACCATCGACGCGTGACCGTTTCCGAGCGACGCCAGGGTGACCCGAACGAGACAGCCGCGGAGGACAGATGTGCAAGCTTCCTCGCTTGGGGCGCAGATGAGATTGCCCTGGTTCAACTCGGGGTCGTCGGTCGCCGTGTCTTCGGTGGTTTGTGCCGCACACCCGACAGAAAGGGCGCTGCCAGCGACAAACAAGAGCGAAGCAAATGTCGCTCGCCCGATGCGGCGCCCGGCGAATGACCAACCATGACCTGTACTCTGCTCGGTAACTTGGAAACGCGAGGGGTTCATGTCTGTGCATTGGCCTCAATGAGAGAATCTGTGGGACACCTCGACCAAAAAGTGACGTTCGATTGCCGCGACCGATGGTGCGTCGGGCGGCGGCTTTGCTGCGTCGACGCATGTGACGCATGGGAGAGAAGCGCTGCAGGAACACCGGACGCATATCGGGTGTTCGATGAGCGGGGGGTCCGGTGCACATGCCGAGTCGAAGGTGAAGGCGCTTGTCGAACAGACCCCGCGTGGAGTGCGCCTGCTCGCCGTCGCAGCAACGGTGGCGGCGTGCGTTCGCATCGCGCGGCGATACGCCGACCGAAGCCCCTACGCGTGGATGGTCATCTTCATCGACGCCGCGACCATCTTGACCGTTGTCGTTCTGGCGTGCCCCGGCATCGTGGGTTCATTCCGCCGCTGGCGCACCAACACCGGCCTTGCCGCGTGGGCCACGCTCTCGCTGGCTGCACTCGTGCCGGCCGTTGCCATCGCGGTCAGGGGTTGGATCTAGCGACAGCGCCCCGGGGCCACACGGGGGCCCTTGGTTCGCGGCGGCAACTGCTGTTAGATTGTCGCTTCGTCGGAGGAGTGGCCGAGTGGTCTAAGGCAGCGGTTTTGAAAACCGCCGGGGTTGCAAGACTCCCAGGAGTTCGAATCTCCTCTCCTCCTCTCAGGTTCGCGCCGTGGCACCGGGTCCCGCAGATGGGCAGCTCCTCGCCGCAGCCGCACGGTACGCGACGTGCGCGCGCGAGGTGATCACGTGCAAGTCGTGTCGACCCGCGTGGGTTGGCGGGGTTACCGAAAAACGCGGGCATGGCGCCGCCAAGGGCCGGGTTGCTGACGATCGCGAGGAGCGATAGAAGGGCCCGCATGAGGCACTTGTTGTTGGGTGCGGGCTTCGCTCTCGTTGTGGCAACCGGGTGCGCCGGGGGGGCGGCAAGCCCCGTGCAGCCTTCCGGCGCGCACGTGCATGCCGCAGCCACAAGCAGCGCAGCTGCGGGCGGCAACGAGGTCTCGAGGATCGACGCAGAGCTTTCCGTGCAGAAAATTGCGCCGGATGCGTTTGTGGTCACGCACGAGCCGTTCTACGCATCGAATGTGCTCGTGGTGCGCATGGCCGACGGCACCATTGTGCTTTGTTCTTCGCCGTACGAAACGCAAGCGGCGCGGGCGCTCGTGCGCTGGGTCCACGAGACGTTTCATCCGCCGCGCGTGGTGGCCATCAACACACATTTCCACTTCGATGGCACCGGCGGCAACGAAGCGTATCGAGATCTGGGGGTCACGACATTTGCCTCGGAACACACGCAACAATTGTTGAAGCAAGACGGCAAGCGCTTGCAGGCCGAATGGGCTCGGGGCTTCGACGACCAAGACAAGCGGCGACGTGTCGAGACCATGAAGATCGTCGAAGCAGAGAAAACGTTTCCCGAGCAGGAGGGCTTGGTGCTTCGCTTCGGCGGCGAAGAGGCCCGGGTTGTTTACCCGGGGGCTGGGCACTCGCTCGACAACGTCGTGGTCTTCTTCCCGTCGAAGGGCATTCTCTTTGGTGGCTGCATGATCAAGTCGGCGACGACCATCGGCTACATCGGCCATGCAGATCTCGATCGCTGGGAATCATCGGTCGAGGTGGCGCGGGGTCTGGGGGCACGCGTGGTGGTGCCTGGTCACGGCAAGGTGTCGGGGCCCGACCTCTTCGACCTGACCATCGCGTTGGTCCGCGACGCGCGCGGCAGCAACAAGAAGTAGAGCGACACGCTGGTGCGATCACCGGCTTTGACTTTGCAGCGGCGAACGAACGCCCGCCTCGGCCGCTGCATACACCCCTAGGCCGCAGTTTGCGGCGTTGAACATCCTGCGCGCAACGTTGCCTGGGGTGCCGCAGGCCCCCTTCACGACACGAAGCACGGGTGGCGCAGCATGATCTTGTGCCACTGAATCTTGTGCCACTGAATCTTGTGCCCCTGATCCTGCGCTCGTTTTTTGCGAACGTGGCGTGCACCGGGATCGCCGAACGTGTCTGCATCTTCACCGGTCCGGGCGCGCCCAGGCAGCTGTTCTTTTTTTGGGGGGCAGTGTCGAAATGGGCAGGCGACGGGTGTCATGGGGGAAACGGACGCTGGAGACCCCCCTCCAGCGACGCCCGATTGGAGTTTCAGACATGTCAGCGACGGAACAATCCACACAAGCCCCGGTTTGGCTCTGGGCCACGGCCGGGTTCGGCGTCCTTTGGAACGTGTACGGCGTGTACCAATTCATGGGATCACTGTCGAAGACCGCAGAAGACTCGATGCGGGCGGGCATGACGCAGGCCCAGGCCCAACTCTACGGCTCTCTGCCGCCCTGGATCACCGTTGCCTTCGCCGTCGGGGTCTTCGGAGGCCTCGCGGGCTCTGTCGCGCTCCTTGCGCGCCGGCACATCGCGAGGACGATCCTGGCGGTCTCCTTCGGCGCGTACGCCCTGCTGTTCGGTGGGGATCTCTACTACGGTGTGTTTGCTGGTATCCCCAGCCAACTCGCCATTCTGACGTTCGTCGTCGCGGTGGCTGGTGGGTTGCTTTGGACCGCTCGCTCTGCACGGCAACGAGCCATGCTCACCTGAGACCGTACAAAGAACCCACCATCAATAAGAAGAGGACCGACGACATGCAATACATGCTTCTACTCAACGAGCCCGAGAGCGAGTTCGCCAAGCGCAAACATCCGGACCACGCGGCGGCCTACTGGGGCGGCTGGAACGCCTTCATCGGCGCGATGCAACAGGCGGGGATCATCGTCAAGGGCGATGGGCTCTTGGGCCCAGAAACCGCAACCACCGTGCGCGTGCGCGACGGCAAACGCCTCGTGCAAGATGGGCCTTTCGCCGATGCCAAGGAACAACTCGGAGGCTACTTCGTCATCGAGGTTCCCGACCTGGATCAGGCGCTCGAGTGGGCCGCCCGCGCCCCCTGCGCCGCCATGGCGTCGGTAGAGGTTCGGCCGGTGATGCCTCCCATGGCGCCCCCCGCAGGCTGAGCCATGTCGCCGGCGCGGAGCGCAGCAGAGAAGGCAGCGCGAAGTTCGTACGGACGACTCGTCGCGATGCTCGCGGTACGCACCCGCGACATCGCGGCGGCGGAAGACGCTCTCTCGGACGCCTTTGTCTCCGCCCTGCGCACGTGGCCCGAGCGCGGGGTGCCCGACAATCCCGATGCTTGGCTGCTCACCGCGGCACGCAACACCGTCAAGAACATGGCCCGCCACCGGAACGTCGCCGAAACGGCGGCGGTGGCCATGGCTCTCGAGCAAAGTGTGCTGCCGAGCGAACCCGCAGAGTTTCCGGACCAGCGGTTGCGGCTGCTGTTCGTCTGCGCACACCCCGCCATCGACGAGAGTGTGCGAACGCCGCTCATGCTGCAGACGGTTCTGGGCCTGGACGCCGCCCACATCGCGGCGGCGTTCCTGGTCGCGCCAACGACCCTGGGACAACGCTTGGTGCGTGCCAAGGCCAAAATCAAGGATGCTGGGCTTCGCTTCGAGCTCCCGAGCACCGCAGATATGGCCGATCGCATGGCCGACGTCCTCAACGCGATCTATGTGGCATTTGGCACCGGGTGGGATTCCGTCGCCGGCGCAGAGGCCGGGCCGCGTGATCTGACGGGGGAGGCACTCTTCTTGTGCCGCCTCATTGTCACGTTCTTGCCGAACGAACCGGAAGCGCGGGGTCTGCTCGCCCTGATGCTCTATTGCGAGGCCCGCCGCCCGGCCCGGCGCGGTGAGGCAGGCGAGTTCATCCCCTTGCGCGAGCAGGATCACCATCGATGGTCCCGGGACATGATCGTCGAGGCCGAAGGTCATCTCATCAGTGCGTCTCGGCATGGAACATTCGGTCGCTTCCAATGCGAAGCGGCGATCCAATCGGTTCATGTCCAAGCGCCGCTCACCGGTCGAACGAACCACGAAGCACTGGAGACGCTCTACCAGCTCCTGGCGCACCACTGCCCCAGCGTTGGCGTACTGGTCTCCCAAGCTGCCGCGCTTGTCGACGCCGGCGACGCAGACAAAGCCCTCGTCGTTCTCGGCAGACTGCCGGAAGCCGACGTGCAGTCTTACCAGCCGTATTGGGTCACGCGCGCGAACGCGCTTGGCGCAAAGGGCGATTTGCCTGCGGCGGCGCGGGCCCTCGATGTCGCCATCGGTCTCACCGAGGATCCCGCGGTGCGGGCGTTCCTTGTGCAAAGTCGACGCTTCTGAGCCAGCGCGTGACGCCTAGGGCTTGCCTTGCAGCGGTTGGCCATCGGTCGAGAACGACTCGGTGCACAAGTGCTCGCTGCCCGAAGAGGGCCCGACGGTCACGCGGAACGGCGCTTTGGCCTTGCCCACAGCTTTTGTGTACGCCTTGGCCACGTCGGCGCACGAGAGCTTGGTGCCCGCGGCCACTTCGCAATCGACGGTGAACAGCGCGGCGCCATCCGGCGTGGTGCTCACGTCGTCGCGGGCGCTCGCGGTTTGGCAGCCCAGTGCACGTAGCTCGGCGGTGCCGGGTGCCGCCCGCGCCGCAGCCAAGGCGCGATCGTTGTCGACCTGGGCGGTGCGGACAACCCACGCCACGAAGCCGATGGCCGCGAGCGTGGCCGCCAGGGCCAGGCCAAAGAGTGCAAACACGAGTTTGAGGCCCAGGCTGGTTTTCTTGGGCTTTGCCGGCGTGTCGCTCATCGGTCGATGACTCGACTTGTGTTGGGCCCCATACGAACCACCGAGAACCGCCAGCGCGCACCCATGGCTGCAGTATGAAGCACGGGTCACCGCGTGCGGCGGCAAAAGCACCGGGCTGCAGACGGACCAGATTCTTTGGGCCCCCCATTCGCCTGCATGGCGCGCGCCGACATGGCGAACAAGCGCATGCGGCGCCGCGGAATCCGCTGCGAATCATGCCTTTTTGCGAAATTGTTGTGCAGCAAATTTGGCCGCTTCTTCGGCCTTCCGGTACCACTCATGGAAGAATTCGTCTGTCCCCTGCCCCAAGGAGGAATCCCATGATCGTTCTCGACCGCAAAGCCATCGCCGCACACGTGCTCCGTCATCTCGCAGCGGCCCAAGCCCGTGGACGTCTCGTTCGTCTCGACGAACTCGCGTGCGACGTGGGGGTGCGCAAGACCGACGTGCGCGAGATCATCTCGCACCTGGATGCCGAAGGTCATGTGGATGGCAAGCGGTTGCGGCTCACCATGACGGGCCTCATTCTGGCGGCGTCCATGCAGGGCGCCACGCTGCGCCCGGTGCGCCACGTGCCAGCCGTTGGCGCGCAAGCCAAGGTGGCTTGAGCGCGGCTCCATGCGCATGCGCGTGGCCATCGCCGGGCGCATGCTGCACGCCCGGCCACTCGTGAGAGCAAAAAGACCGCGCGCGCCTAAATGACCCAGCGCGATTCGACTACAGACGCCGGGCGCCATTTGGGCTTGGGACCCAAATGCAGGAGGTGGGGGCCCCAGCGGCAATGCCTTTGGGGCGGAGGACAGCGTCCTCCGATAACAAGGAAGCTAAATCGCTGAGCTTGATCGAAGATCATGCTCGGTATGCTCGGTGATTTAGCGATTGAAGCTGGTCGACTTGATGCGCGCACGCTCGCCGTTGGCCTCGAGGCAAAGAGCGGTGCCGAACACCCAAAGGTTGTAGTCGGTTTGGATGTCTTGCTCGACGGTCGACAGCTTGAAGGTCACCTCGGCGGCGTCGCTGCGCACGGACAGCTCGGCGCCGGATCCCTTGACGGATCCGACGAGCTCCAAACGATCTGTGCACGGGTGGTCGCGAAGCTCGACGTACCCGCGCAGTGACAGGCCGTCTTGATCGAGCACCCAGCGCGCCGGATGCACGACGCCGTCGCCCGAAGTCCAGGTGCCCTCGCGCCCACCAGACCACGCGCCGATCTCCTTGTTGGCCTTCTCGATGGCAGGCTCGGCCACTTCGTCGAGCACCGGGTCCGTGACCCAAGAGGTGCAGCCCCCAGTAAGCGGAGCCAGGGCAACAGGAAGGGCGAAAAGAAAGCTGCGGCCAACGCGGGAAGTCATGCAGCGCCCATGTGCAATCCCGAGACCATGCGATAGGCCGGGAAATCCAGCCGATCGCGCCGGGTGCGTCAACGTGCGTTCACGGGACGCCGGGCCGTTTCGCCCTACGCGATACCGTGCGCGCGCACGAGCTTACGCACTCATTGGTGTCCCGCTCCCCGTCTCCCCGTTCCCGCTCCCGCTCCCTCCGAGCGAGTTCGGGCTTCTGCGAGCGAGCGGGGCTTGCGGCTTACGTCGATGTGCCCGGCACTTCGGACCGGGCGCTATGCGCAGCCAACGGCCCGCAGCCAGGCGCCCAGTTCGCGGCGCAGGTAGGACTGCAAGGCCCCCTCGCGGCAGAAGCACCACGCGAGCACGGCACCTTGCCACTGCGCGACCATCATCCGACCAAGGCGCTTTTGCGTGGCGGGTGATCCGCCCAGGCGCCGCCCGAGCATCTGCGCAAGCCCATGCGTCCATGCAGCGCCGCGCGCACGGAGCGCTGCGTCGCGAAAGTCTTCTCGCAAGAGCAGGACCCCTTGCGCCGTTTGCTGCGGGCCCGCGCCGAGATCCGAAGAGAGCGCGAGCAACATCGACAGGGCACCTGCGCCGTTGCCCTTGTGGCGCGCGTCTTCTTGGGCGGTCGCGAGGTCGAGCGTGTCCCATAGGCGCAAGAGCGCGGCGCGCACGAGGTTGCTTTTGCTGCCATAGCGCTGCACGAGCGTGGCCGGCGACAGCCCCGCGGCGAGCCCTGCGGACTGGAAGGTGACCGCCGCGGGCCCGTGGAGACTTGCGTGCGCTGCCACCAAGTCGAGCACGTCGCCATCGGAGATCTTCTTGGTGCGCGGCACGCCGTCGATTATAAACAATCATTCGTTTATATTTGCAAGCGCAACGCCCTACCCTGAGCGCAAAAGGAGACCGCCCATGGCACGCATCGTTGGTTACATCGCAAGCAGCCTCGACGGCTTCGTGGTCGATACGCAGGGCTCGCTCGAATGGCTGTACTCGGCGCCCTTCGAGCTGGGCGAGCACAGCTTCGACAAGTTCATCGCCGGCATTCGAACGGTGGTCATGGGCCGCGCAACCTACGACTGGCTCGTGTCGCAACCCAACCTGCCGTGGCCACACGCAGAGCACCGCACCTTCGTGGTGACCTCGCGCCCCCTGCACGACCCCCCCGGTGCACTCCAAACCCGCAGCGACATCGACGCGCTCGTGACCGAGCTCCGAGCCCTCGACG
>JBIKNA010000688.1:0-2828 GCA_044358965.1 Polyangiaceae bacterium
TATCCGGACCTGCTCCGCGAACTTGCCGAGGAGTTTCGGGAGTACGCCGATCGCGGCGGGCAGGTCTTCATCACCTCGCACTCGCCAGATTTTCTAAACGGCGTCGAGCTAAGCGAGATCTTCTGGCTCGAGAAGCGCGACGGCTTCACTTCGATTACCCGTGCCTCCGAGAACGAACAGCTTCGGGCGCTCTCCGAAGAGGGCGACTTGCCGGGACAGCTCTGGAAGCAGGGGCTCTTCGTGGGGGCGCACCCATGATGCCGGGGCAGGTGGTCTTCATGCTCGAGGAAGCGTCCATGAAGGCGTTCCTCGAGGGGCTGCTGCCGCGCATCGCGCCAGAGCTGCCGTGTGTGTTCGTTGCGCACGAGGGCAAACAAGACCTCGAGAAGTCTTTGCCAAAGAAGCTGCGCGCGTGGCAGGTGCCTGGTGCCAGGTTTGTGGTCGTCCGAGACCAGGATTCCGCCGATTGTGTGGAGGTGAAGCGTCGTCTGGCCAAGATTGCAACGGATGCAGGCAAGCCGGACGCAGTGGTTCGAATCGCATGCCGAGAGCTGGAGGCCTGGTTGCTTGGCGACGTTGACGGGCTTGCCAAGGCGCTGAACGCCCCCAAGCTGACCGAGATCGCGTGCAAGCAGAAATTTCGAGACCCGGACCACTTGGGAAGCCCGTCCCGAGAGCTCCGTCAATTGCTCGGCTCGTACTCGAAGACCGCAGGCGCGCGCGAAGCCGGAGGCCACATCGGCTGGGCCCACAACCAGTCCACGAGCTTCCGGCACTTCGTGCGAGCAGTGCAGCGGCTCGCCTCCGAATAGCCCCATGCCCCTAACCCCCGAAGCCAAGAAGCTGCTTGCCGAGACCATTCGCGGCACCGCGCAGAGTCCAGAAAAAGGCCTTCGCGCGCGGCTCTTGCGCGGCATCCACGACGAGGCCGATCGCCGCTACCGCTTGTCGGTTCCGCTCGAAAAAGCCGGCCTCGATGAAGCGCACCACAAGCGCCGCGCCCGCATCGAAGCGTGGGTCGACGAGCGGGCGCGTAGTGCGCAGGGCAAGGGCGACAAGCCGAAGACCAAAGCGGAGCTTGCGTTGGCCAAAGAGCGACTGCTCTTGCAGGCCGAAAAAGACGCCGCGGCCACTCTGCTAAACCGCCTTGTGCTCTTGCGTCTGCTCGAAGCGCAGAACCTGAGCAAGCCGCATGTGCTCACCGGCGGTTGGAACAGCAAGGGCTATCGCGAGTTTCGCGGCTTCGCGCCCACGTTGTGCATCAACGGCACGTCCGACGAAACCGAAGGCTATGCCACGCTGCTGCAGCTTGTGTTCGACGAGCTCGCCACAGACTTGCCGGGCCTCTACGGCGACGTGGGCCTCTCGCGGTTGTTTCCGGCGCCACCGGCTGTGCTGCGTGATTTGGTCGAAACGCTCGACCAAGAAGCCTTGGCCTCGGCGTGGACCGACGACACAACCTTGGGCTGGGTGTACCAGTATTGGAACGACCCAGACCGCGAAGCGCTCGACGCCAAGATCAACGACGGCGGCAAGATAGAGCCGCACGAGATTGCGTCGAAGACGCAGATGTTCACCGAGCGCTACATGGTGGAGTGGCTGCTGCAAAACAGCCTGGGCCTCACGTGGCTTGCTATGTGCAAAAGCCGCGGCTGGACTGCCGACGCCGAGCGCGTGCTGCCGGAGCTAGACGCACGACGGGCCGATTGGCGCGCCAAACGCGACGCCGGCGAAGTGCCGCTCGACGCGCTGATGCCCACGCAGGGCACGCTGGAAGAGCACTGGAAGTACTACGTGCCCCAGGCCATTCCCGACGACGCGGTCGCCAAAGCCCCGGCCAGCGTGCGCGCGCTCAAGATCTTGGACCCAGCGTGCGGCAGCGGGCACTTCTTGGTCATCGCGTTTGACTTGCTGGCTGCGTTGTACCGCGAAGAGGCCCGGCACCTGGGGCAGGCCATCAGCGACCAGCAGATCGCCGAAGCCATCCTCGAAGACAACCTGTACGGCATCGATATAGACCCGCGGGCCACCCAGATTGCCGCCGCGGGGCTGTATTTGAAGGCGAAAACGCTTTCGAAAGCGGCGCGGCCAAAGAAGCTCAACCTGGTGGCGCCGGTGCTGCAGCTTGGCAACTTGCCGGCGGATGATCCGGCAGTAGTAGCGCTGCGCCGCGAGCTGAAACAAGAGGCCGGCATTCCAGAAGAGCTGACCACCAAGCTCCTGTCGTCGCTCGCGGGCGTGGACTACCTGGGCTCGCTGCTCAAGGTAGATGCCGCCATTGACGAGGCCATCAAAGACGTTGAGCTGTCGTTCGTGGACGAGCGAGGCCAGGGCAACCTGTTCAACGGATTCCCGTCGAAAGAAGTGCAGGTTTCGGCGGAAGACGCCAAGGCCACCATTGTTGGCAAGCTCGAAGGCTTTTTGGCCAAGCACTCCAAGTCCGAAGACCTGGGTTTGCGTCTTGGTGGCGAGCAGCTCGCGGCCGGCGTGCGCTTCGTGCGCATTGCCAAGGAAGATACGTACGACGTGGTGGTGGGCAACCCGCCGTACCAGGGGCTCTCGAAGACCGCGTCGTTTGAGTACGTCAGCAAGACGTATCCGAAGGGGAAGGCGGATCTCTACGCGGCGTTTCTGGAACGTGGGTTGCAGTTTGCACGGGTTGGTGGAACGTCGGCGCTGCTCACGATGCGTGGATGGATGTTCCTTGGGCAGTTCACCGAGCTGCGTAAATCGCTGCTGAAAGACGCTCAGCTCCAGACGTTGGGCGACGTGGACCGCGGTGCGTTTGAAGACGTGCCCGACGAGGTGCTCTCCACTGTGATGAGTGT
>JBIKNA010000687.1:0-2828 GCA_044358965.1 Polyangiaceae bacterium
ACGCTGGTGCGTCTAGCTTGGCTAGTCGCGCTCGACCACGCCGATGTACGGCAGGTTGCGGTGCTTCTCGGCAAAGTCCAGGCCGTAGCCAACCACGAACTTGTCTTCGATGGTGAAGCCCAAGTAGTCGACGTTGACTTGCACGCGAGAGCGCGAGGGCTTGTGCAGCAACGAACACACCTTGACGCTGCGGGGATTGCGCGTGCGGAAGAGATCCATCAAGTGAGCGATGGTGAGCCCGGTATCCACGATGTCTTCGACGATGACCACGTCGGCGCCGGCGATGGGCTTGGACAAATCGTTGGTGATCTGCACGACGCCACTGCTCTCGGTGCCCTCGCCGTAGGACCGAACACCCAAGAAGTCGATGCGAAGCGGCAGATCGATGGCGCGGGCCAAATCCGCAGCGAAGATGAAGCTGCCCTTGAGCACCACCACCAACACCAAGTCTTTTTCGGCGTAGTCCTTGGCAAGTTGCGCGCCCAACTCTCGAACCCGGGCGGCAATCTGCTCTTGGGTGATCATGCTGACGAGGCGTTCGCTCATGGTCCCCTTCTTCCCGCGCCGGGGCGGCGGCGTAAAGACAAAAAGTGCCCAGGGCCACGGTACAGCGCGTGCTAAAGGCAAAAGGGCATGTCGAAGCGCCTTTTGTTCCTCGAGAAGCTCACGCAAGAGGGCTCCAAAGACCCCATGGCTTGGTACGGCCTGGCCATGGAGTACAAGTCCCTCGATCGCCACGAAGACGCCCTGTCTACCTTCCAGACGCTCAAGGCCCAGAACCCCGAGTACGTGGCCATGTACCTCATGTGCGGCGGCCTGCTCGAGGCCATGGGCCGCAAAGACGATGCCGCAGCCTGGTACACCGAGGGCATCGCCGCAGCCAAGAAGGCCGGCAACTCGCACGCCCTCGGCGAGCTCCAGTCGGCGCTCGATCTGATCTCGTAGCGCGCTTTTCCGTAGCCACGCCGTCAGCCCGTGCCGGGCTCCACTTTGCCGCGGATCATCTCCAAGCGCTTTTGAATGCGCGCCTCTTCGCCTTGCGCGGTGGGCTTGTAGAAGCGCTCGGCGGCCAGTTCGTCGGGCAGGTACGTCTCACCAGGTACGAAACCGCCCTCGAAGTCGTGGGCATACTTGTAGTTTGCACCATAGCCCTCGTTCTTCATGAGCTTGGTCACGGCGTTGCGCAGCTTCTTGGGCACGGGCAAGGCACCGTGGGCCTCGATGGCGGCTTTGGCGCGATGCCAGGCGTCTTTGACGGCGCCGGACTTGGGCGCACACGCCAGGTACAGCGCAGCGTGCGCCAAGGGGTACATTCCCTCGGGCATGCCCATGCGCCGAAACGCAGCATCGGCGCTGGTGACCACCACGAGCGCCCGCGGATCGGCGTTGCCCACGTCTTCGCTCGCGAAGATCATCATGCGGCGCAGCAGAAAGAGCGGGTCGTCGCCGGCTTCGAGCATGCGCAAGAGCCAGTACACGGCGGCGTCTGGGTCCGAGCCGCGCATGCTTTTGATGAATGCGCTCGAGATGTTGTAGTGCTCTTCGCCGCCCTTGTCGTAGAGCAGCGGCGCGCGCTCCAGGCTGGCGGACAGCAGCTCTTGCGTGAGCTCGGGCATGGACTGCGCGGCGGCATCGAGCACCGAGGTTTCGAGCAGCCCCAGCGCCCGCCGCGCATCGCCGGCCGCCGCGCGCGCAATGAGCAGCAGCACGTCGTCGGTGGCGGCAATGCGGTGCGCGCCAAGACCGCGGGTACCGTCTTCGAGCGCACGCCGCAGCAGCGACACGAGCGCGGGCTCGGGCAAGGCCTCGAGCCGAAACACCCGGGCCCGGGACAGCAACGCGGCGTTGACGGCGAACGACGGGTTTTCGGTGGTGGCGCCCACCAGGGTGACGGTGCCCGCCTCGACATGGGGAAGAAACGCGTCTTGTTGGCCCTTGTTGAAGCGATGAATCTCGTCGACGAACACGATGGTGCGCTCGGCGCGGTACGACTTGCGCTCTTGGGCCTCGCGAACGATTTCGCGCAGCTCGGCCACGGAGCCCAGCACCGCGCTAAACGGCACAAAGTGCGCCTTGGTGCGCTCGGCAATGATGCGGCCTAGGGTTGTCTTGCCCACGCCTGGCGGGCCCCACAGCACCATGGAGGGCACACGGTCGGATTCGATGAGCCGGGCGAGCAACTTGCCCGGCCCCACCACTTGGGCTTGGCCCTCGTATTCGGCCAAGGTGCGCGGCCGCATGCGCTCGGCCAAGGGCGCGCCCTCGCCAGCGGCGGTAGATTGTGCCGCTGCGGCTGCAAAAAGGGTGGGCCCTTGGGTCTTTTCTCGTCTCGGCGGCATGCAAGTGCTTCGGGGGTGCGTGCGGAGCTTGTCATTCGGGCCCGGGCGCGGCAAGAAGGACCTCACGTGACGCGTGCGGTAGTGGTTCCCTTTGGTGTTCCCGACGAATCCTCTGGCCTTGGGCTTGGGCTCGCGTCCGTGCTGCACGCGTTCGCCGTGGTGGGCGGGCAAAACGTGGCGCTGGCGCAGCTGTTCGCCGCAGCCAACGAAGACGCCTCCGGCGGGCCCCCGAGCACGCGGGCCGAGGCCAAAAGTGTCGAGGCACTCATCCCGCCGCACGCATGGAAAGACTTGGCGGCGCGGGGCAGCGCGCCCACCGATGTAGACTTGGTGCTGAGCGGCGGCTTCGAGCCTCCGCGCGACGGCGCCCGCGGGCAGCTCGACGTCATCATCTTCGAGGCCAAGACGGGCGTGGTGCGCGCGCGCCAAGGCGGCGCCGTCGACGAGGCGCATGCCGGCCGCGATTTGTCGCAGGTGCTGAGCGCGCTG
>JBIKNA010000034.1:0-31256 GCA_044358965.1 Polyangiaceae bacterium
CCAAAAAGCGCCTATTCCGCACCATTCCGACAGCTCATCACGGCCCAAAACGGCCTCCGAAGGCCTCACTTTTGCACCGCGATGTAGCTAGAGCATCCCGCGTCGAGGGTCCCCACTTTGCGTTGCGTCAGTGCGGGGTCACGCGGTAGCCGGCCTCGCGGAGCTTCGACAAGAACTCGGGCAGGCTCTTCGACGCGTTCAAGAGCTCTCGGAGCTTGTGCTCGTGTTTGGCGCTGCGTGCCGAAGCCGACAAGAACGGGTGCTGCACCGGTGCAACCCCGGGCGGCAACGCCGCGGTGCTGACGATGGCGCCCGGTGTGTCGGACACCTCCAAGATCAGCGTGCCCTCGTCGTACACGTTCCAAGCATGGGCCCCGACCACAGCGTCTGCATGGTCGACCGGTTGGCTGCGGGCACAAGACAAACCTAGCGCCAGTAGCAAGAGCCCTAAGGATGCAGGTTTCATGGGGAGGCTCGCCGGAGAAGACCTTAGCAGCAATCGTTGCGCCGCCTCGTGTGGCCCTCGGTGCCCCTCGCGCGCCAGGCGTGGCGCCCTCTTCCATAAGTGCGATGAGCCGTATCGAGCCTGGCGTGTAGGCATTCCTGCGAGCAAATCGCGCCCGTTACGGATGGACTCAAGCTCCACTGGAAAGCTCGCGTCTCCGTCGGGCCTCCGAACGTCTCACCGCTGGGACACGTGGCGCGGGCCTTGGTAGCAACCATGACCATGCGTTTCACCCTGGCTCTCGTCGCCGCGTCGGCTCTGTCCATTGGATGCTCGGGCTCTGCCCCCGAGGGGCTCATTGGTCCGGCACCGGACGAGATCAACGCGACGCCCGGCGCCCCTGCAGGCACCACGCCGCCGACGGGGGGCACCACGCCCAGCACACCCACCACGCCCACCACCCCGAAGACCCCGGGCACGGACCCCGTGGCCGCCTGCCCGCAGAGCGGACAACTCGAAGCGCGCGCCGTGGATGTCGAGTTCATCGTCGACGCCACCGGCAGCATGGCCGGCGCGAAGTGGAGTGCCGTCACTGCGGGCTTCGAAGCCTTCGTCGATCAGGTCGCCGTCGCCAAAGACGCGCGCATCCGCGCGGGCCTCGTCATGTTCGGCGATGCCCAGGACCCGACGCAGGGCGCGGGGCCGTATCCGTCTGCCAAAGACGTTCCCATCGCTTCGCTCTCCGCCACGCAGCTGGCCGCGCTCAAGGGGCGTTTTGCGGGGACCGCACCGCAGTCGCCCTACGGCATCTACTTGGGCCTCTCGGGTGCCCTCGCCGCGTTGCAAAGTGTCGCCGTGCCCGTCAGCTCCAACGGTGCGCCGCAGAAGATCGCCGTTCTCATCACCGATGGTGACTTGCCGGACAACCGACCCCGAAGCGACTTCACCAGCCTGCTCGAGAGCAAGCGCACGGCGAACCCTGGCGCCATCAAGACGGGAGTCCTGGGCATCGGCGGGCTCAACAACAACGACTACGTCTCGCCCGAGAACCTTGGCGCCATGGCCATGGCCGGCGGCGTAGTCCCTGCCGGCTGCAGCACCACCGAGAAGAAGAACATCCAGAAGATGTGCCACATGCACGTGGAGCCGCAGGGCAAGAGCGCCCAGGCGCTGGGCCAAGAAGTGGCCGGAATGTTCCGCGCCGTCCGTCGCATGGCCTCGGGCTGCGTGCTCGATGTGCCCCAAGCCATCAGCAAGGCCCCGGGCGACTACCGATACACGCTCACGGTCGAGGGGGGCAGCAAGGCGCAGCTCAAAGAGGGCGTCGATTTCGCGTACGACGAGGTCAAGAACCCCTCCGAACTCGTGCTGCTCGGCGACTCCTGCGAGCAGGCCAAGGCCAAGAGCATCCAGGTCGACTACGCCCCCAACTGCGCCAAGTAGGCCTACTCGTCTGACGACTCGTCTATGGCCAGGCGCCAGGCGAGTAGCGACTTGAGCTCACGCACCGGGACCTCGCTCTCGCGTCCGCCGCGCATGCTGCAGTCGAGCAGCCAGGTGACATTGTCGGCCGAGTTGTAGGCCGTCGCTCCGAATGCGCTCGCCCAGCCGTCCTTCTTGTGGATCCACACGATACGAAAGTTGAGCACCCCAGGGATCCGGGGGGTCTTGTTTGCTTCAGCCTCGGCGGAGACGAAGCACCTCGGATCGGTCTCCGCGGCTTCTTGCTCGTCGCCGGAGATCACGTTGGGTTCGAACTCGCCGCGGCGGATACCGTACTCGACGATGGACCGGAAGCCATTCTTGGGTGGGGCATCTTTGGGCTCGATGCCCCAAAGACCATCGCTCGCCCGGAATACGCGGATGGCCTTTGCGCTGCCAATGGCCATCGAGAAGGTGTCGCCCTTTTTCAGCGCGCTCCGTTCGACCTTGGCGCCTTGTTCTCTGTCGGCGTCGTCCCGGCTCAAGGCCCCGGTCGTCGTCGCGCTATCGTCTTCCGTTGATGCGCAACCCATGGTCGTGCCCGAGAGGCCGAGCAACCACGCCACACCAACCATTCGCATCGCCTGCTTCATCTCCACCATCACCTCGACGAAAGGTGCAGCAACGAGCGTGCCGCGCGCCTTCCGTCGCGGGCCATCGCATTCGCTCGAAGAATGCGCATCGTGGGCCCCGCGCCCCCGGAGCAAGCGTCGTCCACGTGTCGTAACCAAGCGACATTCGGCGATTTTCTTCGTGCCTTGTGTGTCTTTTTTTGCGATCCGCGGGCGAGGCTGACGCGTAGCTCCGTGCCCAACGTGTTTGCTCAGATGGGGGCCTCTCGCTCTACTCTGCCCCCGAGACGCCCACCGTGAAGGCCACAGAACCGAACGCAGCATCAAGCGCCCGCGCAGGTGCCTTGGCCTCGGAGCCCAGACGGCGCCTCCGTGCGATCTTCGTTGGCTCCGTCGGCAACCTTGTCGAGTGGTACGACTTCTACGCGTACGCGGCGTTCTCTCTGTACTTCGCGGGCTCGTTCTTCCCTGGCACGGACCCGGTGGTGCAGCAGCTCAAGGCAGCAATATTGTTTTCCTTCGGCTTCATCGCGCGACCTTTGGGGGGGCTGTTGTTCGGCCACATAGGCGATACCTACGGCCGCCGCAAGGCACTGGTGCTCTCGGTGTTGCTCATGTGTGGCGGGTCGCTCATGATCGCGGTCACGCCCTCGTACGCGACCATCGGCGTCGCGGCGCCGGCGCTGCTCGGGCTCGCGCGCTTGATTCAGGGGCTTAGTCTTGGCGGCGAGTACGGCATCAGCGCCACGTACCTCAGCGAGGTCGCTGGCAGGAAACACCGAGGCGCGTACTCGAGCTTTCAATACGTCACGCTCCTGGGCGGGCAGCTATGCGCGGTCATTGTGCTGCTGCTCTTGGAGCGGGTGTTCCTCACGCCGGCGCAGCTCCGGGCCTGGGGCTGGCGCATCCCCTTCGCCGTGGGAGCGCTCCTTGCGGTTTCCGCCATGGCCATGCGGAGAAACCTTCATGAGACGGATCACTTCGTGGCGACCAAGACCCACGTGAAGCGCAGCGCACTTCGAGACCTCACCAAACACCCCCGAGAGATCCTGATCGTGGTGGGACTCACCATGGGCGGCACCACGGCGTTCTACACGTACACGACGTACATGCAGAAGTTCCTCAAGTTGTCCGTGGGGCTCAGTGATGCGCAGACCACGCTCGTCACCGCCGGCGCGCTCACCTTCGCGCTCGTGCTCCAGCCCATCTACGGCATGTTGTCCGACCGCGTTGGTCGCAAGCCGTTGCTTGTGTGGTTTGGGATCACGGGCACGCTGTTCACCATCCCATTGCTGCTCGCGTTGCAGTCCACCAAGAGTGCGCTCGTTGCCTTCTTCCTTCTGTGTGGCGCATGGCTCATCGTCACGGGCTACACGTCCATCAACGCTGTGGTCAAAGCCGAGCTATTCCCCACGCACGTGCGCGCTACTGGTGTGGGGTTGCCCTATGCGATCACGGTGTCGATCTTTGGCGGGACGGCGGAGTCCCTCGCGCTGTGGTTCAAGTCCATAGGTCACGAGACGTGGTTCTACTATTACCTCACGGCGGTCATTGCGGCTTCTCTGCTCGTCTATGTGGGCATGCGCGACACCAAACATGCCTCGCGCATGGACGCGCTGGACGACTCGTCATTGTGAGGTAAGACGGAAAGGCCATGCGTCTCCAGCTTGGGATTGCCCTCATGTGCACGGCACTCTTCGCGTGCAGTGATGACGCCGGCACGGCGACGCCGCGGGTCGTCATTGGGCCGGGGCTTGGCGAGGCCGTGGTTCAGGTGTTCGACGTTCCCGATCAGATCCCGCCACCCGATGCACCAGTGGCCCTCATCATGGACGCGGGCTTCGACCTGTCCATCGAGTCGTTGCGGGCGAAAGTCGCTGGGGCGTACACCATCGTTTGTGAAGCCGCGGCGGAGAGCACCGAGGTAACAGACTTCGATACCGCGAAGGCCCAAGCGCTCGCGTCTATGGCAGTCAAAGACACGCGGTGTCACCTCGAGCGCGGCATCAAGCTCAAGTACAGCGCGTGGGCCGACACCCTGGTGCCGCTTCGCGACGGATGGAACGCCGCTGTGGGGCGGCGCACCCTCGGCAAGAACACCGATGAGAGCGAGTTCTTGCGTGTGATCGACGTGCTCGAGGGCGAGAAGACCTACCTGTACCACGGCACCAGCACCCTCGGACTCTTGGCCCAGGTCGCTCCAGCAAACGCGCGCTTCGTCATCGTCGACCGCGAACTCCGGCTTCCGACAGCGCCCACGCCCAAGTGCCCTAGCCAGGCGTCCCTCGATACTGAAGCAAAACTCGCACGCGATCCTGACGTTGTGCGGGCGTACGTTGCGCAACCTCTTTCCAAATCTGCCGAAGAGCTGGCAGCTTTGCGCGTGCGGTTCCATGTGCAGTTCGAGAACCGAAGTTTTGGGTTCCCGCCGCTCGAAGTTCGACAGACCGAATGCCCAGGGCTTTCGCTTGACGACAGCTACCGCGCCGAAGACGAACTCTACGCACTCGACGCCAAAGAGCGTGCCCCCCGCGTGTCGCCCAACGTGGACGTGTTGCTCACGGTCAGCAGTGGCAACGACGCGCTCCGCCTCGACAGCTCCGCGGCGGCCGGTGCATGCGCCCTTGCGCCGTCGCCTCTTGGTCCCGCGTCGGCGCGCCTGGTCGTTGGCTCCTATGGTCCTCGGGGCACCCCAAGCCCGTTTAGCAACCGTGGTGCGTGCACCGATCTCTATGCGCCCGGCGAGAGCCTAGTCACCCCGGGCATTCGTGGATTCTTGGTCCCCTTTGGCGGCACCAGCGCCGCGGCGCCCGTTGCCTTAGGCCTCGCCATGTTGCTCACGCCGCTGGGCGCCACGGCCCAACAGCGCAAGGCCTTCATGCTGCAGCAAAGGGACTCCGCGGGGCGACTCCCGGTGCGTTTGTTCCCGGAAGATCTGCCGTACGAGCGAGGGGCCTACGCGGCACTTCGGTAGCCCCAAAACGGGACGTTAGAATGCGTTTCATCACCTACTGCGACCCCGAATGCCGGCGTTGGTCGCGGCGGGCGGTTGCTTTCCAAACCATCAGGCACGTTCCGCTGTGTGAGCGCAGGGAATCCCTTGGGGCTCGCTCCCGCCTTGGCCTTCGGGTGCTCGTAACGGTTATGAACGCATTCTAGTTGGCGCCCGTGACCTTGGCCGCGCCCGAGGCTTTGGACTTGCCGGAAACCTTGGTGCCCACGCAGTCGACCTTGGCGGCGTTGGCTGCCACCACCGAGTTGCTCGTGGCGGTGATGCTGCCACCCACCATGTTGACCTTGGCGTTACCCCCGGCGTCGATGCCCGTGGCGGCAGTGATGTCGACGCCGGTGAGCGTGAGCTGGCAGTTGGCCGAGGCCTTGATGGCCGTCCCGGCAACGTTGGCCTTCACGTTGGCGAGGGCGAGCACGTCGTTGCCTTTGCACTCAAAGGTGGACTTTCCGTCCCATTGCGACGCTGCCGCGGCCTTTTTGGCAGCTGCGGCGCCCGCGGGGCTGTCTTGTTTGGATAGGTAAAAGATGTACCCGCCAAGACCAAGGGCACCGAGCAGCAGGAACAACACGATGACGCCGCCGATGACCCAGCCCCAGATCATGCTCGACGCTTTGTCTTTGAGGTACCCCTCGGGCGTCTTGCCGTTGATCTTGACCTGAAGCTGCTGGCCGCCGCCCATGTCGAAGGTGCCCGCCGAGAGATTGTGCGCCGCTGGGTTCTGCGGCGCCTGGGCCTGTGGCCCCATGGGCACGAGCTGCCCGCCTTGGTAGGCGAAGATGGAGCCGCAGCGGGTGCACCGCGCTTGTTGTCCGTTGCCAGCCCATTCGAGGGCGCCACCGCAGCTCAGGCATTGCATGGCCCGAGACCCTAGGACGACGCGCCGACGCCCACCAGGGGGTTTGGGCCGGACCGTGCAGGCACCTTGGATTTGGGGACCGCCGCTCCGCGCGGTGCCCAAAGAGGGGTACCGACGTACAGGTGTCTTGCCGATTTTTCGACCGGCGATCCTTCAAATTCTTCGGGAAATCGTGGGCCGGTGCAAAAAAGCGACATGTCGGAGCACGACAGATACGGCGCGTTTACAAAAAGAAGCTATGCCGCTGCCGATGCAAACCACCGAACCGGTCCGCAAGCAGTACCCCAACGGTCCCCAAACCCAGCCGCGCACGGGCCCCGTGCGTCTGAGCGATTTGGTGGTCTTCAAGGACGCGTCCCTCGCCGCCAAATACGAGCGCGAGCCGATGCCCATGAACGTGCTGTACGAGGCGTACTTCGATGGCGCCCTCGATATCCCCGGCGACATCTACGAGCTCTTTGCGCATCGCTACGAGGTCACCTCGCACGCGGTGGTCAACCCCGAGCACCTGAAGTTCTTCTTCACGCGGCTCCTGGGCGAGATCACGGTGCACACCAAGGCCTTCGACACCAACCTGGTGCGTGATCACTACGATCGCGGCAACGACTTCTTCCACGCGTTCCTCGGCGAGCGCATGGTGTACACCTCGGGCATCTTCAGCCGTCCGAACATGACGGTGGAAGAAGCGCAGGACGAGAAGATCGACCGCGTTTGCCAGAAGCTGGCCCTCGAGCCCGGCGAGAGCCTGCTCGACATCGGTTGCGGCTGGGGCACCTTGGTGTCCCGTGCAGCCAAGAAGTTCGGCGCGCACACCACGGGTGTCACCCTCGCGCAGAACCAGGCTTCGTTTGGCAACGAGCGCGCCAAAGAGTACGGCGTAGAGAAGACGGCCCGGGTGCTCTGCCAGGACTACCGCGAGATCGAGCAGCGTACCTACGACAAGATCGTCTCTCTGGAGATGGTGGAGCACGTGGGCGTGCGCAACCTGGGCAAGTACTTCGGCAAGGTCAAAGACCTGCTCGCCGACGACGGCTTGTTCTTGCTGCAGTGGACGGGCTGCCGCCGCAACCCCACCGCCGAAGACATCGTTTGGTACCTCTTCATGGGCAAGTACGTCTTCCCCGGCGCCGACGCGTCGCTGCCCTTGGGCCAGATGCTGGGCTTCGCCGAGCGTGCGGGCTTCGAGATCCAGAGCGTCGAGAACATCAGCGATCACTACCGTCGCACCATCAAGCTCTGGCACGACAACTGGCTCGCCAGCCGCGAGACCATCACCAAGAACTACGGTGAGCGCTGGTTCCGCATTTGGCACTTCTTCTTGGCCTGGTCCGTGGTCATCGCCGGCCAGGGCACCGCGGCCTGCTTCCAGGTGCTCATGAACAAGAACACCAACAGCTTCGACCGCGCCCAGTTCGTCGATCGCCCCATGAAGCGCGCCCGTAGCGCCAGCTAAAGCAAACCTGCAAGCAAGCCAAAGGGCGCCCGAGCCGAGAGGTTCGAGCGCCCTTTTGTTTTGGTGCGTTTCGCGCGAATGGCGCTCAGTCGTAAAGCTCGACGCCCGTGGCGATGAGTTCGAGCTTGGCCAAGGGGCGGCCAAGCGCCTTCTCGGCTTCGGCTTTGCAGCCGCCGCCCTTGTGGTCTTTGTGCATGCCATCGCCGCAGGCTTCGGGCTCGGCCTGGGTGGGTACCAAGCGGGCCTCGACCCGTGCCTTTTTGCCGCTGGCGGTCTTGGGCACGAAGAACGAGTGACCGGCCATCTTGATGTGGGCCTGGCCTGCGTCGTCTTTGAGTTCCATCCAGCAGCCCATGTGTTGGCACACGGCGCTGACGGTGCCCTTGGTCTTGAAGGTCTTGTCTTTGAACTGGCCGGGCGCCTTGGCCACCTCGGCCAACGAGACCTCGTTGCCGGCGCCCTCGATGGGGGCTCCCAGGCGCAACGAAGATGTCTTGGCCGAATCGCTGGCGGGCGCGGGCGAGGCGGCGGGCGCCGGAGGGGAAGGGGAGGGCCCGGGCTCCGGGGCGGCCTTGACGCCCGTGTTGCAGCCGCAAAGACCCAGAACGAAGAGAGCGAATAGGTGCCGTCGCATGACACTTCGATTGTAGCATCCGGGCCCACGAGGGCGGACAAGTTGCTGGGGGGGATTGCACAAGCTGCGGTGGGCATCGGCTGGCGAAGCGAGATCGCCTCGACGCTGCTCTTGCGTCCGGCGCAGGTCGATTTCGTCGAGGTTGTCGCCGAGGCATGTTTGGCCGACGGGGCCATGCGCCGCGAGGTGCAGGCCATCTCTGCGCTGCGCCCGGTGGTGCCCCATGGCGTCAAGCTGTCACTCGGGTCCGCCGAGGGGGTCGACGACGCACACGTCGCGCGCCTGGCAGCGCTTTGCAGGGAGTTGCGTGCGCCCTGCATCAGCGAGCACGTGTCCTTCGTTCGCAGCGGCGAGACCGAGATCGGCCATCTGACGCCGCTGCCGCGCACCCGCGAGGCCCTCGCGGTGCTTGTCCGCAACGTCGAGCGCGTGCGTCGCAAGCTGCCCGACATTCCGTTGTTGCTCGAGAACGTGGCCTGTCCGTTCTTCTGGCCCGAGGCCGAGATGACCGAGGCCGAGTTTTACCAAGAGGTGGTGCGGCAGACGGGCTGCGAACTGCTCTTGGACCTGGGCAACCTGTACGCCAACGCACGCAACGAAGGCCTGAATCCCACGGCCCTGCTGGCGGCGTTTCCCCTCGAGCACGTAGCCATGGTGCATGTGGCCGGAGGCGTCACCGACGCAGCCTTCTACCTCGACACCCACGCCCACCCGGTCCCTCCGGCCGTCTTCGAGCTGGTCGCCCAGCTCCGCAAGCGTAACCCCCACGCTGCCCTCATGATCGAGCGTGACGACAACTTCGACACCTTCGACATGGATCACGAGCTCACGGAGCTCCGCCGGCACTCCCCACCCCCAAGCCCCACAACGCCGCCCCGGGAACCCCTCGGCCCCGCCCCCACGGCCGCCCTCCCGCAGACCCGTGGCCCCGCCCCCGCCCCCGCCCCCGCCCCCACGGCCGCCCTCCCGCAGACCCGTGGCCCCGCCCCCGCACCCGCACCCGCCCCCGCCCCCGCACCCGTTCCCCTCGACGCACCCCTCGCATCCCTCCAGCACGAGATCGCCCTTCTCCTCACGCGCCCGTCGCCTCCTTCGGGGCTTCTCGCCGAGCGCATCGGTCTCGACGCCGTGCATCGTTCCCGCGAAATCCTCCAGCAAAAGCGCGTCGACGAAGCCCTGCCACTGCTCTCGCGCCTGGGCCGCGCAACGGGCGTCCGCGCGTTTGCCGAGCACATCGTGAGCCAAACCCCACGCGCCCGATCCCGCGCGGCGTACGCCGACGCCTTCGCCATTGCCCGCGCCGCCCTTGCAGCGCCGGTGCTGGCCAACGCCGCGTCTGTCGACCTTTTGTTGCTGCGCGCCCGCGTCCACGAAGCATCGCTCGCGCCACGCACTGCGCCCTTCGTCGGCTACGCGGCCGGCGTGTCGTCGCTGGTCTTCAAGTCATTTGGTGCCTCTTCTACCGTTCACCTTTGGAGTTACAACCACCATGCCCGTCTCCTTGCCGCCGCCCGTGCAAGCGGCCCTCGATGAGCTCCTGGCCGCCCTCAAGAGTGTCCTCGGCGATGATCTCGCGAGCGTGATGCTGCACGGCAGCGCCGCCCGAGGCGACTACCACGAGGGCGAAAGCGACGTGGACTTGATCATCGTGCTGCGAGACGACAACCCCGAGAAGCTCGAAGCCATTGGCGGACCGTTGCAACTTGCACGGTTTGCGGCCCGCATCGAGGGCATCTTGCTGCTCTCCAGCGAGATCGCCGGTGCTTCGGATGTGTTCCCGCTCATGTACCGCGACGTGGCCGAAGAGGGCGTGGCCTTGGTGGGCGAAAACCCCTTCAAGGACATCAATCCCAGCAAAGAACATGTGCGACTGCGCGTCGAGCAAGAGCTGCGCGAGGCCCGCATGCGGCTGCGCCGCTCGGTGGCCGAGGCCCGGGGCGAGGCGCCGGTGCTCCGCAAGGTGCTCGAACAAAAGTACAAGCAGCTTCGCAGTCCACTGCGCGCCATGTTGCGCGCCTTCGATGCCGAAGCGCCCACGAAACTGCCCGGGCTCTACGCGGCCGTGTGCAAGCGCTACGGCGTCGATGCCGCCCCCATCGAGGCCCGCAGCAAAGACCCGCGGGCCGCCGTGGTGGCGCTGTCCAAGGTGCTCGACAAGGCGTTGGCCGAGGTCGACAAGGCTGGAGCGAACTGATGTTCCCCTTTGATCTGCCGGCCGGTCACTACTGGATTCTGGTCTACCTGGTCATGGTTGCCGTCTGCTTCTTCTTCGGCGGCAAACTTCGCAACAGGGTGGCAGGCCGCGCGCAACCGGCCCCCGCAGCACCGCCCGCCGCTGCTCCGCCGCCGGGCGACCCTCGCATGGCCTACCGAGTGCCCGGCCAGCCCTACCAGCAGGCACACCAACCACTCACCATTGGTTTCTTGCCGCGCGCCGAAGAGCACTTGGCCATCGCCTATCTGCGGGGCGGTACCCGGGCGGTGTCCGAGGCACTGCTGGGGATCTCCGTGGCTGGCCAATGGCTGCACGAGAACAATGGCCAGTACCAGCGCACCACGCGGGCCTTGCCCGATGTGCCCATCGTGCGGCAGTTCTTGCAGAGCCTTCCCACCTCGGGCGGTATCTCGCCCGATGCGCTTGCGGCCCTGTCCAAGGGTGCCGCCGAAAGCGCCACCAGTGTTCTCGAAGGTCAGCTCGGCGCCGCGGGCCTCAAGGTCAACGCGGCGGGCCGCAGCGCAGCCACCATCGTGGGCTTTGCGGTCACGTTCTTTGCCCTTGGTCTTGGTATCGTGCGCATCGTCTCGCGGCCGCCAACGAACCCGCCTTTGTTTCTGCTGCTCACCATGGGCATCGTCCTCTTCCTGGGCATGCGGTGGTCCATCAAGTCCGTGCCGGAGCTCCCCGCGGCCACGGCGTACCTGAAGTGGCTCAATGCTGCCACGGCCTCGCTGCAGCGGGATGTCAGCACCGGTCGACGCAACGACACTGCCGAGGTCTCGTTGGTGCTGGCCATGGCCGGACTCAGTGGCATGGCGGCCATCCCCGTGTTCGCTGCGTTCTCGGCGCCTCTGGCGGTCCTCTACACCCCAGTGTCCGCAAGCTCTTCGTCGGGCAGCAGTTGCAGCAGCGGCAGCAGCTGCGGCGGTGGCGGTGGTTGCGGGGGCGGCGGGGGTTGCGGGGGTGGCGGCGGCTGCAGTTGACCCACTTCGAGCTCATCGATGCGCTGGGCGCCTTCGACGTGGGCGCCCGCGACGGCACCTTGGGAGGCTCGGTGCCGCTTCGTGCGGCCCAAGCATGCGCGCCGCTGCTCGAGGGCAACGCGTTTGGTCTGCAGCTCCGGGCGCGGGAGCCGCTGGCCCTGCGCAAAGGGCTGCGGGGGCTCCGGGCGCCCGAGAGCTTCGTGACCCGATGTGCAGCCATGGCCAAGGTGCTCGTGGCTCGTGGCCTCTTGTCTGCTGCCGAGGCCAAAGTGGCCGCGCTGGGCCTTTGTCGTCATCAGGGGGCCGACTGGCTGTTCACGGGCCTGTTGGTGCAGCCGACGCCGGGGCTGCGCGCGCTGGTCTTGCCCGCGGGAGCCCGCACATCCCGGGCCCTCGATGTGCAGTCGTATGATCTTGCGCCGGGCGCATGGAGCCCGCTCTTTCTTCGACTGAAGTTGCGTCCCGGGGTGTCCTCGGCGGTACTCGAGGGCGACGTGGCCACCCTCGCAGCGCTGCCCGCTGTGCCCCTTGTTGCCAAGAATGCCACGACGGCCGAGCGCGCGGCCATGCTGAGCGCACACGCGGCGTTCTACGACGCACGCTACTTCGAGGACAAGAAGCGCGGCAAGGTCACGCGCAAGTACAAGCGGCTGGTACAGGGCAACGCGCCATCCGAGGCCACCACCGGGGCCATCACCTTGGCCCCGCTCGGCCCCGATCTGGTGGCCGACACCGCTGGGGCGCTCGAGGTTCGCGCGGCTTTTGACTTCTCCGTCCGCTACGACGGCGGCACCGTGCAGGTGTCGGCGGGGGACAAGGACCGCGCGCGCTTTGCGGCTGCGGTGCGCGCCTCGGTGGATCCACTGCTCGGGGCGTTGGGCCACGAGCACCAAGGTGCCGCGCTGTACCTGTCCAAGTACTTCACGCCGCATCCGGCCGGTGAGCCCTACTTCTTCGTCAAACCCCCGGTGCTGTTCCGTACGCCTGCGGGGTGGTCGTCGGTGGTGCTGGGACGCTCGTTCTCGTCGTCCGAGGTGTTGCGTGGGGTGGTGCACACCGACATGTTTCATGCCGTGCCCCAAGTGTTTCACGTGTTCGAGCCCTTTCGCGACGAACACATCGCGCAACACGAATTACTTTGTACAGTGCACGCAGTGCCGCGGAGCCTGCTGCAGCCGAAGGCCAACGTTCGACCGCTTGGTCTTTAGAATGCGTTTCATAACCGTTGCGAGCGCCCGAAGGTCAAGGCGGGAGCGAGCCCCAGGGGATTCCCTGCGGTCACACGTGCGGAACGTGCCTGATGGTTTGGAAGCATCGCCCGCCGCGACCAACGAAGGGATTCGGGGCGCAGTAGGTGATGAAACGCATGCTAGTGGCCCTGCGGTGAGCGATACGCTCTGCCGCTAGCAGAGACGCCTCGGTCCACGTTCCGCGGGCTCCGTCGCTCGCCAAAGAGTGATGGGGCGTTGCGGGTCGCGCGAAAGACGAGAATCAGGCAGCCCCACACGGCAAGCCCCGCGCCCACCACGAAGGCGGCAAGAGCCACGAGCGGCGCAGAGGCAAGCTGCGCAACGTAGAGCCCCGCCATTCCCCAAGCCACCACCAGGGGCACAATCGGGTCGACGAACTCCGCGGAGAAGAGCGTCGCGACCAACGCCGCGTAGCCGATCATGACAACGGTGATGGGCACGAGCGCCGTGGACCCTCGGATCCATCCGCTGTCCACCAGGGCCGTCCCCATGCTCGAGAGGAGTGTGACCGTGAGCCACCCCGCAAGCAACGAGATGGGGATGTGCCACGCCCGGGCGCCGCGTTCCTTTTGCATACCGCCGTGCACCTCCGTCAACATGGCCACCGCGAGCATCCACACGGCAGTGACCAGCAAGAACGCGCTGGCAGCGAGCTCGCTTTTGAATGCCACGGTCCAAGCAGCCATCAAGAAGTTGGCGAGGAACATGGGTTTGGCGAGCCGGTCCAACGTCGGACTCCGGGCATGGCGGGGCAAAGCCTGCGCCGCGCCATACACGAGCAGGGTTCCGAAGATCAGGCCCCAAATCGCTTGGGTGAACTCGGCCGGTGCAAAAAATCCGGCGTGGGCGCGGGAGATCGCACGCATGGACCGCGTACCGAGCGGCAACTGGTCTGCCGCATACTGAATGGTCACATTGGCCACAATCGCCACAAGAGTCGCGATGCGCCACACTCGGTCCACCGCGCGTGGACGGGCGAGCGGTGAAGAATGCACAGATACCAGGCGATGGACTTGCATTGAACGGACCTCGTGCCCGAACCCTGCATTCGTCGTACCCGGAGCCGTCGTGCGCTCGCCGCACGAACGTCCGTCCGGGGCTTGTTCATTGGCGCGGCCATCCTTACGGTGGCGCATGGTCAATCGCGCGCGACGAATGTGGGCCCTCGGTGGGCGCTGCGCCTTGGCCAGCTACCCTGGGGTTGGCTTCACAGAGATGGGTCGATGACACACGAACTCGATCTGGTTCTTACGCTTGCCGGGGGCCTGAGCGCGGCGCTTTGCCTGGGCATTGTCGCCCAACGGTTCAAGCTGTCTCCCATCGTTGGCTACTTGTTTGCGGGGGTTGCCGTGGGGCCGTTCACCCCGGGCTTCGTTGCCAACACGGGCATCGCCAACCAGCTGGCCGAGGTCGGCATCATCTTGTTGATGTTCGGCGTCGGCCTGAAGTTCCACGTTCAGGAACTCTTGTCGGTGCGGCGCGTGGCGGTGCCTGGCGCTTTGCTTGGCATCGCGGTCGCCACGGCGCTCGGGTACCAGGTGGCGCGTATGTTTGGTTGGCCGGCCCTTGGCGGCATGGTGTTCGGGCTCACCATCGCCGTGTCGAGCACCGTGGTGCTGCTGCGGGTGCTCGCCGACGCCGACGCGCTGCACACACAGACTGGGCACATCGCCGTCGGCTGGCTTGTGGTCGAAGACCTGTTCACGGTGCTGGTGCTGGTGGTCTTGCCGTTGTTTGGTCGCGGCGCGGCTCCATTGGGCGGCGGGTCGCTTGCGCTCTCGGCGGGCCTCGCCCTGCTCAAGGTTGGCGTCTTGGTGGGCCTCACGCTCATGCTCGGCCGCAAGGTAGTGCCGTCGCTCCTCGGGTACATCTCCAAGACGAGGTCCCGGGAGCTGTTCACGCTCACCGTGTTGGTCATTGCTCTTGGCATCGCAGTTGGTTCGGCCAAGGTCTTCGGCGTCTCCATGGCCCTTGGAGCGTTCTTGGCCGGCATGACGGTGGGGCAAACCCACTTTGGCGAGCGTGCTGCCTCCGAGGCGCTTCCCATGCGAGACGCCTTCGCGGTGCTCTTCTTCGTGTCCATTGGCATGCAGCTCGACCCCTCGATGGTCGGCCGAAATGCCACGCTCGCCATCGCGACCCTGGCCGTGGTGCTGCTCGGAAAGCCCATTGCGGCGTTCGTGCTCGTTCGTCTGCTTGGCTATCCGGTGCGCATCGCTGCATTCGTGGCGTCTTCACTCGCGCAAATCGGCGAGTTCTCGTTCGTCGTTGCAGCCATGGGCAAAAAATTGGGCATCCTGCCCGAGCGGGCAACCCAGGTGCTTGTCATGACGGCCATCGTGTCCATCACTTGCAACCCCATTCTGGTTCGATGGGTTCGCAAGCTGGCGGCGCGTGTGCCCATGGCGTTGGCTGGCGATGCGCACGAGCCGGTCCCGGAGGTATCCGCATCGGCGGCGGGGTTCAGCGCCATCGTCGTGGGTTACGGGCCCGTTGGGCAAACCGTTGCGCGCCTTCTGCGGGAGAGCGATGTCGAGCCTACGATCATCGAACTCAACCACGAGACCGTGGCAGCGCTCAAGAGCAAGGGGCAGCGCGCAGTGTATGGCGACGCCTCGCAGCGGGAGATTCTAGAGGCGGCGGGCGTGCGAACCGCCACGAGCTTGATCTTCGCGGCCTCGGGGTCACCGGCTGAGGCCGTGACCCGCGTGGCCAAAGAGCTCAACCCCAAGCTCTCCATTTTGGCCCGGTCGGCCTACGTGCGCGAGGTGGCCGCGACAAAGGGCGCCGGCGCCGACTTCGTGGTGGCCGCCGAGGCCGAGGTTGCGCTGGCCATGAGCGAACACTTGCTCACGTCGCTGGGCGCCTCGCGGGATCAACTCGACCGCGCCCGGGAGCGAGTCCGGGAGGATCTTGCAGCGCCCCCGGGGGCATCGGTGTAGTGCGAGCAACCCTGCGAGCCCTGGTCGCATCCCGTGTCGCAGACAGCATTCGTTGCGATGTTTGCGCCCCGGGCGGGGGTTCTGATCGCCTTCGCTGACAGTCTCAGCGTTCGTACCCCGGTCGCCGGCACCGCGAGTGTTCACGGTCTGTACGACATTTGGACACCAATGGTCGAGAGGGCTTCGCGCCGCGTTCCCCAACATCTGCAGGCAGGTATGCCCGACCTCTCGTTGAAACTTCAGCAACGCAAGCCAATCCAGCGCTGCGCGAGCAGAGTGCGTCGACTTTCTACGGTGACGTTGGGAGCGGCCCACAACTTGCTCCAAGCGGAAGGATGAACACAAAAGCTGCCCCCATGCGGCCCGTGATCCCTCGTCGACGTGGTTTCGCAGCAGCCATTGCAACTGCGGCAAGTCTCGCCTTGTTGAGCGCGTGTTCGTCCGATGGGCGCGACCCTCGCGAAGCGGAAGCGGGAGCTGTCGAGCGTTCGGGCAACGGAGGTAGTGACGGCGTTGCAACTGCCGGCAGCGACGGAGCGCCGCAGGGCAACAGCGCCAGCGACACATCTGGCGAGAACCCCGGGAGTTTCGCTGGCACGGACGCAGGTGGAGTGCCCGATAGCAGTGACGCCGCAAACCCGGTCATCAACGCCAGTGCGCCGGCCGAAGGGACGATGGGTGGCATGCCCTTCAAGCTGGGTAGCGGCTTCTTTAGGCTTGATGGGGTCAAGGGGATCTCGTTGATCCTGAGCGATATGGGCGGTGCCTGCGATGCAGCCACGACCGGACACATACGTGCGGGAGGGGTTGTGTTCCAGGCCTACAACCTGCGGGGCACGACGCCAGGACCGCTGTTGAGTTCCCACTTCGACGTCAAGTACGCGCGTGTCGCGTCGGCCTGTCCGGTTGGCGCGGCTGTCTCGCCGAGTTGGGTGAGCAACTTCGGGGATGCCCTCGAGAACAAGACACTCATCACGATCACGAAGCTCTCGGCAACGTGGGCGGAAGGCACCGTGGATATCACTTTCGACGACGGATCTACGCTGAAAGGTACGTTCGCCGTTCCCGCATGCCCCGCAGCGCTAGGACTGATCTGCCAGTAGTACAGCGAGCGCGCCAGCCAGGGTAAGTGCCGCGAAGGGTCAACAGCCCTTTGTCCATTTCGAAGCAGTGCTCCGACGAAAGCACTGCTGGTCTCTCAGTGCCGCGGGCCAAGAGATCTAGCGGTCGGCCGGCGCGGGAGCGCAAGGTTGGCCTGGCTCGTTCGTGTCGTCGATGCCGTTGCAATCGTTGTCGACGGGGCTATCGCAGATGCGCACGCCGCCTAGGCATACGGTGTCCCAATTGGCCGACTGCTTGTTGACGGCGATCACGCATTGCCGTTGCACGAGTGCACACTTACCAGCGGAGCCAAACTGAGAACACTTGACCGCCACGCCGGGCGCCGTGGTGCCTGCTTGCGGGCCCACGCACCGGCACGACAAGTCGTCGCGATCGGGTGTGCCATTGCAGTCGTTGTCGAGCGCGGAGGTGCAGTCGCGGTCTTTCTTGGCGGGGCCCACGCAGGGGCCCCACATGGGCCCGCTGCCGCCATCGATGCAGGTTTGCGCCGCGCCCACAGCGCAGATGCCGAGGCCACACGCGCGCTTGGAGCCGAGCGTGCAAGCGCAGCCCTCGTCGACGGATCCATCGCAGTTCTCGTCGGCGGGGTCTTGTGGCGGCACCGTGCACGACTCGGCCTTGGGCCCCACGGCGCCGATGCACGTGGCCTCCCGCGCAGTGCCAAAGTCTACACAAGCCCACTTGCCCGGCGAGCATGCCCCACGAAGGGGAATGGCCGTACCGTCGCTGGCCACACTGCACGAGGCGCCGGGGTACACCAGCTCCGAAGCGCCCCTGGGGGCACACGGCTTGACGTTGGCGCCGGCTCCCTCGGAGGAGGCGTCGACCCCGGCGTCGGTCTTGGGGGCGTTGCGTTCCGGTGTCACCTCTTCGGAACCCGAGGGGGAGCTTTGGCCGCATGCAAGACCGCACAAGAGGGACCCCAATGCAGCGCCGAGTGGTCGCGCGAGGGATCGTCGAGTCATCGACAAAGTGATAGCAGCGTTTGCCCCGTGGTGGGAACCGGGTGGGCAAGGGGCGCTATCGGCGCCGCAACACGGGGTGTGGACGCGGACGGTGATGGTCAGGTGGTCTCGACGCGGATGTCCGGAGACAGCGCATAGCCGTGCGGGTGGGTGCCGAGGGCATCGCCCAATACCGCGCGCCGCAGCGCCCAAATGGCGGTCTGCACGCGCTTCTTCTTGGATGCGGGCTCTGCGTGCTCCGACGGCCACCCCACGGCGAAGAGGGCTTGCGAGGACAAGGCGCTCGCGCGGGCATGCGCTGCCACCAGCGCCTCGAGCATGCGCCACAAGGTTGGCCTTCGCGCCAGGGACATGGCCCGCCCATCGAACACAGCGCTCCTGGTCTCCGGGTCCAACCGAAGCAGGCTCTTTGGCCCTTGTGGGGCTCGGCCGGCCAGCCAAGTCTCGGCCTGCTCCCGCACGACGCGAATCTGCGCGTGCCACGAGAGTTCTGCCACCCGTACAAGCGACACATCACTCTCGTCGAGCCCCTGCAACACGGCCAGCTCCAACGTCCCCTCGCCAGCGCGCGCGGCCACGACGCTGGCGGCGCGCGCCTCTTCGACGGCCCGTGGCACTTGGCCCGAGGTGCGGAGGGCCTCCACCAATCGGCTCCACAAGAACAGTGCACCGGCGCGATCTCCGTAGGACGCGAGTTCGTCCCGGGTGCGCTCGAGCAGGGGCACGGCGCGCGCCGCCGCGCCTCGGCGAATGAGCACCTCTGCGGAGAATCGCCGCGCCAGGGCCACCATGCGCGGCGATGGCCGTTGCGCGGCCTCTTCGGCGGCTTGCCGGCACAAACGCTCGGTTTCATCGAGGTCGTTGGCCTGCATGGCCACGAAAATGCGTTGGAGCCTTGCGTCTTCGCGCAGATCGCGCCGGCGCTCTGCGGGCATTCTTGCCTTTGGGGCCGCCATGCGAGCATCGGCCTCGTCCAAAAGCGCTCTAGCCTCGGGCAGTGCACCGCGCCATGCCGCAATGTGCCCAAGGTAGATGGCTCGGTAGGTCGCCGTTTGCGGGTCTTTGCCGAGCTCGCTGGTACCTAGCAAGATGGCCTCGGCGCTCTCGTGATCGCCGCGCGCGATGAGCGTGCGTGCGTGCGCCATGGCCACATGGGCCCGCGAGGACGCGTCGAGACGGTTCGCAGCCGCTCTTGCGCGCTCCCAGAGCCCCAGCACGAAGTTGCGTTCGAGGCGTCCAGTGAGCAGCGGCTCCAGGGCCAGCGCCGCCCGCACCGCCGTGGTCGCGTCGGACCCATAGGTCATGCCCAGCAGGGCCTTCGAATGGGTTTCCAGGGTTTGCGAGGACGCCAGCGGGTCGGCGCGAAAACGCTCTTTTGCACGTTCGGCGTCGCGGAGCACGAGCTCGGTGTAGCGCTGCCGCGCCCGGAGCAACTGGGGCTTGGTGATGCGCCCCCGAACGAACGCCGCCACCGGAATGGCGAGACGAACGCTGGTCCCGTGGGCGATGACGACACCCTGGTCCATGAGGTTGTTGAGCGCGCCGAGTGATGCGCCCGCATGGCGTACGGCGTCGTTGGCCTCGATGGTCGCGTCCACCACGGACAAGGTCGCCAGTAGGTCCTTGCCTTGGGTGGTGGTGCCCCGCCACATGGCTTCGAGCGCCGCGCGGCACGGCGCGTCCAGTGCCGACTCCAACACATCACTGCGGGTGACGGTCTTGTGCCCCAATGCCCGAATGGCCAACGCTGTGGCGCGAACCGCCAAGGGCCACCCGTCGATGAGCGTCGCGATGGCGGCAGTGTCGGGCGAGGGTGGAACACCGAGGCGACGAAGCTCGCCCTGAAGCAGTCGCTCGGTGTCTGCTGCGTCAAAGAAAGACACCGGGACGCAGACCTCTTGGGCGACGCCAAGGGGGCTACGCGCCGCAAGCACGACGCGGCAGGCGCCTTCTGCAACCAAGGCCATGATCGCCGCCCGGGCTGCCTTCGGGTGGTGCACTTGGTCGAGCCATACGAAGCCTCGCCGGGCCCCGCGCAGGCGCTTGCGGACCTCGCTGGGTTTGCTGGCGCCGTGCAAGTCGATGCGCTGATGCACGTGGCCCGACAGGGCCCGTGCCACCATGGCCGAGCAGCCAACGCCGCCCAGGCCGTGCACGCAAATGACCTGCGCGTCGCTGGCCAGCAGCGTCTGCAGTTGGTCGTCGGCGGGGCGGGGGATCCACGTCACGGATGCCTAGAAGCTATCACCGCCCTCGGGCGTTCCCGGCGCTTTGAGCGTTCTTTGAGCGGACGCCGGGCCTCTGCCGGCGCACCCTCTGGCCATGAGTTCGCTTCGCCCCACGCTCGCCGCGCTGTTGATGTTTGCCCTTGGCTGCAGCAGCAGTAGCTCTACGCAGACCACGCCCCCGCCGGCGGCCGCAGAAGACGCGGGACCGTCGCCCAGCGCGACGCCCGATGCGGGCCCTGCACCCATCGAATGGGGGGTGTGTCCCGATCGGTTCCGAGATCAGTGCGCGACCATCGCCATGCCGCTGGACCATGCGCGACCCGACGGCGAGACCATCGACGTATTTGTCTCGCGTCGTGGCACCGGCAAGCGCCAGCTCTGGCTGCTACAGGGCGGCCCCGGTGGCTCCGCCGAAGCCTTCTTTGGGCTTCACGACTTTCTGTCGAACCTCGACCCAGAACTCGAGGTCTACACCATCGAGCATCGCGGCGTGGGTGACTCGACGCGACTGGGCTGCGCTGCCGAGAAATCCAGCACCCCCGGTGGCTCCAAGATCCTGGAGACCGAGTGGCCTGCCTGTCGCGATGAGGTGGTACAAAAGTGGGGAGACCGCCTGCAGTACTTCTCCACCACGCAAGCTGCGCACGACCTCTCGCTCGCCATTCAACGAACGCGCCGTCCGGAGCAGAAGGTATTCGTGTACGGCGGCTCCTACGGGACGTACTGGGCCAATCGCTTTGGCGTACTGCACCCCGACCGCGCCGACGGCATCGTGCTCGACGCGCCGGTGCAACCCAACAGCGACCTGTATCGGTACGATCTGCAGTTCGAGCCCGTGGGCCGGAAGATCTTCTCGGAGCTCTGCCCGCAGGCGCCGCGCTGCGCCGAGCACCTGGGCGCAGACCCGCTCGCGTTCCTGGACCGTGTGGTGGCCAAGCTGCGCGCGGGGCATTGCGGTGAACTCGGTGTGGACATGGACACGTGGAAGACGGTCTTTGGCGTCTTCTTGATGGACTACAACCTGCGCAACTGGCTTCCGGCGCTCATCTATCGCCTCGACCGCTGCGGCGAGGCGGACCAAACGGCCATCGCGACACTCTTCGGCAACATCTTCCGTGGTGGCGCCGGGGTGCCGCGCAAGTCCGACGTGCTGCAGGTGCACGTATTGCTCTCGGAGTTCTGGCCGCGCACCCACGTGGACGATGCCGAGATCAAGGCAGCCAACGCCAAAGCGACGTTCTTCCAGAACGCCGTCGCGCACACCTTTGCCATGCAAGACACCTGGCCGCGTTACGCCCCAGACCCGATGGTCAACTCGTACATGCCTGCCAACCTGCCGGTGCTTACGCTGGCCGGAAGCCTGGACCCCGCGGCACCGCCCGCCCTGGTGGGCTACGGGTATCGCGATCAGATGAAAGGCCCGCACCAGACCTTCGTCGAGATCCCCTACGGCGCACACACGGTGCTGACGTCTGGCGCCGTTGCCCCCGACCAGCCCGGATGCCCGGCGCAGCTGGTGAAAACGTTCCTGCTCGACCCCAAAGCAGCACTCCCCACGGAGTGTGCCGCCAAGGTGCTCAAGCCCAGCTTCGATGCACCGGCGGCGTTGGCCACCAAGTACTTTGGTACCGCCGACATCTACAAATAGTCCGAAGCAGCCCGTGCCCTCGCGGTCACTTCAGCGGGAAGGGAATCAAAACGTAGTCGGCACCGCCCGCGTGGCAGTTGGCGCACAGTGCCTTGCCTTGGCCTTCGATGGGGCTCTGGCCCGAGGTGGTGCTGAACACCTCGTACCAGTACCAGCCCGCGCCCTTGGCGCTGTCGTCTTGGGTCTTGAGGCTAACGGCCCAGCCGGTCACCTGATCGGCCGCATCGACGAACTCTTTGACCGACGCCGCGCCCTTGGGGTGCTGGGCGTTCTTGGCCGTCAGCGAGGTCTCGAGGGTGGCGTTGACAAAGGTTCTGACCTTGCCTCCATGCGGCCCCGTAGACTGGTGTGAGGCGGATTCTTTGGCCCAGGCCTTGTAGTCACCCTTCTGGAGCCAGGTGAACATCTCTGCGGGCGTGGTGGGGACGCCCCCAACCGGGCCGCCGGAACTCGAACTCGACGAGCTGCTGCTCGAACTCGACGCGCCAGATGACGACGACGACGCGCCGCCGGTGCTCGAGGACGAACTGCTCGAGGTGCCGGCTCCGCTCGACGAGGCGCTGCTCGAACTGGAACTGCTGCCGCCGGGCGTGGCCGCGTCGTCACTGCAGGCCGCGACCAGGAGCACCGCCGCCAAGACACCCACGCAAGTACTGGCAAATGACGATGTCGACATGCTTTTGGATGCTACGCGCGTGGTGGCAGTTGGTTTCGGTACTTTTTTCCGAAAGCGCGATCCCGCCCCTGGCTAAGGTGGTCGGGGCATGTCCTCGTCCCGCAGCGCCCGTGTGGCGTTCATCTTCGTGACCCTGGTGCTCGACACGTTGGGCATCGGTCTCGTGATCCCCGTATTGCCAGGGCTCGTCGGGCACTTCGTGGGCAGCGACACGTCGCAGGCCTCGCGCACGTATGGCGTGTTCGTGGCGGCCTACGCGGCGATGCAGTTCGTGTTCTCGCCCATTTTGGGGGGGCTCAGCGATCGCTTCGGTCGCCGGCCGGTGCTCTTGTCGTCGCTGGCGGGCGCCGCCGCAGACTACTTGTTGCTGGCGTTTGCGCCGAGCTTGCCTTGGCTGTTCGTGGGGCGCCTCATTGCTGGCCTCACCGGTGCCAGCTTCTCGACGGCCACGGCCTACATTGCCGACGTCACCCCCGCGGAAAAGCGTGCCCAGGCCTTCGGGCTCATTGGCGCAGCGTTTGGCATCGGGTTCGTCATCGGGCCAGCGCTCGGCGGGGTCTTGGGAGATGTGAACCCAAGGTTGCCTTTCTACGTGGCCGCAGGGCTCAACTTCGCCAACTTCTTGTACGGCGTGTTCGTGTTGCCCGAATCGCTTTCGCAAGAGAACCGGCGGCCGTTCTCCTGGGCGCGGGCCAATCCGCTTGGCGCGCTCCTCAATCTGCGCCGGTACCCCATGGCGCTCGGTCTCACCGGCACGCTCATCTGTGGCCAGCTCGCGCAGTTCATCTTGCAATCCGTGTGGGCGCTGTACACGGGGCAACGCTTTGCCTTTACCGCGCGCGATGTGGGCCTCTCTTTGGCCTTGGTGGGGGTCATGAGCGCCGTGGTCCAAGGAGGTCTCGTCCGTGCGGTGATGCCGCGGCTGGGCGAGACCCGCGCCGTCATCGTTGGCCTTGTCATCAGTGCGCTGGGGTTCTTGGGCTTTGGTCTGGCGCCCCAAGGTCTCTTGGCGGTCCTGGTCATCATTCCGTTCTCGCTCGGCGGTATCGCAGGGCCCGCGTTGCAGTCCACGTTGTCGCGACAGGTGCCCCCCAACGAGCAAGGCGAGCTGCAGGGGTCCGTCAACAGTTTGCAAAGCGTCACGTCCATCGTGGGACCCATCTTGGGCACCAACCTGCTTGCGTACTTTGGCGCTCCGACGGCCCAACCGCGCATCGTGGCCATGCCGTTCTACGTGGCCGCGGCGCTCCAATGCATTGGCCTTGCGCTCGCATTGCGTCTGTTTGCGCGCACACCCAAGGCTGCGTAGCCCTCTTTGGGAAGTGCGCCGTACGCCGGCAGCGCGCCCTTGTTCATCCAACCGATGCATTGGAGCCTGGTCGCGGCGGACCGTTGCCGGCATCCACGCCAGGCGGGGCCGGCGGCTGTTCTTGTGTTGCTGCGCCGAACGGTCAGTGCGCCAAGTCCTGCCGCGATTGGAACAATGGACGTCGCCCAGCACGTTTCTTCCGGATCCCATTCTGTGGGTGTACGACTGGTATCGTTCGGCGTGCTCCCGCGAACGTGGCACGGCGCCGGCGCCCCCCCCATGAGCCCGTCAAGCACTCCTCCCAAAGCATCCAACGGCTTCCTCTCGCGGTGGGTCCCCGGGCTGCACACCCTTCGCAACTATCAGCGGAGCTGGCTTCTTCGGGACGTGGCCGCGGGCCTTGTGCTCATGGCAATTCTGGTACCCGTAGGCATGGGCTACGCCGAGGCCTCAGGACTCCCGGCCATCCATGGTTTGTATGCGACGATCATTCCGTTGCTCGCCTATGCCGTTTTCGGCCCGAGTCGCATTCTGGTGCTGGGGCCAGACTCAACCTTGGCTGCCGTCATCGCTGCACTCATCGTTCCGCTGGCGGGCGGCAGTGTCGAGCGCACCGTCGCATTGGCCGGCATGCTTGGCGTTCTCTCGGGCACTTGTTCGATGCTCATCGGGCTGGCCAGGCTCGGCATGGTCGCGGATCTTCTCTCGAAGCCGATTCGCATCGGGTTCCTCAACGCCATCGCCCTCACGGTGCTGGTCGGCCAACTCCCGCGCATCTTCGGCTTCAAGGCAAAAGCCGATGGCTTGCTGGAGCGCGGTCTATTGCTGGTGCAAGGCGTAGTCGAAGGCAAGACCAATCGGGTTGCGCTGGTCATTGGGGCTGGGAGTCTTGCGTTGATTCTCGTCGTGGCGCGCTTGCGTCCGCGGTTGCCTGGCATCTTGATCGCAGGGGTGCTGAGCACGGTCCTGTGCGAGTGGCTCAAGCTCTCTGAGACTGCGAACGTGAGCGTGGTGGGGGGGCTGCCGCGGGGGCTACCCACCTGGCAGATTCCTTGGGTGTCCTGGGCTGACGTGGTGCATCTCGTGCCGGGCGCGGTGATCATCTCGCTGCTGTCCTTTGCCGACACAAGCGTCTTGTCACGATCGTTGGCGCAGCACGGCGGCTACCAGGTGAACCAGAACCAGGAAATGCTCGCACTGGGGATTGCCAACATCTGCAGCGGTTTGTTCCAGGGCTTCTCCATCAGCAGCAGCGCATCAAGGACGCCGGTCGCAGAATCTGCGGGTGCGAAGACACAACTCACCGGCGTTGTGGGCGCCGTGTCCATTGCCGTATTGCTGCTGTTCGCGCCGAGCCTGTTGCGAAGCTTGCCGAGCGCGACGCTTGGCGCGGTGGTGATTGCAGCGTGCCTATCGTTCGTCGACATCGCAGGTATGCGAACGCTCTACCGCATCAACAAGGTCGAGTTCGCCCTATGCGTGACGAGCTTTGTGGGCGTTGCCTTCATCGGAGTCATTGAAGGCATCGCCATTACTTTGGCGCTGGCCGTGCTTCTTCTCGTCTGGAACGCGTGGCACCCCTATTCCGCCGTGCTTGTTCGGGTCGACGGTGCAAAGGGCTACCACGACATCACCCGCTACCCCGAAGGTCGCACCGTGCCGGGCTTGGTGCTGTTTCGGTGGGACGCCCAACTGTTCTTTGCGAACGGGGAGATCTTTCGCGAACGTGCGAAGGCCGCGATTGCATCCGCATCCACGAAGACTCGTCGCATCGTTGTCGTGTCTGATGCGATCACCAACGTGGACGTCACCGCTGCCGATGCGCTCGTCTCTCTACGCGAAGAGCTAGGCGAACAAGGTATCGAACTCCACTTTGCGGGCCTCAAGGACGTGGTGCGCGAGCGGTTGCACGGCTACGGCACGCTCGCATACATCGGTGAGGATGTGTTTGCCCCGACGGTAGGCAAGGCCGTCAATCAATACCGAGAGACCTATTCCGTCGAGTGGAAAGACTGGGACGAGGTTTGACCCATCACCGGCGGAGCGCCATCTGCCGAAGCAACAACTCCGTGGCAACGCCTTCGCGGAAGCAGCGCCATGTCTTTTGACTGCGCGGGCTTGCTCTCGCCCCTCGACGTGTGCGCGGTTCCATCCACCACGGACCGCGCAGCTTGGCATGGGTAACCTAGGCTGCGCGCCCCAATGCGTCAGAACTTCCCGTTCTGGTTCTTCCATTGCTCCCGGGGCGGAATGACTTCGATGGTGTCCCAGTGTTCTGCGATCTTGCCATTGTGGACCCGGAACAGATCGAAAGCGGCGATGTGTTTGCCGCCGAACACGCCTTCGCTCATGGCCAGGACGAAGTTCCCTTCGCCAAGGACGCGGTGAATGCGGTCGTACTTGAGGACCATGCCTTGCGCGGCCAGCTGCTTGAGGGCACCCACAAGTCCGCTGCACGTGTCGGGGATCTGGGGGTTGTGCTGGACGTAGTTGTCGCCGTCGAAGTAGCCGGCGAACTTCTCCATCTTGCCGTTGACCAAGATGTCTTCGACGAAGGACCGGACAAGCGCTTTGTTGGCGTCGGTCTTGTCCAGGTCCGAGAGGCGCGTTTCCCCGTCGGTCATGCTGTGACCGCTGGGGTTGGGGCCAGCGACTTCCTGGAGGTTGTCCCAGTGCTCGACGATCTTGCCGTTCTCGTAGCGGAACACGTCGAAGCCAATCTTGGGGCCAAAGAAGTTGTACTCGGTGTGAGCGAACACGAACTCGCCGTCCTGGAATACACGCACGGGCTTGGCACGGGCGGAGCCCTTGGGCAACTGCTGCATGACCGCACCGAAACCTGCAAGGCCGTCGCCAACACTTAGGTTGTGCTGAATGTACTTGTTCGGGTTGATGGCGCCGACGGGGCCGGGATCCCCTGTCTCGATGCTTCGCAGGAGGGCAGATACTTCGGACTTTTGGTCGGCGGTGTTCATGGTGAAATTCCTCGTTGTGGTGGCGGAGGTCCATCTTCACCCGCGAGCGCTGTGCAGATGTTGCTCTGCGACGATGGCTCGAAGACCGACCCTGCTGGCGGCAACAGCGGAGGTTGCTCTTTGCTGGACCCCGCGGACACGTTGGCAAGGCTCCGCATCGCGCACCTTTCTCCTTCGGTCGCAGACATCGGCGTTTGCTTGAAGAGCGCTGGGGTTGCATTCACTGCCGCCGATGCGCCGCTTCCGTTCGCGCTCGCCTACGGCACAGTCTCCGGCTACGTCAACGTGAAGCCCGGCAAGCTCAACCTTCGCGTGGTGCCAAGTGTTGCCACGGGGTGCTTGACGGCCATGCCTGGGGTTGCCGACAGCGAGGTTTCGGTGCCTCTCGCCAAGGGCGAGGCCTCCGCCGTGCTCATGGGCCGCCAGGGTGGCGTCGGCAAACGAGCCATTGGTGTCAAAACCTTCCGCGATGTTGGCTCCAACTTCGACATCACGAGTGCGCGCGTTCGCTGGCTGCACGCAGCCACGCAAGCCGCACCGGAGCTTTACCTCGGCGTCGAGAACACCACCGGAACGGCGCTCAAATCGGTGGTCTTCGGCCCCGTGCCGTATGGCGATATCGACCCCGTGTATGGTCCCGTCGGGTACCGCGGGCTCGACCTGAACCAGATCGCACAAGTATGGGCCATGAGCGACACGTCGGCGGGAAGCCTGCGCTGGAGGACGCTCGCGTTCTCGCAAGGCGGACTGCCGGGGGCCTCGACGCACACTCTCTTTGCCATTGACGGCGACGACGGAAAGGTCGACGTGCTGTCCTGCGACGACCGGGCGGTGGCCGATCGCAACACAAACACCAATCTGTCGTGCCGCACGCTACCTCGCGCGCCCTGATTGCCTTCGCGCGCACCCAGTCCAACGCACGGCGGCGGCAGTCACGCCGCCGGTGCGGAGGGAGCTCGTGTGGTCGTTCCGGAAGCAACCGTCGCGCCACTCTACTTGCTCCCTCGGAGGCTGGGGGGCCCGAGAGGCAACGCCCGTCCTATCGAAGCTTTGTGGCCGCGACGGTGAGCTGGTAGCGCTTCTTCCCCCTTGCATCGTCCGCACTGGCGAGCAATGCGGGTTTGCCCGGCGACACCAGCGCGCAGCTACGGGTCACAATCTTGTGGGACCCCGTGGGCTCGTCGACCGCGTTCATCTCTGCGTCGGTCTCGATCAGCAAGTCCTCGCCGGACATGGCGTAGATGGCCTTGATCTTGACACCAATGTCCGTGCGCAGGTTTCCTGCCGGCGCGAGCGACGTGTTTGCTCCGGACACCAACTCCCCGTGCCGCCCCTCTTCGAGGTTCATGGTGTAGGTGCCGTTGTAGTTTGTGCTGGCGTCGGTGCCGGGCCCAGCGATGGCAAAGTCGAGACGGTATAGGTGCCGTGCTTGCCGCGGAGGGGCCGGATGCGACAGCGCCGCGGTGGCCACGGGCGATGGCGCCGTCGCAGTTGTGTGAGGTGCCGCAGTCGAAGCGGGGATCACGATAGTGCACCCCATTGAAGAGGTAGCGGCCACGGCGCAGACAATGATGAAAACGATACGCATGAACGATTGGTTTCTCCCTTTCCTCGCGACCTAAGCAACCTTCGTGCCTCTTTGGGAGACTGCCCAATTGCCCACAATGCTCGCGGGCCCCGCTCTTGTTGCGACATCTTGACGAAGCGGAGTCGCCGCGCCGGACGAACTGTCAATTGGCGACGAAGCGTCGACGGGTCGCGACCAAGGCACTGGTCTCGCGCTGGAAGAGAAGCATAGACCGCTGTGTTACCGATGCGCGCCCGTCTCAGCGCGGAGATTGCGCGCCCCTCAGGGCTGGACCTGGGTGACCTCGAAGCGGCAGCACTTCGTTCCAAACCACAATATGCCCGCCATAGTTTTCATGCCGTGTTGCGTTCGGCAAGGTGGGCCACGGTCGATAAGCCTCGACCGGACAACCTCAGTCGGACACCACCAGCTTGCCGCGTGCGACGCCCAACTTGAGGTTGGTGCCATCGGCCAATGCGGCAAGTGCCGTCGATACGCGCACGCCTTCCAGCGTAATGGTGACCTTGGGACGTGAGGTCGCACGGTAGTCCACGCCATCAAGCTTCGCCGACGAAGCGAGCATCTCCAGTACGCTCTGGAGGGCCGCTTCTTTCACCGTGATGGACACCTTGGTGGCGAGGCGTGCGTCTTCTTTGCCCGCGTCGCCTGCGCAACGCACAAGCACATCGCCGCCTTGGTCTTCGTACACAAGGCCAAGCTTGGACGCGAGAGCATCGAACACCATTGGGACGGGCGTGTTCTTGAGCTTGATGTCCACGGTGCCGGTGACGCACGGGTCGAGCTGAAGCTTTCGCCCACCCACTTCGCCCAGAAGCTTGAACACATTCTTTACCTCGACTTCGCGAAGTTCGAGATCCAAGCGTTGCTGGGACAGCCCCGCTGGCGCCGCGTGTGCTTCGCGGACTTGGGGGCCGGACATGGTGCAAAGCGCCGCGGCGATGGCCATGGGAGCGAAGCGAGCGAAAGTGAAAGTGCGGTTCATGATCAGGGTTCTCCTTTGGTGTCGAGGTCGAGGCTCAGGGCAAAGGCCTCGGGTTCATGGTTCGAGCGCAGATACAGATGCACACCGCCGTTGGGCTTCGCCATAGAGCGATCCACGCCGGCGGGGCTCCGCGGGAACGCGACGAGGTACACAATCAGCGCAGCGGTCGCCAAGGCCGGGGCAAACAGCCAGCTCCGTGACAACCGCTTCTTGTGCGATGGGGCCAAGATCGCCTGGAGCGCAGCTTGCGCTTCCTTGTCCGTGGGCTCCGTTGCCGACAGCGCGTCTTTCGTATGTTCTCGCAGGGTGCGCATGGTCAAACCTCCTCCGCAAACACGATGGCTTCATCCGGGGTAGGGGCGGCGTCGATGCCTGCTTTGTTCAGGTCCGCGCGAATGTGCGTCAACGCACGGTGCAACGTGACCCTGGTTGCGTTCGGGCTCATGTCCACCAGCGGCGCAATGTCCGACGGCCCAAGCTCGGCTTCCAGGAACAAACACGCCACGGCCCGTTGTCGGGCCGGCAACTGGGCAAGCGATTGTTGCACGATCGTCACGGCTTGCTTCAACGAGGCAGCTCCTTCTGGTGACGACGCTGCAGACTGCGTGCGCGGGGGCGCGGGGCGGGCGAAGCGCAAGAGGCGTTGCTTGAGGCTCAGGCAGTGGTTCAGCACCACGCGGTAGAGCCAAGTGCCCACCGCAGCGCGAGGTTCCCAATGCGGCGCCGCTCGGTGCAGCTGCAGAAATGCCTCTTGAACGGCTTCGCGCGCGTCGTGGTCGTTGAGCAGGATGCCGTATGCCAGCCGGTACAGTCGACGTCGGTGCGAATCGTACAGCTCGGCGAACGCTCGGTCGTCGCCACGCGCGGAGCGGGCAAGCAACGCTGCCTCGCTATGCCGCGTGTCCAGCATGCCAGCGCTGGCGGGCGAGTCTCCCAAGCTCTGCATCATGCCCCCTTTGAACAGGGCCCAGGCTCAGGCATTACGCGGTCCGAGTAACTTTTTTTGCCGGCCAGGCTTTGCTGCAGGATTTCCCTCTCTTTGCCGCGCGGTTTCTTGGTCTGGCTCCGGGGACGGCCGCGGGCAGGCAGGCACCGTTCGATACACCGATACAGGGGCCGATACAGGGCCGATATAGGGATCTGGTGGCCCAAATTTGCCGCAATTTCGCGCGTCGGGGGCGTGGCACGCGGGGTGCACCAAGGGTTGGTCACAACGGCCTGCGGGCCCCCACGAAAGAACTCAAGTGAACGCCTTCAAGTTGATCAAGAACGTTTCCGTCGCCGCCCTCCTCGCCAGCATCTGCGCTCCCTTCGCCGTGGGCTGCGCCGCCCCGGTCGAGGGCGACGACGCGGCGCCCGTCGCGGTGTCGACCCAAGCGCTCACGGAGCAGAAGCTTGGGCTGACCCCCGCCGACGCCATCGAGAAGATGGCCATCGCCCTTGCCGAAGCGGCCGCGGGCAAGGTCGCCCACCAGCTCTTCCCTGAACCCGGCATCGACCTCGAGAAGCTGCTCTCGGACATCGACGCCAACACGCGCAGGGCCATCCTCGACGAGGCGCTCCGGCAAGACAAGGGTGCCATCTACGCCGCCATGGAGGAGCTCAACGACGTCGAGAGCAACAAGTCGCACATCGGCGAGGCCGGTCGCAAGACCGCAGCGACGCTCTACAACGAGGCCCACGACCTGCCGTCCCTCGCGAGCCTCAACCAGGTGCGCGCCAAGCTCGGCCCCGATGCGTCCTCGGACGTGTACAAGCGCGACGGCATCAAGCTCTACGCCACTGCCGTGCAGATCGACGCCGGCCGCTTGATGCTCCTGTCTTCACTCGACGCCGCGCAGGCGGTGAGCAACCGAGAAGAACTCGTGCGGCACCTCAAGGTCGCCGTTGCACACGTGCGGGCCACCGCGAAGGC
>JBIKNA010000689.1:0-2819 GCA_044358965.1 Polyangiaceae bacterium
CGTATGCAAAGCGACCAGTTTCCTGCCCACGCAGGCGTTGCAGCAGCGCACGCTGTTCGAAGAAGTTGTGCATCCGTTGACCTTGGGCAGCGACAAAATTGCTGTGTTCATGATCGACGCCTTTCGCTACGAGATGGCCACCGAGCTGGCGCACGAGCTCGGGAGCACGGGCACCGTGGTGGATCTCAAGCCGCGTCTGGCCGAGCTGCCCTCCATCACCGCGGTGGGCATGAACGTGCTCGCGCCCGTGTCGCGCTCCGGAAAGCTCACCGTTGCCGGTGTGTTTAGGGGCTTTCGCACCGGCGAGTTCACGGTGAACGATCCTGCGTCGCGTGCGCGGGCAATGGGCATGCGAAGCACCAAGCAGTCGGCACTGCTGCGCACGCTGAGTGAGGTATGCGACGCCAGCACTGCAGCGCTCACGAAAGAAGTGAAGCCGCACCAGCTCATCATCGTGCACTCGAAGGAGATCGACGACGCCGGCGAGGCCAACGTGGGCCTTCCCACGTTCGAGTCGACGTTGCGGCAAATCAAAGCCGCGTGGCACCACCTGCAGCTGGCTGGCGTGAAGCAGTTCGTGTTCACCGCGGATCACGGGTTCTTGCTTCAAGACGAGACCACGCACCAGCAGCCCTTCGGCGACTTGCGCACCCCGCAACGGCGCCACGTGCTCGACGAGCATCCGCGCGCCGAGGCGGGCATGGTCAGCGTGTCGACTTCAGCCTTGGGCTACGAGGGCGTGCCCGGGTACCTGCTGTTTCGCGAAGACACCGCGGTGTGGGACAAGGGCGGCGCCGGTGCTTCGTTTGTGCACGGGGGCAACAGCCCGCAAGAGCGCGTGATCCCCGTGCTCACGGTGACCCGAAAAAAGAGCGAGCAGCCGGGGTATTCCGAATACGCGGTTGAAGTCGAAGCCCTGCCCGACGTGGTGGGCCTACACCGCGTGCGCGTGCGCGTGGTCTTCGCCAAGAACACGACCACGAGCCTTGGCTTCGTGGCAGCGCGATCTGTAGACCTGCAAGTGCGTGCGCTCGCCAGTACCGGCGTCGAGGTCATCCTCAAAGACGCGTCCGGCGTGGGCTCGCTGCGCGCCGGGCGGGTGCAGGTCCCGGTGACTGAGCAGTGGACTGAGGTGTTCTTCGGCCTCCAAGGACCTGCCGATGAGCGCGTGCGCATCGAAGTGCACCATCCAGACAAAGTGGAGCGCGTACATAGCGCAATGCCAGACCAGTGGTATTCCGTGGTGGGGGCCAACCGCACCAAGGCCTCTGTGGCACCGGCTGCGGCACCAGAAGCGCCTGCTCCGGAAGCTCCGGCGGTTGCCGTTGCCATCTTGGGCTCTTGGGCCGACGCCATCGCCGATGAGTCGATTCGAAAGGTGTTTCTGCACATCGAGAAACACGGCGCCATCACGGAGGTCGAGGTAACAGGCCTGCTCGGCTCTGCCCGGGCGTTTCGCAGGTTCTCTGTAGAGTTCGACGAGCACTTGCCCAAGCTGCCGTTCTTGGTGCGCACCGAGTCTGGCGAGAGTGGCAAGCGTTACGTCCGAGAGGGTGATCGATGACAAGCCAACGAGACCGAGAGCACATCTTCGAACGCCTTCGCTCTGGCGTGGTCCCCGAGCGCGGCCTCGAGGCCTTTGCCGTGGGCATCGAGAAACAGCGCGCCGAAGTATCTCGCTTGCTTGCCCTGGCAGCCTCGGGCGAAGGCGTGTTCAAGTTCTTTCGCGGCGGCTACGGCTGCGGCAAGACGTTCATGGCCCGCTTGGCTGTGCTCGACGCGCAAGCCAAGGGCTTTGCCACCAGCTTCGTGGTGGTGTCGGACAACGATTTTCATATCCACAAGTTCGATGACTTGTACGGCCGCGTGGTGCAAGAGCTTGGCACCAGCACGTGTCCCCGTGGTGCACTCGGTGACATCATCGATCGCTGGATCGCCAAGGTAGAGGGCGCGCTCATCGCCGGCGGTGCCGACGAAAACGCCCCGGACTTCGATCAGAAGGTGCAAACCCGCATCGAAGAAGACATCACCTCGCTCACCGGCGGCAAAGCCCCCGAAGACTTGGGCCGCGTGCTGCGCGAAGTGTTCAAGCTCAAACAGGCCGGGAAAGTCCGCGAAGCCGGGGCGCTCATGTCGTGGCTATCCGGCAGCGGCAACGTTGGCGCGACCGAGAAGAAGGCCGCGGGCATCAAGGGCGAGATCACCAGCACCGACGCCATGGCCTATCTCCACGGCATCCTCGAAGTGGTGAAGGCCGCCGGATACAAGGGCCTGGTCATCGTGGTCGACGAAGCCGAGACCATCTTGCGCATGCGCGGCGACGTGCGCGGCAAGTCACTGAACGGGATCCGGCAGATCATCGATGCCGCGGATCGCTTCAAGGGTTTGTTGTGGCTCTTCACCGGTACGCCGGAGTTCTTCGATATCCGCCGCGGTGTGGCGGGCCTTCAGCCCTTGCACGATCGCATTCGATTCCAAGTCGAGGGAGGCCTGGTGTCGATGCGTCAGCCGCAGCTCGAACTCAAGCCCTTCGACCGCGAGCGCCTGAAAGAGGTGGGCGTGCGCCTGCGGCAGCTCTATCCCATCGGAGATCCCAACATTGTGGCCCAGCGCGTCACGCCCGAGGTCATCGCCAACAAGGTGGACGAGGCCACCAAAGGCTTCAACGGCGACGTGGGCGTGGTGCCTCGGCAGTTCTTGCGAAGCCTGGTCAACCTGTTCGACGTCGTAGCCGAGAACCCCGACGAGCCCATCGCCTCTATCGATCCGCAACCGGTAGAGCTGCGCGCCGCAGCGGGGAAGAAGCCGTATGAGTACGA
>JBIKNA010000690.1:0-2817 GCA_044358965.1 Polyangiaceae bacterium
ATCGCCCGAGTGGTGGGCCTGCTTGCGATCCTCAAGGCCGGCGCGGCCTATGTGCCCCTAGACGAGCGGAACCCTGGCGAACGCCTGGAGCACATCCTAAGGGAGGCCAAGGCCTCGGTGGTGTTGGCCGACGAGGCCACCGCAGACAGTCTGCCCACCGGAGGCCCCGTCGTGATGGTCCTCGAGGAAGAGGCTGCCGCCATCGCAGCGTGTGAGATCACACCGCTCGAGACCGCGCCTGCGCCCACGGACGTTGCCTACGTGCTCTTCACCTCGGGCTCGTCGGGTGTACCCAAGGGCGTGCGGGTCTCGCATCGGGGCCTGCCCAATCTCGCGCTTGCGCAGGCCGAGCGCTTGGGGCTCGGCCCCACGGACCGCGTCCTGCAGGTCGCCTCGATGGCCTTCGATGCGTCGGTGTCGGAGATCTTCATGACGCTCGCCAGTGGGGCGACATTGGACCTTGGCCCCGGCGGCGCCCTGGCGGAACAGGACCTCGAGCAGGTGCTCCGGGAGCGGCAGATCACGAGCGTCACGCTGCCCCCTACCTTGCTGGGTCTGTTGAACCCCGGCCTGCTTCCGGAGCTGCGAACGGTGATCTCGGCCGGAGAGGCACTGCCGCCAGACCTGGCGCGCCGCTGGGTCCCGCATGTGCGGCTGTTCAATGCCTATGGCCCCACCGAGGCGAGCGTCTGCGCCACCATGCACGACGTCACGGCGGCAGACACCCATCGGGAGCGCATCCCCGTCGGCGTTCCGCTCCGCAACGTCGACGTGTTTGTCCTCGATGCCCAAGGCCAAGCGCCGATCCTTGGCGCTGCCGGCGAAGTCGTCCTGGGTGGCATCGGCGTCGCCCTCGGGTATGTCGGCGCATCCCAGGCCGATACCTTGCGCTTTACGAGTGACGGGAGGTTTCGTACCGGTGACCAGGGCCGTTGGCTCGACGACGGACGCCTCGAGATCCTGGGGCGCCTCGACGAGCAAGTGAAGCTGGGCGGCCAACGCGTGGAGCTGGCCGAGGTGGAGCACGCGGTGATGGCGCATCCCGATGTCCGCGCCGCTGCCGCCTGCGTGCGGCACGACGTGGGCCCAACGCCTTTGCTCGTGGCGTACGTGGTGCTGCGTACGCCCGAAGGCCCCCAAGGACCAAGCCAAGGCCTCGAGGCGCGCCTGCGCGCCCACGCCCGACGCAAGTTGCCCTCGTACATGGTACCGGCACGCATAATGGTGTTGCCCATGCTGCCCACGCAAGAGAGCGGCAAGGTCGACCGCCGCGCGTTGCCCAAGCCAAGCCTTCAACCCGAGGGCCCAATGGAGGCCGTCCGGTCGATGTCCCCGCGGGAGCTGGTCATCGCGAGCATCGTGGGCGTGCTCACCGGCCGAAGTGGCATCACCGTTCACGACAACTTCTTCGAACTCGGCGGGGACTCCATCACGAGTCTCCAGTTGGTGGCCCGCGCACGAGAGCAGGGCCTGTTGCTCCACGCCAAGCAGATATTCGAGCACCAGACCGTGGGGCGCATCGCCGAAGTCTGCGAACTTGCGGCCAATGCTCCGGAGCCATCTGTCGCCAAGGACACGGGCGGGGGCGCGGCCGAGTACGTGCCCACGCCGCTCCAGGCCGGCATGATCTTCGAGAGCCTCTATGCCGAGGGCGCCCCGGTCTACGTGTCCCAGCTCAGCGTTCGGATCACTGGGCCCTTGGACCCGGCGCAGCTCGAACAAGCCTTCAACGCCGTGATCGCACGCCACAGCGCACTGCGGGCTTGTTTTCGAATGGGTTCGTCGGGCCCCGTCGCCTCCACGGTATCCACCGTGCGCGTTCCGTTCCGCGTGCTTTCGGCCCCGCCGGCCGAGGGCGTCGAACACTTTGCCGCACGCGATCGGGCAACGCCCTTCGACCTTGCCGTGGCGCCGCTGATGCGGATCACGCTCATCTGCACGGGCCGAGATGTGCACGAGCTCGTGTGGACGCACCATCACCTGTGCATGGACGGCTGGTCTGTGGGCCTTGTGCTCCAAGAGGTGGCCGCGCTCGTCGCCAGCGTACAGCCACCCGAGCTGCCGCCCGCCTTGCCGTTCGAGGCGTACGCGGCGTTTGTGGCCGCGCAGCCTTTTGCACCAGCGGAACGCTTCTTTGGCGCCATGCTGAGAGACGTGGAGCACAAGACACCCCTTGGGCTCCCGGAGCGCCATGGCCCCATGGGCCCCATGCAAAGGTCTGCGGAATGCTCGCTTCGTCTGACCACTGAGGCCACGCTCGCCCTGCAGAGCCTCTGTCGCAAGGAGCATGTGACCCTCAACACCGTGGTCACCTTGGCCTACGCCGAGGTCCTCGCCCGCTACGCTGGCACGGACGACGTCGTCTTCGGCATCACCATGGCCGGGCGCCCGCCGGAGCTGCCCAACGTCGATAGCGCCGTGGGCCTCTTCATCAATACACTTCCGCTGCGCCTGCGACGCGACGTGGGCCGCAGCGCTCTGCGCGATCTGTCAGATCTTCAGTTGGTGCTCGCCAACCTGCGCGAGCTTGCACACACGCCATTGCCCAAGGTTCGCGCGCTGTCTGGCATACCCAAGGGCGAGCTCTTCGACAGCATTCTCGTCTTCGAGAACTTCCCGGTGGCCGCAGGCCCCGTGGGCACCGGCGGCCTCCACTTGTCCGAGCTGCGCGGCGCCGAACAAACGAATTATCCGCTCACAGTCGTTGCCGCACCGGGCCCGGAGCTCGAGCTCCGCATCGCCTACGATCAGGACCGCTTCGATGCCTGGGACGTTCGCACCCTCTTGGAGCGCCTTGGTCGCTTGCTGACGGCCATG
>JBIKNA010000035.1:0-31108 GCA_044358965.1 Polyangiaceae bacterium
AAGTCGGCAAGAACGTCACCGTGCACCCGGGCTTCCGCATGATCGCGCGTTTCGACGAGCCCGTGCGCGGCTGGGAGGGCGCGCTGCAAAGCGTGTTCACATCGAGCTACGAGCGCGACGGTCTCACGCTCACGGGTTTGTTTATCCCCCCCGCCGTGCTCGCAGCCACCATGCCGGGCCTGGGCCCCGAGCTCTTGCATCGGGCGCAGCACGTGCCCAACCTGGCCATCTTTGGCGGCATGATCCACGACGAGGGTGGCGGGCGCATTTGGCCGGGCCTGGGCCGCGAGCCCTTCATGACCTACCGCATGTCCAAAGAAGACCGCGCCCGGGTGCCGCACATCATTCGCGTGATGGGCGAGGCCTTCTTGGCCGCCGGCGCCAAAGAGGTGTTTCCCCCGGTGCTTGGCGCCCCAGCCATGGACGCCGACGCCTTCCGCAAGTACCCCTTCGAGCGCGTGCCCGGGCACCTCATCGAGTGCTCGTCGCAGCACCCCCTGGGCAGCACCCGCATGGGCAAAACCCGGGAGCACTCGGTGGTCGACACCATGGGCCAGGTCTGGGACACCCGGGGTCTCCACATCGCCGATGGCGGCATCATCCCCACCAGCCTCGGCGTCAACCCGCAGATCTCCATCATGACCCTGGCCACCCGCATCGCGTTCCATCTGCGCGAGCAGCGCGCGGCAGGCAGTGCGTAGGCGGCACCAGTCCCTGGCGCATCGCGCCCCGAGTGGCATCACGAGCACGAGCTTCTAGCGGTGCAGCAGCGCCGCTGGCGCCACCGCTGGCACCACGAAGCTCAGCCCTGAGGGCCCGCCCTCCGTCCGTCAGGGCGCGACGATGGTCCGCGATACGGAGTGCAGCTGTTGGTCGGCGTCGCGCCAGGAGGTCTCGAGTTGGTAGGTCCCCGGGAACACCCAGAGTCCCGTCTGTGTCTTGGCGGTGCACAGCACGTTGCGACCTTGCGTCAGATGAAACTCGGCGTCTCGAACGCCGTCCGGCGTCTCCACATCGATGCGCGTCAGCCGGAGGCTCTTGGACGGCGGCAAGAACTCCTTGTTGGTTTCCGTGTCGGAGAGCAGCGTCAAGCGGCCGAAGTCGACATCCAGGGCAATGCGCGCGGCGCCACGCTCTGCCCGTTTCGCCGAATCGAACACGCGAAACTCCTCTTGGGCAACGAGCACCATCAGTGAGGTGCGGCATGCATCGGGGAGGGTCGCGGCCTCCACGTCCAGCACAAGGGTCCCCGCTGCGCCTTCGCTGAGCTGCACTTTCGTGAGCTTCTTGGGTTCGACGACTACGCTGCGCGGTGCGCCCACGACGGTCGCCCGAAGCTCCTGGCTGCCGGGCTTGGCGGCGACAACCTGCCCCAACGCTTGCTGCGCGAGAAACGTCGTACCTGCGGGCGGGACGAACTGCAGTGCGCCGATTGCAACCCTCGCTGCGGTCCCCGGCTTCACCTCAGCGCAGACCTTCTGGTCCCCGACCGCGGCGATGCACGTTCGACCAAGCGGCAGCTCCACGTCGATGTTGGTCTGGATGCGGCGCTCGGAGGCCCCGTTGGCAGAGGCGGACACCTCTGCAAGCTCGGCTGGAGCCTCGATGTGAAGCCACCCCTTGCCACTGGACTCGCGTACGACGATTTCTTGGCTCGCGGTGGCATCGTCGCTGGCCGACGACGCGCAACCGGATACGAGGACCGCAGCGACGAGCATCGAGAGGGTACGCATGGGACGGATCTCCAAGGTCCCCCACCGCGCAGCACGTGGTATGCCAGCTCCGGGCCCTGGCATTCAACACGGTTTCCCGAAGAAATACCGGCGCGCGCCTGGGGCAAAGACCCCTCGGTGTGACTCGCGAAGGAGACGAGCCCCCCCTGTCGTTCCACTGCTGCCGCTGCTGCGTGCGGAGTTCCGTTGCCGCAACGACAATCACCAGGTGGCAGGGCGCAAGCGCGATCCAGGCGCTACCCCCTTCCCACGCGGGCCCATGCGTGCGAGCTTCGCGGCCATGAGCAAGTCAGCCCTTTTCTCCATCGTTGCAGTCTCCTTTGGCACCTTGGCCGTGGCCGCCTGCGGCGATGCACAGAAGCCCGAACCGAGCACCGCCGCCAACCCGGCGGGCAGCGCGGCGCCCCAAGCCTCGGCCATGACAAGCGCAAGCAGCAGCGCGGCGAGCGCAGCACCGGCGCAGCTCGCCGCCGCAGACTGCCAGAAGCTGCTCGACGACGCGCAGCACGAAGTCGACGTGGAACACATCACCACGGACAAGGGCTGCAAGAAGGACGACGACTGCATGGCCGTCAACGCCGTGGCGTGCGACTTCAAGTGTGTGGGCACGGCCATCCCCAAGGCCGAGGAGAACGAGTGGAAGCGCGGGATGGCAGCGATCACCGGCGGCGCTTGCAAGAAGTTCGCGGCGGGCACCTGCGGGCGGCACACCCTGGTACAACACGCGTCGTGCCACGACGGCGAGAAGCCGTACTGCAAAGAGGGGCACTGCCAGCTGAAGAAGTGAGCGCATCCCCGCAGGGTTGCGCTGGGTGTTCGTGAGGTCGCAACTGGGCGCGAGGTGTTGCCAGCCGCGCGCTCGCTGAGCCCTTGCGCGGCCACGCGATGCCAGGCCAGGGCGCCGATTCTTGCCTCACTGGAACCGCTTGGTGCACGCCCGAGAAACCACGGGAGTCCGTTACCTTCGTAACGTTCGGTAAGAGCGCACGGCGCCAAGCTTGCGTTTTCGTCACTTCTACCGGGTTTCTCGTAGGTGGCAGCACATGGCGCGGTTCTTGCTGCCGCGTGCGGCCATGAAGACCGCTGCCGTTCTCGGCGTTGCCCTCCTGTCGCTGCTCGCTGCCACAGCCGCGTGCACCACCGAGGCCACTTCTTCCTCCTCCTCCGGAACACCAGGTCCCGCCGACGTTCCGTCGTCGGGTGGCCCCGCTCCCATCGAGGTGCAGGCCCCCGCGCTCGGCACCGGCGACAAGACCGCCGAGTCTGTCACCCTCACCGAGATCGCAACCGCGAGTGATCGCCTGCGCCGCCCCACGGCGCTGGCCTTCAACCCGTGGCGCAGCGGCGAACTTTGGATCACCAACGAAGAAGACAACAGCATGATCATTGTCTTCGACGCGCCCACGGAGGCACGGACGTCCGAGCGTCGCCGCGAGGCGGCCATGGACCACTTTCTACACAAGCCCATGGGTATCGCCTTCGGGGCCGAGGAGACCACCTTTGGCTCGAAAGGCACGTTTGCAACCTGCGGCGAGTCGCGCAACGAGATGGGCGGCGGCGATGGCGCCGGAAACAACTTCATGGGGCCGGCGCTCTGGACCAGCGATCTATCTGTCTTCGCCAAGAAGAACCCCATTGGCCTGGGCTCACACATCGACATGCTGCACTCGAGCCCGCTGTGCATGGGCATCACCCACGAACAGGGCAATGTCTACTGGGCCTTTGGAGGCTTCGACTCCACGGTGCATCGGTACGACTTCAAGGACGACCACGACGTCGGCATGGACGACCACTCCGATGGCGAGATCCGGTGGTACGGCAAAGGGAAGTTCAAACGCCTCGAGAACGTGCCCAGCCACCTTGCCTATCGCGCCGCGGACAAGAAGCTCTTCGTCGCCGACACGGGCAACTCGCGCATCGCTCTGCTCGACACCCGGTCGGGCAAAGAGGCGGAGAACGGCCGCAACCCCGATCGCCTGGCGGTCAACATCGTCATGGACGACGCCAAGATCACTGACTTCGTGAGCGCCGAAAGCGGCCTCGTCACACACCCCTCGGGTATGCTGCTCAAAGACGACCTGCTCTACGTGGCAGACTACGAAAATGGGCGCATCTCCGCGTTCAACGCCGCAGGCGAAGTGGTCAACTATCTCGACACGGGGCTCGCTCAATCCATTGGCGGCCTCGCCATGGGGCCCGACGACAAGCTCTATTTCGTCGACATGAAAGAGAGCCGGGTGTTGCGCATCGACGCCAAGAACTAACGAGGCGCACCATGCTGGATCTCATTGTTCTGCACGAGCACCCCGAGTGGCAAAAGCCGCTGTTTGCGGCCCTGGCCAAGCACCGGGTGGCCTTTGCTGCCTTCGACCTCAAGAGGGCCAGCTTCGATGTCGATGCGCTGCCATCGGCGAAGCTCTACTTCAACCAAGCAAGCCCTAGCGCCTATGTGCGTGGCAACACGCGCGCGGTGCCCTTGGCGCTCTCCTACATGCGGACTCTCGAGCTCGCCGGAGCCCGGGTGCTCAACGGCGCCGATGCCTTTGCCATGGAGCTGTCCAAAAGCGCCCAGGGAGCGCTCATGCGCAAGCTCGGCATCGCGCACCCCCGGTCCCTCGCATTCAACGACGTCGAAACTGCACTCGCGAACTGGAATACCTGGCCCGCACTGCTCAAGCCGGAGCAGGGCGGCAGCGGTGCGCGCATGTTCCTGCTCGAAGGGCCGAGTGACTTGTCTCGGCTGCTTCGCGATCGCGAAGATCTGTGGCAGCCCGACAACCTGCTTCTCCTCCAAGAGTACTTTCCGGTCCCGGCCGCTCGCGGCATCGTCCGGCTCGAGTTCCTGGACGGCGAACTGCTCTACGCCATGCGCGTGATCTCCCACGGCGCCTTCAACCTGTGCCCGTCGGAGGTATGCAACCCCGCAAGCGGCGAGGCCGGTGCCTGCGAGATCCCGGAGACGAAGCCTGCTGCACCGGTCGAGTTTCACCCCTACCCAGAGGTTCCCCCGGCTGCCGTCGAGGCCGCGGCCAAGATCATGCGCGCCGCCAAAATCGACGTCGGAGGCATCGAATACCTGGAAGCCCAAGACGGACGATTCGTGTTCTACGACGTCAACGCCAACTCAAACTTGCGCGCCCCCATCGCCCAGGCCTTTGGCTTCGATCCCTTCGACCGTGTGGCGAAGTATCTCATGGCGCAGATCGCGAAACGTTAGCCATGGTCGCACATCGTGCCGGCACCAGACCCGTCCTGTCTGCGCTCACGGCGATGCTGGCCATTTCGTGTTCCACCGCGGCCGGCGACGAAACGCCAGCCCGCACGGGGCAACCCTACGCAAGCACGCGTGCGCCACTGGTGTTGCCCCCGGGCGAGGTTGGATTCCTGAGCAACGCGTACTCCGACACCATCGACGTGTTCCGCATGGCGCCCCTGGAGCGCTTGGCGAGTTACCCCGTTGGCCGAGTGCCCATCGACATCGACGGCGCAAGTCACCTGGCTCTCGACAAGGCCGGCGGCGCGATCTACCTGGCGCTCCCCTACCCTCAGGTGGGCGCGAGCACTGGGCCACATGCCGAACACTCTTCGAGTGTCCGCGCCGGCTACATACAGAAGTTGAGCGTGGCAGAGTTCCGAGACCTGGGCAGTGTGCGCGTGGACGAGAACCCCGCCGACATGGCCCTTTCGGACGACGGACGGCGCCTCGTGGCAACACACTTTGATCTGACCCGCGCCACCAGCAAGGGACTGCCACCCGAGGAGCGCAAAGGCGCCCTGGTGACCATCGATACCGCGCGGCACTTCACCAATACGGACATCGCCGCACCGCGCCTGCGCGTGTGCCGCGCGCCTCACGGCGTGGTGTTGTCGCCAGGCAACGGCCAGTTTGCCTTCGTGGCTTGCTACTCCGACGACACCATCGCCAAGGTGAACCTGGACACCAAAGAGATTGCCTTGCAGGCGCTCGGTCCGGCACCAAACGAGAGCGATACGCCCAACATCGGCCCCTATGCCCTTGCGCTGTCGAACACGGCGTCCAGGCTCGCCGTCGCCAGCACCGAGAGCAAAGACGTGCGCATCATCGACGCGGGCTCCCTTGCCTCGGTGGGGGCGCCCATTCCAGTGGGTGCGGCGGCGTATTTTCCTGCGTGGTCCAAAGACGAAACGCGCATTTTTGTGCCGACACAATCACCAGATGCCGTCTTGGTGCTCGACGTGGCCAAGGGACAGATTGCCGCGCAGCGTTCGTTCACCCAAGCCGAGTGCGAGCGCCCCCACAGCGTCCGCGTGTCCAACGACGGCAATCGAGTCTTCGTGGTGTGCGAGGGGGACCGCAAGAAAAACGGCGCTTTGCTGGTGCTCGACGCACGAACCCTGGAAACCGCGGCTCGACAGGTCACCGGGGTGTACCCCGATCGCATCGTCACCACCGTGGGGCCATGATGCGTGGGCTCCGCAGCGCAGCGCTTGTGGTCGGCGCCATCGTTTTCGCGATGCAGGCTTCCTGCGCCCAAGACGATGAGCCAAACACCGCCGTGGACCGCGGCAGAGAGGTTGCGTCGAGCACCAAGGTCTCGCCGTCCAGGGGCAACGTACTTTCGTGCACGAGTTGCCATCGCATGGATCCCGCCGAGCGGCCCACGGCGATCCTGCCCGGAGCCACGCTGGCGGGGGTGACCTTGCGCAAGGCCTTCTGGGGCGGCGAGGAGCTAGACCTTCTGCGGTCCATCAACCAGTGCCGCTACTTCTTCATGGCAGCCAACGAGCCCTGGCTTGCCAGTGACCCGAGCGCCGTCGATCTCTACGCGTACCTACAGAGCTTGGAGCCCCTGGCCCACGGGGCTTTGCGGGAGCAGGTGCCATTCACCGTGGTTCGCGAGGTACGAGACGTGCCCGCGCAGCCGACCGGCGGCGACCAGATCTACGACCGCGCATGCCGCAATTGCCACGGTGCGCCGCACACCGCCCAGGGACGACCGCGCCCCAGCACCCCCTTGTTGCCCGAAGATGCGATCACCTCGCACGAGTATCTGAAGTCCCGAGATGCCACTCGTTTGGTGTTCATCGAGAAGGTGCGCCACGGAGGCTTTCTAGGTTACGGCGGGCTGATGCCACCGTTCTCCCTCGAGGCCATGACCGACGCCGAACTTGGCGCACTGCTCTCGTTTCTTGGGTTGTACTAGCGAGCCGGGGTCTGCCGTCTGGGCCCGCATCGGCGTCCCCTCCGAGTTGTCGCCGAGACGACAAAGAACGCGTGGCACGCGCAGGACCAAAGGAAAATCCGGTGACGGAAGCCCACGTTCCTGCTTCGCTCAACGTATGCGAGTGCAGTGTCGCGTCAGAGCCGTCCTTGCCGTGGCAGCCGGACTCTTGCTTGCATGCGGGTCCAGCAGGCCGACCTCGTATGAACAGCTGCCACGTCCGGACGATGCAGGTGCCGGCCTGCCCTTGGTGTACGACAGCAGTGATCCCCTCGACTGCGAGGAGGCGAAGACGTCGAAGTCCTACGTTGGCTGCGACTATTGGCCGACGGTGACCCCAAACGCGGTGTGGTCGGTCTTCGACTACGCCGTCGTGGTCGCGAACACCGGAGCAAAAGACGCGAGCGTTACGGTGACCGGCCCGAACGGGGTGAACAAGCAGACCAGTGTTCCCCCGGGGAACCTTCGCAAGATCTACCTTCCGTGGGTTCCAGCGCTCAAGGGGCCAGACGCCGACGCGTGCGGCCTGGCCGGCGGGTCCCTCGCCTCGACGGTCGTGCCCAACGGGGCCTACCACTTGGTCAGCTCGTCGCCGGTCATCGTCTACCAGTTCAACGCGCTCCAATACCAACCCGTTGGAGGCGAGGGCCCCAACGGTAGCCCCAAGAACTGGGGCAGTAGCCCTGGAGCTTCGTGCAGCTCGGGCGCCGTGCCGTTCTTCTCGTTCAGCAACGACTCATCCCTGCTGCTGCCGAGCACGGCGATGACAGGAAACTACCGTGTCACGGGGTATCCCGGGTCAGCGGCTGCGGCGCCCGCGCTTACCGTCACGGCAACGGCCCCCAACACCCAGATCACCCTCGCACTGTCCACGTCGGCCACGATCGTGCGTTCCGCGGCCGGCGCGCCGGTCGAGGCTGCGACTTCGGGGCAGGCTCGCCTAACGCTCGCGAACGCCGGTGACGTCGTTCAGTTCATCGCCGACTTCGGCAAAGACTTCAGTGGTTCGCTCGTCCAGAGCGACAAGCCCGTGCAGGTCATCGCTGCATTGCCCTGCATCACCATTCCCAGCGAATTCGCCGCCTGCGACCATATCGAGGAGACGGTGCTTCCCGCCGAGACCCTAGGAACCCGCTACGTCGTGGCACCGCCCACGGGAACGAAAGGAGTCGCCGTCGGGCAAGTCGTGCGCATCTACGGGAACCAAGATGCGACAGAACTCTCGTACGTGCCCAGCCGGCCTGCACGCTGTCCCGAGCGCATCAACGCCGGCCAAACGGTCGACTGCGGTGTCGTGGACACTCCGTTCGAGGTGACGGGGACCAAGGAGTTCGGCGTATCGACATTTCTACTCGGCGCGACGGTACACAACGACGTCGCTGGCGATCCATCCCAGTCGAACGTGGCTGCGACGGAACAGTTCCGAACCGCCTATGTCTTCCTTGCGCCCAACGACTATCCCATCCTATTCGCCGACGTGACGTCCCCGAAAGACGCCAAAGTCGAGATCGACGGCGCGCCCGTGACAGAACCTTGGACGCCGATCGCAGGCAGCACCTTCGGGGTCTACCGCGTCACCCTCAGCAGAAACGGCCGTGATGGAGCACATACGTTGAGCGCGAGCACACCCGTTGGGCTGCAGGTCATTGGCTACGGCGCGTACACCAGCTTTCAGTACCCGGCTGGTTTGAACCTGTTGCGCATTGCTCCGCCGCCACCACCGCTCAAGTAGATGGGGCGCCGCTTGCGCTTGTCCTTGTCGCGCCCGACGAAGTTCGCCGTGCAGCTGACGCATCTCTCACGTCGGACGCAGCGTGCAGTATGATCCAGGTGCATGAACGAGAGCGCAGACGAGCCAGTACCCGTAACCGTTGTGACGGGGTTTCTGGGGGCCGGCAAGACCACGCTGCTCAACCGCTGGCTTGTCGACTTTCGGCGCGGTGACGTGGCGGTCATTGTCAACGAACACGGTCAGATCGGCATCGACGGCGAGACCCTGGCTGCGCGCGCAAGGGACATCGTCGAGATCACCGGAGGGTGCGTGTGCTGCGTCACCCAGGCCGAGCTGGTCCGTGCTCTTTCGGCGCTAGGCACCGCCCCGTCACCGCCCAAGCGCATCCTCGTCGAGACCTCAGGAGCTGCATCCCCGGCCGGTGTGCTGCGCGCCATCGCCAAGAGCAGCGAGTCTCAAGATCACGTTCTCGATGGCGTCATCACCGTGGTCGACTCCACCAGGGTCGACACATTGTTGTCGCACGACGTGGCGCGTGAACAGCTCGGGTATGCGGATCTCGTGGTCCTGAGCAAGGCCGACCTCTCGGGCCCCCATGGGCTCGCCCGCGCACGGGACATCGTCAGCGCGCGAAACGAAGCTGCGACCATTGTGACAGCACCAGGTCTTGGACCACTGCCCGCGCTGCTCGACGCGCGGCGCGGCAACTTTGGGCCCCTGCGCGAGCCTCCGAGCACGCCGACGGAACACGTCTACCAGTCGGTATCGCTTGCCATGGACGGCGAGGTCGACGAGGAACGCTTCTCGGACTTCATGGAGGTGGAGCTCGCGCGCTTTTCGGGCCGGCTCTTCCGCACCAAGGGCATCCTCGCTGTCGCGGGCATTCCACATCGCATGATTGTCCAAGGCGTTGCCGACCTCGTCGAAGTCACTTTCGGTGAACCCTTCGGCGAAGCGCCGCGCCACAGCCGCTTCGTGGTGGTTGGGTTTGGCCTCGACCGCGAAGCGCTCGTGCGGGCCTTTGCCGCTTGCGCTGCGTAACGGGACTGTCGCCTCGCAGCGCGCGGGCATCGACGCCAAGGGCGGCGGTTCGACCCGTCGAGGCTCCGACACCATTGAGACTGTTCAGGGACTGTACGCTGAGGTGCTCTATTGGCGCGTGAGGCCATGAATTTGGCTGAATTCGCGCCGGCACGGGAGCTGCATCAAGCCTGCCCAAGGAGGCTCGATGTTCAAGATTGGTTCGCTCTCGGTGGTCGTTGCGGTTCTGTTCGGCGCCATGGGTCTTGCGGGTTGCTCCGGAGCTTCGGACAGCTCCTCGGCGCCGGGCGCGGCCCAGAGCAGCACGCCGTGCCCCGAGCGTTGCAGCGCGTTCTCCGAGCGATGCGGTATGCCCATCGCTTGCTCGCAGTTGTGCGCACAACCCAACGCAAGCGAGGTGCTGACCTGCGCGGAGCAGAAGTCCTGCGCGGACACCGCAGGGATGAATGAATGCGCCCAGAAGGACAGCACCGGCGGGTCGTCGTCGGGCACGAGCGGCGAGAACGCATCCAGCAGCGGCTCGTCCGGCAGCTCCGGCGAAAACACGTCCAGCTCCAGCAGCTCCAGCAGCTCCAGTAGCTCCGGCAGCACGACCAAGCTCACGTGGAAGTGCGACACTGAACCCAGCGAGGCGTTCGCGGGTTCAGCGATGAGCCAGTGCGATCTGTACCGCCTGCCCTACGCTGCCGCCGGGGCTACCTGCACCAAGGCCGGTGACCGCGCCATGCTCAATAGCTCGTTCAACTGCGTCGCATCGAAAACCGCGCCGGGCAACTACGTCGCGGTCCGGACGCTGTGCGAATGCAAGTGACACGTCCGGCGAGCGGCCAATCGCCCTACTGATTGCGCTTGATGACGTGGAAGCCGAACTCGGATTCCACGGCGTCGCTGATGCCGTCGACGGGCAACGCGAACGCGGCGTCCGCGAAGGGCTTCGTCATCTTCTCGCGGGTGAACTTGCCCACGCTGCCCTGGCGCTCTTTCGCCGCCGGATCATCGCTGTATTCTGCAACGAGGGCGCTGAAATCGCTGCCGGCGCGCGCCTTCGCGCTCACCTCTTCGGCGCGTTTCTTGGCGTCGGCCTTGCTTCGGGTGACGGCTTTGGGGGCCCCTTTGGCCCCCTTGTAGGCCACGAGAACGTGCTGCGCGGCAACGGCCGTGGGCGTCGGCCCTTGCACCGCGGGAGCCGGCGTGGCTGCGGAGACGCTGGCCGGGGTGCCACTGGCGACAGGTGCCGCGCTCGGCACTGCCGTAGAAGCAGCCGGGCCCGCCTGCACGGTAGCCGAAGGTTTCTTGTCGTCGCAGGCTGTGACCCCGAGCACGAACAGGGGCAACATCGTCAACGGGAGCATGCGGCGGGTGTGCGAGAGCATGGTGCATCCGTAGCACGGGCCGCCGATGCCGCGCCAAACCGAGCCAGGGTCCGCCCTTGGCACGAAAACACAAATCGAGCCCTTTACAGCCCAAACCCGGTGGTTATCTCTACTTCTGTCAGGTCGGGGGCGCGGGTTTCGTGCCCGGCCCAACGACCGACACACGGGGCGAGCAGCCCCGGCGTTCCGTGCCCCCAATGTTGGGCGATGCACGGAGCGCGGCTTCGCCCTCGCCCTTCACTCATCTGGCCCGTGCGCCCGGCTGACGCCTCGCGCGCGGCTCACGAAAGGTACCGCCATGCTCATGAAGATCCATGATTTCGACGACTCGTTTCGCACCCTCGAAACCCTCCGGCGCGGCATGAGCCGGTTCTTGTGGGACGACGGCCTGTTCGGTGGCCTCCCCGCAGAGCCCGAGGTGCTCCACCGCGCGCTCGACATTCGTGAGACCGAAGAAAGCTTCGTCTTGCGGGCAGAGCTCCCGGGCTTGTCCGACAACGACGTTCAGATCACCGTCGACGGAGGCATCGTCGACATCCGCGCCGAGCGCAAAGCCGCGGTACCCGCGGGGTACAAAGTCCGCCACGCCGAGCGGGCCTCGTTCACGTTTTCGCGGCGCGTGCGCCTCCCCAGCAGCGTCGACGAAGACAACGCCCAGGCCGTCCTCAAAGACGGTGTGCTCACGCTCACCCTCACCAAACAACCTCAGAAAAAGCCCCGCACCATTCAAGTGCAGGCTGGCTGACGCGCGGCTCACCGCATCCATCTTTCTGTCGCAAGGAACAATTCGCCATGAGCACTCAGGAAACCACTCACACCAACGGCACCCAGCACAAGCAGGCCTTCCACCGCACCAAGGCCCTTCCGCCCATCGACGTCTACGAGAACGGCGAAGAGATCTTGGCCGTGGCAGACATCCCGGGCGTGCGCAGCGATGCGCTCAGCGTGCACGTCGAGGACGGCGCGCTGCGCTTCGAGGGCAACACCGACGGCGCGCTCGTGTTCGTGCGCTCGTTGGCCTTGCCCGAGGGCGTCGACGAGGAGCGCATCACAGCCGAGGTCAAAAATGGCGTCTTGGTCATCCACATGCCCAAGCTGGCCCGGGCCAAGGCCCGGCAAATTCCCGTGAAGCTGGGCTGACGCGTGGCCTGCGCCCCCCCGGCCGAGGCGCCCGCGTTGCCCATGGCAGCGCGGGCGCGCGAATCGGCTATAGTAGCGAGCCATGACGTTCCTCAAGGACAAGTCCGCGCCCGCCTTGAAGCCCGCTTCGCACGATCCGCTCACGCCGCCCGCACTGATGTCGTTCATGACCGAGCGCTGGCAGAAGCCCAGCGGCAAGAAGCCCCCCAAGGTCGAGGGGCTCGCGCGATTCCAGGCCCGCCGCAACGCTCTGTCCAAAATGTTCCCCGGCGAGCTTCTTGTCATCCCCACGGGGCACGAGAAGGTCCGCGCCAACGACACGCACTATCCGTTCCGCCCGGGCACGGACTTCTACTACCTCACGGGCAACGTCGAGGCCGACTGCGTGCTCGTGCTCGAGCCCACGGTCTCGGGCCACAAGCACGTTCTGTACGTCGAACCCAACCCCGGCAAAACCGACGCCACGTTCTTTACCGATCGCGTGAAGGGAGAACTCTGGGTGGGCCCCCGCTTGGGTGTCCCCGAGAGCGCACATCGCTTCGGTGTCGACGAGTGTCGGCCCATCAAGCAGCTCGTCGAGTCGCTGGCCAAGGTGGCCAAAAGCAAAGCCACGCGGGTGCTCCCGGGGTTTTCGCGCCTGGCCGAGCAGGGCTTCCGCACCGCCAAAGGCCGCACCGAAGAGCGCGATCGCGCCTTGGCCGAGGCCCTTTCCGAGATGCGCCTGTGCAAAGACGCCCTCGAGGTCAAGGCGCTCGAAGGCGCCATCGACGCCACCAAACGCGGCTTCGAGGACGTCATCGCCCGGCTCTCCGTGGCCAAGTCCGAGCGTGAGGTCGAAGGCGTGTTCTTCTTGCGTGCGCGCACCGAGGGCAACGACGTGGGCTACGGCACCATCGCGGCCTGCGGGGGTCACGCCTGTACGCTGCACTGGACGAAGAACGACGGAGCCGTCAAGAAGGGCGACATGTTGCTGCTCGACGCGGGCGTGGAGTCGAACACGCTCTACACGGCAGACATCACGCGCTGCCTGCCGGTCACCGGCAAGTTCAGCCGCGAGCAGCGCTTGGTGTACGAGCTCGTGCTGGACGCACAAAAGCAAGCCATGGAAGAGGTGAAGCCTGGCAATCACTTCTTGGACCCGAACCGCCGGGCCATGAAGGTGCTCACCCAGGGCCTCGTGCGCATGGGCATTCTCAAGTGCTCCGTCGACGAAGCCATGGCCCCCGAAAAGCAACTGTACCGCCGCTACACGTTGCACAACGTGAGCCACATGCTTGGGCTCGACGTGCACGACTGCGCCAAAGCCCGGTCCGAGACCTACAAGTTTGGCAAACTGCTTCCCGGCATGGTGCTCACCATCGAGCCGGGGCTCTACTTCCAGCCCGATGACCTCACCGTGCCCAGCGCCTTCCGGGGCATCGGCGTTCGCATCGAAGACGACGTGCTCGTTACCAAGACGGGCTACCGGAACCTGTCGGCGCACATCCCACGCGAGACGAAAGACGTCGAAGCGTGGATGCGCTCGGTGTGGGCTGGCCAAAAGAAGTCCCGGCGCGCATGAGCGGGGGTTCCATCAAAGGTCTGGGCGCGAGCCCCGGCGCGGCCTCCGGGGTGCTCATGCTCCGCACCGAAGACGCCCTCGATGCCGCCGCGCGCGGCCAGAAGGTCGTGCTCCTGCGCGCCGAGATGGGTGCCGAAGACGTTCCCGCCATCAAGGTGTCGGCGGGCGTGGTGTGCACCCGCGGCGGCCTCACCGGCGACGCGGCCATCATCGCACGCACACTGGGCAAGCCCTGCGTGGTGGGCTTCCCGCACTTCGTTGTAGACTACAGCGCTCGCAGCGTGCGAGTTCCGCTGCCCGGCGGCGATGCCGAGCACACGCTGCTGCAGGGCGATCCGGTCAGCATCGATGGCGCCAAAGGCCTTTTTGCCTTCGGCGAAACGGCCGATTAGCGCTGGAACGCGTGCAAATCACCCGGCGCCCACTTTTGCGCGTGGACGCGGCCCATGGTCCGAAAGTAGAGTCCGCCTCCGTGGCGCTTCGGGTTTTGGTCTTTCTTCGGCACGGCGAGTACGACACCTCGGACACGGGCACGTACAACCTGACGGCGCGCGGCCGCGAGCAGGCCATGCTGTCGGGCAAGGCGCTGTTGGGCACCAGCTTCGACAAGGTCTATTCGAGCACCATGGTCCGGGCGCGGGAGACCGCCGAGATCGTCTGCGCCGAGCTCGGCGCCGAGTTCTCGTCCACGCGGCTCCTGTGCGAGGGCGTGCCCACGCGGGTCAAGGGGCTCACCATCACCGAGCGCGATCTGCACGAAGACAAAGATCGCTTCGACGAGGCCTTCGAGAAGTACGTCCGCCCCACACGCAAGCCCAGCGTCGAGCTGTTGGTGTGCCACGCCAACCTGATTCGCTACTTTGCCACCCGGGCGCTCAAGGCCAAGAGCTCCACCTGGACCCGCATGATGGCCAACCATTGCGGCATCACGCGCATGTGCGTCTTGCCCGGCGGCGCCGTCCGGCTCATGTCGTACAACGAGACGGGACACATCCCCCTCGAACTTCGCACCTAGGTTCGCCCTCGCGCCATGGATCCCGAGCGCTTCGATCCGAGCTTCTCCTTCCGCTACCACGACGTTGGCGACGTAAACCTGTACGTGGCCAGTGCGGGGCCCGCCGATGCCAAGAGCACCGTGGTCATGCTCCACGGTTTCCCCGAGTTCTGGTTCACCTACCGACACCAAATGGTGGCCCTGGCCGCTGCGGGCTACCGCGTGGTGGTGCCCGACTTGCGCGGGTACAACAAGAGCGATCGGCCCGGCCGCGTCGATGACTACCGCGTCGAGCACCTGGTGGCCGATGTGCGCGGGTTGTTGCGTGCCCTCGGCACCGAGCGGGTGCACCTCGTGGGTCACGACTGGGGCGGAGAAGTGGCGTGGCGCTTTGCCATGCAGCACCCCGAGTGTCTGGAGCGGCTCGCGGTGCTCAACCTGCCGCACCCCGTCATGCTCATGCGAGGCCTTCGCACACTCAAGCAGCTGCGCAAGAGCTGGTACATGGCCTTCTTCCAACTGTCCGGGGTCGCCGAGCGCTTGCTGTCCGCCGGTGACTTTGCGGCCCTTCGCAAGCTCTACCTGGACGAGGGCTTCTCGCTCGAGGTAGCCAACACCTTCATCGATGCGTTCCGCGGACCGCGCGCGCTCACATCGGCACTCAACTGGTACCGCGCGGCGGCGCGCAGCCTGGCCCAGGGCACCACGCCCAAGATCAAGGTCATCGAGACCCCCACCTTGGTGATCTGGGGCTGGGGCGATCTAGCCCTGGGCGAAGAGCTCGCGGTCCCTCCCATGCGCTGGGTGCCCAACCAACGGGTCGAGTTCATCCCCGACGGCACCCACTGGGTGCAAGAGCACGCCCACCAAAAGACCTCGGAGCTGCTCATCGAGTTCTTCGGCTGAAACGCATTCTAGGCTGGCCGCCGGCCCCGCGGCCCTGCGGCCCCGCAAAGGGCAATAGCCAGGAACAAACGTGACGCCGCAGACGTTTGGCGTCGTAGGGCCATGTGGCATCCAGCATCGACCTCGGCGCGGATGCCCCGTACCATGGCGGTAGCCATGCCTGCGCCCGTCGAGCTCCCCGCCGATTGCGGCGTCTGCCACGTCGAGGGCGCCTCTGTGGAGCTGTACGACGCCGCGCACCCGGCCTGCCGTTTCGGGCTGCCCATGCGTGCAACCTGTACATTCTGTGGCGCAAGTAGCCAGGGAACCCTCGCCCAGGGCAGCATCGATCGCGAGCCTCTGGATCTCGCGTTGCTACCGTCCAACTGCTGTCCGGCCTGTCACGACCCCATGGGCCCGGAGGTCGTCGACACCCACCGCTGCGATCACTGCGGTGCCGTCGCCTGGCTCGCGCGTACGCAGCCACCAGCCAACTTGGCCGACCTGTCGCAGGTACGCGCGCGCCTTGCGCAGATGGCCGACACCCTCGGGCACGCAAGCCCCGAGCACCTGTTGCGTGACCACTTTGGCTGCGACGAGGCATCGCTGTTCGCGGCACTGCAACTCCGGGAGCGCATCGAGACCGTGGCAGACCCCTTTGCCGCCCGGGGGGCGCCCCCCGCACGAAGCAGCGAGCGCCGCATGGAGGCGCCGCCCCAAAAGGTGCCCGAGCGCTCCGCGCCACGACTCCCCGAAGCGCCGGCGTCGGGCCCCGCGCTGTCGCAGCCGCCCAACTCGGCGCCACCGCGGGCCATCGTGTATCCCCTGGTATCCGTGGTGGCCGCCGATGGCGAGCTGCACCCCAAAGAGCGCGAGATCGTCGATACGTTCTTGCGCAGCGAAGGCCTCGCGCCGCTTGGCGATCACGAGTTCATGGTGCACGCGCCGGCGAGTGTCTCGCGGTACATCCCGGCGGCGCGCCGCGAAGCGTTGCTTCAGCTCATGTGCGAGACGGCGGCCATCGACGGCATGCCCGACGCCGCCGAGGTCCGGGTGATCCGCGCCTACGCGTCGGCGTGGCACATCGATGATGCCCGCGTGGACTTTTGGCTCTGGGGTTACGAGAATGTGCACGCATCGGGCGTGCGACAGCTTTGGCTGCGCCTGCGCCGGTTCGTGCTCAGCGCACGTTGGGAGAAATGAGACGACCATGATGGATCCCGTTGGACCGCACACCGCCCGCTTGCCGCAGCCCCAAGGGGCATCGCGGCCGCCATACCAAGAGCAGTTCCGCGCGGTGCTCGACAGCATGCGCAAGGTCATCATGGGCAAAGACGAGGTCATCATTCGCATCTTGTGGGCCGTGGCCGCCCAGGGGCACATCTTGTTTCGCGACGTGCCCGGCGTGGGCAAGACCATGCTGGCCAAGAGCTTTGCGGGCAGTGTCGCCTGCGACTTCAAGCGCATCCAGTTCACGCCGGACTTGCTGCCCATGGACGTGAGCGGTTCGAACGTCTTCAACATGCGAAGCAAGGCCTTCGAGTTCTCGCCGGGCCCCGTGTTCACCAATGTGCTCTTGGCCGACGAGATCAACCGCGCGCCCCCCAAGACCCAGTCGGCCCTTCTCGAGGTCATGGAAGAGCGCCAGGTCACCGTCGAGGGAACCACGCACAAGCTCGAGCCCCCGTTCATCACCCTGGCCACCATGAACCCGCTGGACGACGAGGGCACCTATGCGTTGCCCGCCGCCCAAATGGACCGTTTCATGATGATGCTGAGCGTGGGCTATCCCCCCGAAGACGCCGAGATGAAGATGCTGGAGGTGCACTTGGGTGAGCAACCCCCATTGGGCGCGCTCACTCCGGTCGTCACCAAAGAAGACGTGCTTGGCTGGCAAGAGGCCACGCGCCGGGTGTACGTGGCGCCAGAGCTGCGGCAGTACTTGGTGGCCGTGCTTCGTGCAGTGCGCTCGGACGACCGCAATCTACGCAGCGTGTCGCCTCGCTCTACGTTGCTGCTCGCGCGGGCCTGCCAAGCCCGGGCCCTGTTTGCCGGCCGCGAGTTCATCAACGTCGAGGACGTGAAGGTGCTGGCCCCAGATGTTCTTGGGCACCGGGTCATGACCAGCGATTCGGGTGTGGGCCGCGAGCTCGTGGCCCGCTGCGTGGAGCGCGTGCCCTCGCCCGCATGACGTTCTTTCGCCTTCTCCGCGCGGGGATGCATTCGATGCTCCTGTTTGCGCTGCCGTGGGTCATCGGCGCGCTGGTGGGCGTCGTGTTCGACATTGGCGAGGTCAAAGAAACCCAGAGCGCCTTCGCTCGTTGGTTCATGCTCATCGTGCTGCCGCTCATGGTTCTTCAGATCATCGGCATTGCGGTCAAGGTGGGCCGGGAGCGCCGGTCCATGGCGCAACGGGGCGAGCGCGGCTTCGGCGCGTTCGTAACAGCCATCGACAAACACGTGCGCGTGCTCACCTCTCGGGGAGTGAGCCTGGTTTTGGGCTCGGTGGTCATGTTGGTCTGCGCCCTGGCCGTCAAGTGGGGACAGTTCGCCGTGGTGGCGGTCGCGGGCCTGGGGCTCCTGTACATCTTCTCCACGGCGGCCACGTTCGCCTCGGCTTTCAGCATTCGCGCCTTCGACGATCGCGTGCGCCGGGGCCGCGGGTCCATCGACCGCGAGATGTCGCCCACGGTGCTGGACGCCGGCGACCCAGTGGAAGAGCGATTCATCCTGGCGCGGGTGCCCGTGCCCCCGGGCTTCCGCTTGCACCTGCACGAGGCACTTCCCGAGCGCTTGGGCGGCGAGACCCGCTTCGCCGTCGACCGCAGTGTATCCGGAGCCCAGGCCACGCTCAGCGCGCCGTTGCCCCGTACCGCCCGAGGCGTGTACCGCCTGGGCCCCGCGCAGATTTGGTACGAGGACATCTTGGGCGTGACCCGTGTGGCCGTGGCCACGCACGCTTGCACCAGCATGCGCGTGCTGCCAAGGCTGCGCTCGGTGGTGTTCCAAAAGAAGCCCGAGAGCCACGCCAAGGCCGAAGGCCCGCTGTCGCTCATGTCCCGCATCGCCACCGAAGACTTCTTCAAGACCCGGCAGTACATGCGCGGCGACGATGCGCGACGGGTGCACTGGAAGCTCAGCATCAACACCGGGGCGCTCCATGTGCGCGTGCCCGAGTCCATTCCGTTTGCGCCACGCAAAATCCGCCTGGTGCTCGACACGTACTTGCCGCCACAGCTACGCATGTCGGCGCCGCTGCTGGCCGATGCGCTGGACCTCTTGGTCGAGAGCTGGATTGGCTTGGCCAACACCTTGGTGCAGCGGGGCGAGAAGGTCACCTTGGCGCTGTGCCTTCGAAACGAGCAAGGGGTCGCCGCCACGCGAGAGCTGTTCTGCCGACGAGGCGAAGAGCGCGTGTGGCGCTCCTTGGGTGCCGATGCGGCATGGCAGCACGAGATCTCCGTCGGCGCACTGCTCGGTCCCAATGGCCGCGCCGATGACGGCGCCATCATCGTGAGCGCCGGGCTTTCGCCCATGCCCAACATGCTCGGCCCCGCATCGTCCATCGTGACCATCGCCACGCAGAGCATGATGCCCATCGCCGGCAAAGACCCACGCTCGCCCCTGGAACGCCTGCTGCGATACCCCTACCCCGCCGGTGCCGACGACAACGCCTTCGATTGGCGTTCGATCTTGAAGTACCGGACCAACACGGCCGCGGCCTTTCGCGACGTCGGGCACGCTGCCCGCGCTGGCATCGAGGCCGCGCGCGCCACCGGGGCCCGCGTCATGGTGATGGACCGCAAAGGGCCACACCTGGAGCTCTTGCCGCTATGAGCCGCGCCCTTGGCCATTGGCCCACCAGTTTTGTCGAGTCGCTGCGGCTGTCCAAGAAGCCGCTGCTCTTCTACTTCCTGTTTGCGGCCTTGGGCTCGCTTGCGCTCATCACCACCATCGTGTGGTACGCCTCGCCCGGCGACAAAGCCGTGTGGCTGTTCTTGCTGGGGTTGTTCGCCGGAATGCTCGGGGTGGGCGCAGGCCAAATACTGGCGCTCTTGCGCTTGCGGGCCGTACCCACGGTCATTGCGTGGTGTGCGCTCGGTTTCGGCGGCATGTTCGTCCTTGTTTCGACGGGTCTTCATTTGCCCGACGAGCTGACGGTGCCGGCGATGTTCTTTGCCATGGCGCTGCCCTGCGGCCTCTTCTCGCTGCAGCATCGCTACGAGCTACTGTCGGCCTTCTGGCCCTCCGTGGGCTTCATCGGCTCGGTGTTCGTGATCCTCAATCGCGAGGGGCGCGTCAGCAACTGGGAAGAAGACAAGCTGAGCGCATGGCTGCCGGTGCCGCTGTTCTTCTTGTTCTGCTTCATCCTGTTCATGGTGCTGTTCCTGCACGCCAAGCAGACGCAGCGCGTGGAGATGTGGCAAGCCTTGTCGGGTGCCGCGGAGCGCAGGGTCGACAAACGCACGGAGCTTTCGTACGTACCGCGCAAGAACCTCTTGCCCATGTTCGGCGCCGTGGTGCTGCTCTTTGCGTTCACGGCGGTTTTGAGCCCGTACCTGTTTCGGACCGGCAAAGGCGACGAAGGCGGCAAGAACAAGGGCAAGCCGCAGCAAGAGCAACCACAAGAGCAAGACCCCGAGCAAAAGCCGGGCAAGGCCAAGAAGCCCTTCGATGGCGAGCAGCTCGCCGAGATGATGAAGAAGATGGCCCAAGAAGCCGAGAGCGTGGCGCCGCTACTGTGGCCATTGCTGTTCTTGCTGGTGGCCTACCGACCGGCCAAGCGTGCCTTGCTCACCACACACCTCAAGACCCCGGTCATGCCCACGTCGCCGTCCGAGCGGGCCTGGAACCTCTGGGAGTACGTGCGCATCGGCGCCGAAGACGCCGGTGTGGCCCCCAGTGCATCGGACTCCGTCGAGGAGTTGCTTGCGCGCATCGAGAGCGACGGTCATGGGCGAAGCCCGGCGCTCGAACAAGCCGCCGAGATCTACGCCCGCAGCCGCTATGGCTTCGTGCTTCGCCCCGGCGACGCGTTGGCCATGCGCAAACCAGCGTTGCAGGCTTTTTTGGATCTCCGCAAAGACATGACCGTGTGGCAGCGGGTCAAGAGCTGGTGGCGCCCACTGAGCTAACACGCGCGCGCAGCGAGCCGCGTTCGGGGTACCGGCGCCCCCAGCGCCCGGGCTTCCAGCTTCCATTGCGACAAGAAATTTCGCGCCGAGGCGCTTGGTTGCGGCACGCAGACAGGATCCAAGCCGGTCCATTGAGGATGTTCGGCATCAGCTCGCCGAAGCCCTCGGCCCGCGCTTTCGTGCGCAAAGGCCGTCTTGAATGGATGGCGCAATGCTTGCTCCTACCTTGACGCACACAGCATGCGCGTCATCACCGTCGTTCTCTCCGCCGCCAGTATCGTGGCACTTCTCGCTGCGTGCGCCGCAGTGCCGTCCGGCGACGCGGAGACCAGCACCGACGAGGTTGTGCGCCCATCGTCGCCAGCGGACCTGGAGCAGCTCGCATGCGTGGTGTGGAACTGCACCGACTTGCATTGCATGAATCTCGAGACCGGAGAGATCACCCCCCAGGCCTACACGGCCTGCGCCGCGGTGCTCGCCGATGCGCAGCATGTCGGGGTGTCCATCTGCGAGGGCCGCAAGGGCATGAGCGTGGTGTCGAGTCCGGGCTCGTGCACCCCCATGGGCATGCGTTGCCCAAACGTGAAGCGCGGCGGCTACGAGTGGGACCAGGAGAGCAGCGGGCCGGTGGAGCCCGCGCCGGCCGACGGCGGCGTTGACGAAGGGTCCCCGGCAACTGGGGATGCCACACCCGACGCGGCGGGAAACGGACAGTGATGCCAGTGACGAGACTAGGGGGTGTCCCTCATTCCGGACCGAGGATTTCCCGGGAGTTGCGAGCAGCGCAAGGCGCAACGACGACGCCTACCGTTGCTAGGCAACGAGGGGCAACGATGCGATGCGAAGCAAATCCGCGGAAAGCCGACGGGAGGACTGGGGGCCCCCCCCTAGGGCGAGAGCGTCACGACGCCGGGCTTGGGTCGGGGCGCGCCGGCCGCTGCACCCGCCTGCGCCAGATCGTTGTTGCCCCAACAAAAGATGTCGGCTCCCGCGAGGGCGCACGAGTGGCCAAGGCCAACGGCAACCTCCCGAACGGCGCCGGCGAGTGCGCTGACATCATTGAATCCGGCCACGGCGCCCCCGTCGCTATCGACAGCAAGCTGAGCTCGCAGGTTGCTGCCCCAACAAACGGCGTGGTCCGACAGCGTTCGTGCGCACGCGTGAGCTGCGCCGGTGGCAATGCCCACGACCAGCGGCGCCCCAGCGTCTGCGCCCACGGCGGCGGGCGAGGTGAACTCCGCCGCGGACCCCGCCATGGGCACCACAATGCCCTGAGGCGCAGGATCCCCGATGGCGCGATTGCGGCCCCAGCAAAAGAGCGCCCCCGTGCTGGCCACCGCACAAGACGTGTACGTGCCCAAGGACATGTCACGCGTTGCAAAGGCAACGTCGCGAACATTGACGGGCGTGGGCCTTGTGGTTTTGGTGCGGTCGCCAAGCTGGCCGAAGCCGTTGTCGCCCCAGCAAAATGGCGCATCTTCGCCCTTGAGGGCGCAGGTGAAAAAGCCGCCACCAAAGAGCGCCGTCACCGAATCGAGGGACGTCGGCTCCACAACGGCGCTGCCGCCGTCGGTGGTCCCGTTGCCAAGCTGACCGAAGCCATTGCCGCCCCAGCAGCGGACCTTGCCGCCAACCAGCAGCGCACACGAGTGAATGGACCCGGCGGCGATTTGCATCGCGCGCGCGCCTTGGAGGTCGACGGCGACGGGGGCCCCCACCGCTGCCGGGGAGCCGCCAAGTTGTCCTTGGTCCGAGCGGCCCCAGCAGTACACGCGCCCCGTCGTGTCGAGCGCACAGCTGTGCGCTGTACCCGCGACCACAGACACGATGTTCTTGAGCCCCGGCACTGGCTTGCCTTCGGCACGACTGCCCGACGTTCCGGTTCCGAGCTGCCCCGAAGCGCCGGAGCCCCAACAGAACACGCGACCATCGGTGCCGAGGGCACACGAGTGGGTGCTGCCGAGGGCCAAGCGTCGGGGCAACACCGCCGAAATGGTTCCCCCGTCCGGCGTTGTGATGATCGGTCCTCCGTCGGGCAGAGGAATCGTGGGCACATCGGGCAAGACCGCGGCATCGGAGATGGGGATCGAGACCACGTCGGCGCTTGCATCGATGCCGCGTGGCGACAGATCGCGGATGCCAGCAATCGACTCGCAGCCACCGAGCGCCGCTCCCAACACCGCTCCCAAGCCCCAGAGGCCGCGCGCGAGCGCCCGCCCGCTGGGCACAGTTCCGCATGGGTGCCTGCGGCGGCTCATGCAGAGAAAGTACCACGATGAGTTATCTGCCCGGAAGCTTTCTGGCCGAGAAATACAGGGTCGAACGGGTGCTGGGCCGCGGCGGCATGGGCGTTGTGCTCTTGGCCACACACCTGCAGCTCCAACAACAAGTGGCCATCAAGCTGCTGCTGCCGGAGCTTTCCAGCGACGAGAAGCTCGTCGCCAGATTTCTGCAAGAGGGCCGCTCGCAAGTTCGCATTCAGGGCGAGCACGTGGTCCGCGTGCTGGACGTGGGCACCCTAGGCACCGGCGCCCCGTACATGGTGATGGAGTTCTTGCAGGGCAGTGATCTCGCCACCGTCGCGGAGACACGTGGCGTGTTGCCTGTTCCGGAGGCCATTGACTATGTGCTCCAGGCAACCGAAGCCTTGGCGCAGGCGCACTCGTTGGGCATCGTGCATCGCGACCTCAAGCCGCAGAACCTGTTTCTGACCACGCGTCCGGATGGCTCGCCACTGGTGAAGGTGTTGGACTTCGGCATCTCCAAGAACGAGATGCGACACGACATGACGCGCCTGGCCCGGGGAGGCACCACCGAGGGCAGCTTGCTCGGCTCGCCCTCGTACATGTCCCCAGAGCAGATTCGCAATCCCAAGGACGCGACCGCGCGCAGCGACATTTGGTCCTTGGGCGTGATCTTGTACGAACTGCTGACCGGACGGATGCCCTTCGAGGCGAGCAGCCTTGGGGCACTGCTCGCGGCCATCAGCCGTGATCGTCCCGTGGACATTCGCGCCCATCGCCCGGACTTGCCGGCGCAGATCATCCAGGTGGTCATGCGTTGCCTATCGCCCGATCCTGCACAAAGGCCACAAGACACGGCGGAGCTCGCCTTTGCCTTGGCCCTCGATGCAGCAGGGCACGCTCGCGCAACCCGCATCGCGCAAATCGTTCAGCGGTTCTCCGTGCGGCCGCCGGCGTTTGCAGACACCGTATTCGCAGACACGGTGCTCTCGACAGCTGTTCCCATGCAGTTCGACAATACCTTCGGCTTGGCGCAGGACCACACCCTGCGCGCCCACCCCGACGGACTCCCGGACAGCGCGGCCTTCGAAGGGTCGAGCACCGTGCCGCCGGTGGCGCTGCCGATGCGGCGCCTGTCGCTGCGCAAGACCTTGGCTTTCTCCGCAGGTGCGATGGCCATGCTGCTCGCACTGGGCATAGGGAGCTTGAGCCATGCGCACAAGGCTTCCGGCGCTGCCGAGGGCCGCGCTACGCCTGCCATCCCAGAGCCTGCGGCCCCGCCAGGCCCCGTGGTCGCGGCACCGGAGCCCGCCGCCATCAAAGAATCCGCGCCGCCCCCGACACCGAGTCCACCGTCGTCGTCCGCGCCAGCCCGGCGCGCCGGCCCCAAGAAGGAAGGGGCCAAAGAGGGATCTGCCCAACAGGTGCAAGGCCCCACGCAAGCCCCTGCGCCCGCGGCTCCGGCCAGCAGTGCGCCCACCGAGGCCCCCGTTCAACTCTTCGATACGAGGCAATGATGAACCTGCGCGTAGGCCTCGTGGTTGCCTTTTGTGCCGCTGGGCTTGCCCTGAGCGGCACCGCCTTCGCACAGAGCAACGCCGCCCGCGCCGAAGCCCTGTTCCAAGAGGGCAAGACGCTGCTCGCAAGCAAGGCCTTCACCGAAGCATGCCCCAAGCTGGCCGAGTCGCAACGTCTCGACCCGGCAGACGGAACGCTGATGGCGCTCGCGTATTGCCACGAAGGCGAAGGCAAGTTGGCAGCGGCGTGGACCGAGTACTCGCTCGTTGCCGGGCGCCCGGACGGCCGCGCCGACCGCGTGCAACACGCCAAAGCTCGTATGGCGCACATCGAGCTCCAGTTGCCGGTGGCCGAGCTCGACGCCCTGCGCCGCGGCGTATCTGCAAGCGCCGCCCCACCCCCGGCGCCAAGTGCACCACCTGCGCATCCCGTGCCGGTGGCCAGCGCGCCCGAGGAGCGCGGCTCCGAACGTAGCGATACAGAGAGCAAACGCACCCTGATGCGCGGCGGGGGCGCCGCATTGGGAGCGCTCGGACTGGTCTCTTTGGGGGTTGGCACCTACTTCGGGCTCCGGGCACGCTCCCTCTCCGACGAAGCCAGGAGCGACTGCGACAGCACCGGCTGCTCGGCCCTTGCGCTGCAAACCAACGACGAAGCCCGCAACGCTGCCCGGGTATCCAATGTTGCCATCGCCGGCGGAGCAGCAGCGCTGGCCGGGGGCGTGGTGATCTATCTTTTGGCCCCCAAGTCCAAAGGCCAAACCATCATCGCTCCCACGGCCAGCGCGACCGGCATCGGCGCAGCGCTGCAAACGGTGTTCTAGAGCGCGCTGTCGTGGTGGCCAGGCGGCCCCGACCGCCGATAACCGATCACCCCCGCTCTCGCTCGCAGCAGCCCGACCCCGCTCGAAATCGAGCGAGTTCGGAAGCGGGCCCCCGCCGTAATGGCGAATGCCCGTGCCCCCCGCCAACGGCGGCATGCGTTTCTCTACTCGTGCGCGCCGGGGCCGCGGGTCCAGTGGAACTCGACGTTTCGGAACACGGGCTCGAAGGACTGGCAGTCCGGCAGAATGTCGCAGGTCACGGTCATGCTGAGGCTCGAGGTCTCGGCGCCGCCAAGGCCCGGCCGTGAGGTCTGGGCCGCGGGGACATACACCCCCATGGTGTACCTTGCGCCGTAGCCAAAGCCACGCGCGTGCTCCATCGATGACAAGAAGGCCGGGTGCCCCAACAGGTCGAACGGGATGCGCGACAGCAACTTGGTGCCCTGCGTACTGCCATCTCCGGTGGGATTCAGCGGGTTTCCGTACCGACCAAAGTCGTACGCCAAGGTACCCTTGGCGCTCGTGTACCGCGCCACCCGGGAGTCATCGCCCTGGGCGTGGGTGTCCACGGCATCCGGCGGCAAGAAGAACGAAAAGTCATCGTCAGACCAGGTGCGCACATACGTGCGGGGGAGCCCCGCGGGTGGCAGCTCGGCACATGTTCCTTGTTTGCACTGGGCGCGTTGCTCTTGGCACTGCAAGAACTTGTTGGCGCACCCGAGGCCAAGCCAGCTCTGCTCCAAGTGCCGAAGTTGCCCGAGATCGTTCGGGGAGCTGTCTTTGCGTCGGAATCGGGCGCAGCGGTCGAGCCCCGAGTAAAGGCCTGCCCGAGACTCGGAGATGCAGTCACTGTCTTGCACGCAGGTCTGCTGCATCGCGAGTGCGCGCAGATATTGGGTGCGCGCGGTCTCGCACTGTTGTGCGCTGCCGATGGCAGGCCCGCGCGGCGGTGTCTTCGCCCGGTGGGTCCACACGCCCACCAGTGCCGCCACCCCAAGGCTGGCGGCGAGCGCGAGGCCCGCGATGGCGAAACCACGCGATACGGAGCGCCGTCGCGGCGGTGGGTTGTCGTTCACGGGCACAGCACTCTACATGAGACTGTCACCGGAAAGGCTGGCCCCGCAGAAGCTTGCGCGCATCGCCAGGGAACGTTCCGCCCTGGGCTTCGCTCTTGCCCCGTGGCACAGTCATGGTGTGAGCAGCAACGTCGTCAACCTCAACCGCTTTCGCAAGAAGAAGCAGCGCGAACAGAAGGCCAAGCAGGCCGACATCAACCGGGTGCGGCACGGTCGAACGCAGGCCCAGAAAGACCTCGAGCGCGCCGATCAAGAACGCGCGGCCAAGCTACTCGAAGGAAAACGCCTGGAGCAGCACGCCGCTGACGACGCCGCGTCGGATGCGCCAAGCGATTGAAGAGCGGTGCCCCCCGGGGGCCGCGGCCATAACAGAGCAAAAACCGAAGCTCTCGCAGTGGCGACCGAGGCCCCACGCAGACCTATGGAGCGCTGCAGGGTCGGGACGAGTACCCGCGGTGCGGTTCCCACGAGAGTCCCAGGGTGCGCACGAGTTCTTCTTCGAGCTGCGCTGCCGAGGTGGAGCGCTCGGCGTGTCCCGCGCAGGCACAGGCAGCGGCGAGCTGATGCAGCAGCGTCGCGCGCTCTTCGGGGCGGTCCGTGGGCAACAGCAAGAGGCGCTCCAGGGCGCGAATCTGGTCGGTAAGCTGTCCCGCCACCGACGCAACGCGTTCGAGGGCGCGCAGGCACTCGCGCTCGAGTTGCGTGTCCTTGGTACTTGTCACGTGTCGCCACACATCCCAGAGCAAGGGTACGCACGAGGGCACCGGAAACCGAATGGCCTGTGGGAGGTGCGAGAGCACGGCCTTGCGTTCGCCCTCGGGCAACGCCAAAAGTGCATCATCCGCCGGGTGCCGCCCCTTCTTCGCGAGAAGCTGCACTGCCAGCGACGCGCGATAGCGCTCCGGGTCCGCCCCTCGAAAGAGGTTCGTGGCCTCGCGGGCGCGGGCTTCGGCGCGGACATACCTCTTTTGGTACAGGTACAGCGTCGCCAACGCCTCGGCGCCGAAGGCGTAGCCCACGTGGCGATCGCCATACATCGCGCGACGCTGCTCCACGTTGGCCACGAGCACCTCTTCGGCCTCGTCGAGCCGCAGGGCGTGCCGGAGCAAGTCTCCCAGGTTCATCTCGATGGTGAGCTTCTTCTGGGCGTGCTTCGCCGTCTCCACGCGAAAAGACCGAGCGGCTTCGAGCGACTCGATGGCGCGAGCGATCTCCGCCGTTGCCATGAACACCTGGGCGCATAGAAACTGCGCATCCGCCCACAGTTCGGTGTGCGCGCCGTTGCGTCGTTCCACGTCGGACAGAAGCGTCGCCGAAAGGAGCATCGCATCGGCCCCGGGGAGCACCCGCTGCAGCTGCCGGGCGCGCTCTTCGTACTCGGCCACGCCCATGGGAGCCATGGGGTCCGGGCGCACGATGCCCGGGTCCTTGCGCCCCGGAGTGGCCCCAGGCGAAACGGCAATGTCGGCAGACGACTCGGGGTACATGCAACGAAGACACGCCCTCGGGAGCGCCCGCAAGGAGAAATCGCCACAGGACTGCCCCCGCCAACGTCTGCCCGGCAAGGCGCGCGCGCTTCGCCCGCAAGCCTTGCGCCCTTTGGTACCGACGGCCCTATGCCACTCACTCAAATTCCAGGCGATCGCATGAGGGCATGGCGCTTGCTTAGGGCCCCCGTGCGGCCCTCCGCCCCATACCAAGGATCAACCATGAGTCTCAAGGTCGCCACCGCTGTAGACGTACGCGTCTGCGATGTCATGAGCAGTCCGGTACTGACGCTCTCTGCAGGGAGCACGCTTGCAGAAGCCAACGCTGCGCTGGCCTCGGCACGGGTCGGCGGCATGGCCGTGGTCAGCGAAACCGGCCGCCTCGTCGGCATGATCTCCGCACAAGACTGCCTCGACCCAAGGCACGCTGATCCCAACGCTCCCATCGGCGACGCGATGACCAGGGTCCTATTTGCCGTGCGGCCCGGTGATCCGCTGACCTTGGCCGTGCAGCTCATGGTCGATCAGCACATCCATCGCGTGCTCGTGGTGGGCGAGACGGGCGCCCTCATCGGTATCGTCACCTCGATGGACGTGCTGCGCGCCATGGCCGCGTCCCCCGCGCAGCGTTCCCATATCTCCTTCGTGCGGCTCAACGACGAGGCCCACGCGGCTCCCCCGCACGCTGCGTCGACCTAGAAGCACACATTGTGTTCCGCGAGGTGCCGCGTGCGTCTCCCCAGCGCGACGCGACGCGACGCGCCGCGAACCTACATCGGTGCCATGTCTCGAATTTCGCGCCGGAGCGGAGCATTCCAGCTGTGGCGGCGGCATCCAACTTGCTCTGGCGCGCCGCAGATCATGAAGCTCTCGATTGTCCGCCTCGCCTCTTTTGCTGCGTGTCTCGCCGTTCTCAACGCCTGCGCCACCGAGACCCAGCTTAGCGACGAAGACGCGGTAGACGACGTCTCCGCAGTCGAGAGCGCACTCACGGGCACCGTGACCACCGGGGCCCAAGCCCGCACCACGGGCAATCTCCGGCTTCGCGCGGCGGCATCCACCAGCTCCAGCACGCTGCGTGTGCTGCCCAAGGGCACCATCGTCACGCTGCTCAGCACATCTGCCAGCAATGGCTTCTACAAGGTCTCCGAAGGCGGCAACGAGGGCTACTCGCACGGCGCGTTCTTGGAGTTCGTGGGCGGCAGCAACAGCGCCACGCCAAGCGGCTCGTCGTCTGGCTCCAGCAACGGCACGCCCCCCAGCAGCGCAGGCCAAAGCGGCAGCAGCCAAGGTGGCACGCCCGGCGGCGCCGTAGGAGACTCCTTCGTCTCGAAGGGCACCGGATACTACCCGGACTCCAGCGCGCTCGAGGGCGGCTTCGTCGACCGCAAGGGCGCGCCATTGCGGACGCTTCAGCAATACCTCGCGGGCCAAGCTTCGTACGTGTCCGTGGCCATGGACACCAAGGCCTTCCCGTACGGCCAGAAGCTGCGCATCAAAGAGCTCGAGCTCAAGTACAACCAGGTCATCGAGTTCCGCGTGGTGGACACCGGCGGCGCCTTCCAGGGCCGCGGCCGCAGCCGCATCGACGTGTGCGTCAAGAACCACTCGGCTTCAATCGACTCGACCATCAACGGCACGCTGCACATCACTGCGGTGCCCTGACAGCCCTAGAGCGGAGCTTTTGTTCTCGACGAACGAGCGACTGCCTTGGGGTCGCCCAGCGCACGCGCCCGGGGGCCTTGCGCGCCCGCCGGGGCATCGAAAATCTCCCTAAATTCTCGCGCGGTTTGCACCAGGGCCCGGCTTGAAGTATGGCAGGGGCAGGAAGTCGCCGTGACCTCGCCCGCGCACCAAAAACTCGACGCCCTGTACCGGAACAAGCCGGTCATCTTGGCCCCCATGGAAGACGTCACCGACGAGGTGTTTCGTCGTCTGTGCCGCGACCTTGGCGGTGACTTGGCCATGACCGAGTTCGTCAACGTCGAGGGCCTGCTGCGCGGCTGTCGCAACGCCCGGCGCAAGATCAAGCTGGCCGACGACGACCAGCTCACGGGCATCCAAATCTACGGCGCAGACCCAGAGCGCCTGGCCGAGGCCGCGCGCTTTGCGGCGTCGGCGGAGCCCTTGTTCATCGACATCAACTGCGGATGTTGGGTTCCCAAGATTGCAGGCCGTGGCGCCGGTGCCGGCTGGCTCCGCGACCCCGAGCGCATGGTGGCCATGACGCGCATGGTGGTCGAGAGCGTGCATGTGCCCGTCACCGTCAAAACACGCATCGGCTATGGCCCCGAGTCGCACATGCCCATCGTGGATCTGGCCCGCAGGCTCGAAGACACGGGCATCTCGGCGCTCACCATCCACTGCCGTACGGCGCAGATGGGGCACAGCGGCAAGGCCGACTGGAGCTGGGCACAGAAGGCCAAAGAGAAGGTCAGCATTCCCATCATCGTCAACGGCGATGTCAAAAGTGCCGACGACGCCGAGCGCGCCCTGGCCGAGACGGGCTGCGATGGCGTCATGGTGGGCCGCAGGGCCATCGAGCACCCCTGGGTGTTTCGCGAGGCCTACGCGCGTCTACGGGGCCAGGCCGACATCCCGGCGCCAACACACGAAGAGCGCATCGCGCTTTGCAAGGCGCACCTGCAGGCCAACGTCGACACCCGCGGCGAGGAGCACGGGGTCAAGGTGACCCGTCGGCATCTGTCCGGGTACCTCTCGGGTCTGCCCGGCGCCGCCCAACTTCGGCAGCGCCTCAACTTGTGTCCAAGCATCAATGGCTGCTTCGACATCTTGGGCGAGTGGGTCGCCCGCGCGGCGGCCTGATCAGACGGCCACGCTTGCGCACGGATCTGGGCGCTGCGCACGCGCTGTCGTTTAGACACGCGCGCGAATCATGTCGTCTGGTGGCGTGAAGACCATACGCCGGCAAGCGAGCGCTACGGGTCGCCCTTGATGAGCTGCTCGAGGCGCGCCTTGGTGCGGATGGTCTCGAGGTCGCGGTCGCCTCGAAACACCGTCACCGCGCATCCAGTGGAACACTCGACGCGTTGCGTCCGAAGGCGGCGGGCCTGTGCTACCGCACGAATCTTCTGCATCTTGTCTTGCACGGACTCGGTGTCGTTGAACGTGAAGGTGTGGTTCGGGGTGGCCTGGCCACTCGACG